>JBHPGK010000006.1:0-44296 GCA_042570605.1 Candidatus Zhuqueibacterota bacterium
CCTGTTTTCAAAAAAGATACTTAATAAACTGGGCAAAGGACTGAATGCCGCAAATTGTATTTTATAGTTTTCCTGATAATATGTTTTATTTCTTACTAAAGCTGATATCCTTCTCAGGAGTTTCCTCATGACCGCTACTAAAGCCTTCAGTTTTTGTTTCCCTTTTTTAATGAGTTTCTGGTAATAGTCATGCATTATTCCTCCTTTTTTAACCGTATTTATTGCCGCAAAAAACAGTATCTTTCTTAATAATGTTCGCCCCATCTTTGATATACATAATTTACCTTCTCGTTTACCTGAAGAATTCTCACATAGGTTTAAACCTGCAAGCTTTATAAGAGAGTCACTGCTGCGAATCGATTCAAAGTCTCCTACTTCTCCAATTATTCCGGCAGCCGATAACTTTCCTATCCCCTTTATCGATAGTATATAATCACTAATCGACACCTCTTTAAGATAATGAAAAATATCATTTTCTATCTTTTGAATAAACTCATTGTAAAGTTTTATTTCATTAATCAGTTGCTTTATCTCAATTGCTATACTTTCCCAACCCTCTTGTATACCGATTCTTTGTTTTGCTGCTGCAAAAAATTCAAGTGCTCGTTTATAACCTAATTTGCCCCTGCTGATTTTTTTCAAGACAAGACATATTTCCTCAAAACCTGATGATATAATATCTTTCGGAAATGGATAATGTTCTATAAAATATTTTGCACTTTTACTTCTTATCCCCTTCATAACATGGAGAAATTCCGGAAATATAAAAAACATTAAATCTTGTAATTGATTCGTAGACATGTTTTTCTTTACAAGTATACGCTCCCTCCTTTGCATCAAATTCCTCAAATGTGCCGGTGCCCCTTTAGGCAGTATCACGCTTAAATACCTCGACATCTCTATTAAATCCGCTATAATTAACGGATCTTTCTTATCGCTCTTAGTTCTGTTATTACCCGCTACCTCTTTATATCTCTTTGTATGCATCGGATTAACTTGTACAACAGTTAATCTTTGATTACGTAAATAATGTGCTAAGGGTAATCCGTAAATACCCGTCGATTCAAAACCAACTAAAACTTCCTTCGCATCCTGAACTCTCCTCGCTGAACAAATATTCTTCATCAGCAACTCAAATCCCGATCTGTTATTGCTAAAAGTAAAAACTTTTCCTTCCGGCCCACCCGGGTAACGCCAATAACCGGTATTGGTATTCTTGCCTATATCCACTGCTACTATCAAAACATTTCCATTGACTTTAGTCTTTTTTCTTACGTTATTATCTTTGTACATGGCTATACTCCTTATTTTTTTAATTCATAATAAACCAACTTTACAAATTGAATTTAATCTATAAGGATATAGCCTTTTTTTTATAAAATGCAACCTCTTTCTTCTTTTAACTATCTCTCCTTAATTATCTACAATATAGCAAGCTAAAGGACGGAGTTAATGAGGTCATTATCTGCTTGGAATATGGATAATGAGTTTTAACAAAATATATTTAGAATAAGGGCAAAAAATAAGCGAAGGCATAAATACCCTCGCAAAAAATCGAAAAGGTGGTTAAAATCACCTCTATTAAAAAAAAAATAATTGTAAATATCTTCAGGCGGCAATGATTTATGCCGCCTTTTTGTATATAAATATATTTAACTTCCGCTAAAAGGATTTATATCGGTTATCTGTTTAAAAATAGTAACAGCGGCATTCAGTCCTTTGCCCAGTTTATTAAGTATCTTTTTTGAAAACAGGTAATTTTCGAGAGCTGAGATAGTAGGGAGTACATAGTTCGGGCTGGCTGCTATTCCCATCGTTCCTATCTGGAATCCTGTAAAACCGAGATCTTCATTTTCCGTGTAACACCTGCCCATTGCAATGCCGTAAGATTCGTAAATGTCTTTTTTAAGTGCAACAATGTCCATATCTTCAGGAGGGATTACAGTAGTACACATAGGAGCAGCATCTTCATCCTTTGCCAGGACTTTCAAACCTATCTTTTTCACACCTGCCCTGACTGCATCGGATGCAACCCTGTGCTTATTATAAGTGCTCTCAAGTCCTTCTTCATTTATGTCCATCAGTGCGGCTTTTAAAGCATAAAGCATTATTGCCGGGATAACCGGGTATTCCGAGAGCCTGATCTTGCTTTCTTCCACATCTTCAAAAATCGATTTCTGGTCCAGGTTTAAAAACGTGATCTCGTCTTTTTGATTCGATTTGTTTCTGCATATCCAGGTATTCAGATTCAGGTAAATAGAGGAACTTTTAAATCCGTTACTTTCGAACTCTTCCATATTCTTTTTGCTGACGGCAAGGATTATGATCCCTTCAGGAGCATTGACACAGTTGGAAGATGAAGCTGTGAAAATGTCGATCCCCCAGTTGTCGACCTCCACCGGACTGCCGCAGAATGAGGTTGTCCCGTCCACGAAATAATTTTTATGATGCTTTTTTGCAATTTCACCGATCGATTTAATGTCATTAATTACTCCTGTATCCTCCTCACAATGCGCAACCATGAGCATTTTTATGGATTCATCACTGCTAAGTTTTTCCTCGATTTTTGCTGCATCAGCGGGTTTCCCGTATTTGAAACTAAGCTTTTCTGCAGGTATACCTTTAAGTCCGGCGATCTCAAAAGCGAGGCGCCCGGAAATACCGGTATCGATCACAAGAAGTTTATCTCCTTCTTTGAGGAAGGAGTCGCATACCATTTCAAAGCCGAATGGTGTTGAACCTGGAAGAAGAAAAACATCCTTATCGGTCTTTATTATATTTTTAATCAATTGAATGGTTTCTTTTTCCACATGCCAGTACGGCGGGTAATATGAGGGGGTCTCGAGCTGGAGGCTGAGAACTTTCTTTACCTCGGGTGATAAAAATGTCTGCCCACACCCCATGTTGATCTTATAATCCCAAATTTTCATCTACATGCCCGGGTTTAGGATGATTTTTTTACGCTGATTGTTTTATATAAAATTAATAAAGAAAGAATAGAACAATAATCCACAAAAATCCAATCTATTTTACATTAATTATCAAATAAATGCAACAAAAATTTTCAGTAATCTATCTTTTTTTGGAGAAAGTTATCGGTAATTCCGCCGGTAGTAGGGGCGAAGCATTTAATTTTCAAAATTTTGCAAATTAATCGGCATATTTTTAAATGCTTCGCCCTTACCCAGTTTGTTAGTTCCCAGTTGTCAGTTTCTAGTTGTCAGTCGCCAGTTTTCGGACTGCGGTTTCCAGTTTCCGGATTCCGGATACCTCTGCGCTTCCGTGGTTTTCCTTCCTTCCCATTACACTTTTTTTTGCGTTCTTTGTCCACTTTGCGTCTTTGCGAGAAATTGTTTTCTTCTCAGCCTCAGCCTTTCTTTTTATTTTCTTGAAATAATTTTGTTCTTTTCTTATATTACCAATCTATATTTGACAGGAAATTTCATTAACATAAGGAGATTACAGAGTGAAAAAGAAAATCACAGCTCCATTTACCGATGAAACGGTAAAAGACCTTAAAGCAGGAGATGAGGTCTTGATTTCCGGGACTATTTATACAGGAAGAGATGCGGCGCATAAAAGACTGGTTGAACTCCTGGATAAAGGCGAAAAACTTCCCGTGGATTTTAACGGACAGGTCATTTATTATGTTGGTCCTGCACCTGCAAAACCGGACCAGGTTATTAATTCAGCCGGACCTACAACAAGCTACAGAATGGATCCTTATGCACCGAGACTGATCGAAAAAGGACTGAAAGGTATGATCGGAAAAGGCGCAAGGGGTGAAAATGTCGTTGATGCGATGAAAAAATACGGTTCTGTTTATTTGGCAGCTACCGGCGGTGCAGCAGCATTGATCTCACGTTCTATTAAGAAAGTTGAGATCGTTGCATATGAAGACCTTGGTGCTGAGGCTATCCGTAAATTAGAAGTCGAAGATTTTCCATGTACCGTTGCCCAGGATTCCTACGGTAACAATTTATACGAAATGGGAACGGAAAAATTCAGGGAAGATTAAAGATTATCTGGAAAAATACTGAAAAATAAGTACTATATAATTCTACGTGGACGTTTCAAAACTTTATCATTATCTTAATGCAGTATTATTAAGATTGATCTGTAATTATCTTTTGATAAATATATAAAAACCACAATAAATAATACCCTGATACTCCAAATATGTCGAAAATTTATAAATATTTTATTGGCGGTAAAAGGACAGGTTCTTCCGGGACAGTATCTGTACGAAATCCTTATTCTGGTAAGGAGATCTGCAAAGTTTATAAAACCTCTCCGGCGGATATAGAAAAAACTGCAGAATTTGCTAAAAAAGGATTTGAAGCCACAAAAAAACTTCCATCCCATAAAAGAAGTGAAATCCTGAAAAATATTGCTGAAGGCATAAAGAATAATAGTGAAGATCTTTCCAAAACATTAGCGCTTGAAGCTGGAAAACCGATTAAATTTGCTGCCGGAGAAGTTGACAGGGCTGTACTGACATTTACCATCGCTTCTGAAGAGACTAAAAGAATATGCGGCGAATTTATAGACCTTGACCTGAATGCGGTATCGGAAAACAGGTACGGGATCGTAAAAAGATTTCCGATGGGTCCCATACTGGCAATTTCACCTTTTAATTTTCCATTGAACCTTGTTGCGCACAAGATTGCACCTGCGATAGCTGCAGGAAATTCGTTTGTTCTTAAACCTGCCTCCGCTACACCTGTGACTGCTCTTAAACTTGGTGAGATCATTCTTGAGTCCGGATACCCTGAGCAAGCCGTTAACATAATTGTCTGTCCTGGCAGTCAGGCGGAAATACTCGTGGGGAATGATGCTTTTAAACTGATCAGCTTTACCGGAAGTGCAGAAGTCGGATGGAAATTGAAATCAACTGCAGGTAAGAAAGTGGTTGTTCTCGAACTCGGGGGTAATGCCGGTGTAATTGTTGAAGATGATGCCGATATTGATTTTGCCGTGAAAAGATGTGTTCTCGGTGGTTTTGTTTATGCAGGTCAGGTATGTATTTCTGTCCAGAGGATTTTTGTAAATAAAAATATTTTTAAAGAATTTAAGGATAAATTTATAAAGGAGGTATCCGCTGTAAAAGTCGGGGATCCTCTTAATGAAAATGTAATATTATCCTCTATGATAGACGAATATTCAGCAAAAAATACAGAAAAATGGGTAAACGAAGCAGTATCTGAAGGTGCTGAAATATTAACCGGGGGAAAAAGAAAAGGAAGCATTTATTATCCTACGGTTTTGACCAATACCAAAGCTGAAATGAAAGTTCGCAAAGAGGAAGTATTTGCACCTCTGGTTACTCTTGAAAGTTATGATACATTTGAGGATGCTGTGTCATTGGTGGATGAAGGAGTATACGGACTTCAGGCAGGAATATTTACCAACGACATTAAAAAGATCTGGTATGCATATGAGAATATCGAAGTGGGCGGACTGATCATTAATGATTTTCCTACCTACAGGATAGACCATATGCCTTACGGCGGTGTTAAGGATTCCGGACTTGGAAGAGAAGGTTTAAAATATGCGATACAAGAGATGACGGAACCGAAACTTCTTGCTCTTAATTTAGGGTAACAACTTGGAACTTATTAAATTAAAAGACATTTATTTAAAAAAGAAAAATAAAAATGGTGCTGAAAAAGAGATTCTTAGAGGAATCTCTTTTTCTTTAAAAGAGAAGAGTGTATTGTCTGTTCTTGGTCCTTCAGGGTCAGGAAAAACTTCGTTGTTGAGACTTTTGAACAGGATCGAGGATCCCACAACCGGAGAAATATATTATAAGGAAAAGCTGATCAAAGAGTATGAAGTAACCGGTTTAAGGAAAAAGGTTGCATTTTTATGGCAGACCCCAATAGTTTTTAAGGACAGTGTCAGGGAAGAATTCTGTTTTACGGCGAAAATATCAAAAGCGACAGACAAGCTGGATTTTGATAAGATATTGCACTTAGCTCAAGATCTTGGTTTTGAGAGGTCTTTTCTTGATAAAAATCCGCAGGAAATGTCCGTTGGTGAAAAACAGCGGTTATCATTGATCAGGATTTTAATGTCAGATCCTGAAATAATCCTGGCTGATGAGCCGACATCTGCGCTTGATATTCATTCGAGAGATATTGTTCAGCAGGTGTTAGAGGAATATTTGAAAAACGGTTTAAAAGGATTGATAATGGTGACTCATGACCTCCATCTGGCGGAAAATTTGTCGACCGAAGGAATTATTATTGAAGAGGGAAAAATAAAACATTCCGGTTACATAAAAGATATTACAGGTACCTGGATGAACAGATACAAAGAAAGTTGATATATGTGGTATTCATTAATATTAGTAGTTGTAGTTATCGGCTTATCTGTGTGGCAGAAGCTTCACCTTGAAAAGGATCTGATTGTCGGATCTGTCAGGGCGTTTATCCAACTGATAGCCATTGGTTATATTCTTGAGTTTATTTTTGATCTGAACAAGATTTACTATACCTTGTTGGTAATACTTGTAATGTCGCTTGTGGGTGCTCAGACTTCGTACGGCAGGTCAAAAAAACTGCCGGGAGGATTTATTATTGCCTGGATTTCAATTTTTGCAGGTGCGCTGGTCTCACTCGGTTTTTTAATAGCTGTCCGGGAAATTGAAGTTAGTCCGAGATATTTAATACCCTTAGCAGGAATTGTCATTGGAAATGCAGTTAAAGCAGGATCACTCTCTTTTGACAGGGCAAGGGCTGAAATTAATAATAATAAAGAAAGGATTGAAGTATTGTTATCACTTGGAGCAGAAGCAAAAGCCGCTTACCATACTCTTGCTGTTTCGTGTGTACGAAGCGCATTGATCCCGACTATTGATACACTTAAAATTGTAGGTTTGATACAACTGCCCGGGGCAATGACAGGTATGATCCTGGTTGGTGCGTCACCCATTGAAGCTGTTAAATTTCAGATAATTATTCTTTACATGTTAACATGTTCCAGTGCTGTTACAGCAGCTATGATAGTCCTTTTATCAATGAAGAAATTTTTTAACCGGTACAATCAATTAGATTATAAACTTATTGATACCGGTATTTAGTAAAATATAAATAATAGCATGAGAATAGATTCAATCCGGCTGTTCTTAAAGAGACACAGCATACCAAACCTGAAATGCAAAAGGGGGAAAAATGCTGGTATTAATCAAAAAAGATTATGATGAAATGTCGCGTACTGCGGCAAAATTTGTTGAAAAACAGATGATCGAAAAACCGGATTCCGTTTTAGGTCTTGCAACAGGCAGCACACCTCTGGGTTTGTATAAAGAGTTAATAAGATTGCATAAGGAAAACGGGCTTGATTTTGCCAGGGTTATGACTTTTAATCTTGATGAATATGTCGGTCTGCCTCCTTCTCATTCCCAGAGTTATCATTATTTTATGAACGAAAATCTTTTTAATCATATAAATATTAACAGAGGCAATATTTATATACCCAAGGGTGATGGTACCGACATAGATAAATTTTGTAACTGGTATGAAGATAAAATCGAGGAAACCGGAGGTATTG
This sequence comes from Candidatus Zhuqueibacterota bacterium, assembly GCA_042570605.1. Classification (GTDB taxonomy): domain Bacteria; phylum SM23-31; class SM23-31; order JBHPGK01; family JBHPGK01; genus JBHPGK01. Next base: position 7,555 of record JBHPGK010000006.1, read on the forward strand.
ACCTGCAGGTTCTCGGGATCGGCGGGAACGGACATATCGCCTTTAATGAACCGGGATCATCTCTGGGATCAAGAACAAGAATTAAAACACTTACAAAAAAAACAAGAGAAGATAATTCCCGGTTTTTCAATAACACTGATGAAGCCCCTAAATATGCAATTACAATGGGGGTCGGCACCATTATGGAGGCAGAAACATTGTTACTTCTTGCCAGCGGGAAAAATAAAGCGAAGGCAGTTGCCGATCTGGTTGAAGGTCCTATTCACGGCACAGGTGCCGGCAACAATTGTCCAGCTTCATCCTTTTGCGCTGATCATTGTTGATGAAGAAGCAGGGTCCATGCTGAAAACAAAAGGCTACTGGCTTGAACTTCAGGACGCTTAATTTTCTTGTTTCCTTTTGGTGTAATTCTGAGTAAAGGAGTAAAAATCTCCGGAGGTAAAAAATGAATTTAATAATATTTGAGGATGAATTTACTGGTGATTTATATCCATTTTCGCTTTTAAGACCCAATTTTGATTTGAAATGCGGAATGATCTCACTTAAGGAGAGAATATTAAGAGAACTTCCGGTTTCCAATGTTGTTTTATGGATCAGGGATCATTTTGTTCCGGTAACAAAAGACGATAATCCAGGATTCAATGTTAATCAATTATTTGAAAATGAGGATGATTTTATTTTCATTAACGGAACATTACTTCTTAAAAGAGGATATAAGGATATAATCCTTAATAACGGGAATACCATCTTTAAAAACGGGGACAGAATACTTGCTGTTAATATAAAGTATTCCGATACACGGAATTTAAAGGACAAACTCGATAAAAACCGGATCATTGATTCGGACAGCAGGATTTTAGAGGATCTTGCAGTTAAGGAAGTGGAATTTGATTATATTTCTTACTGGTGGGATTTGATTCACCATAATTCCGGCATGCTCAAAGAGGATTTTGATTTCAGCAATAATGCCGGGACAATACTTGGTGAAGTGTATCCGAATGTTACATTAATTAATGAAAAAAACATTTATATTGGGAATGGCGCTAAAGTCAAACCGGGTGCTGTTCTTGATGCGGAAGACGGTCCGGTATTTATAGATGATGATGCTGAAATATTTCCTAATGCGGCAGTAATAGGTCCTGCATATATTGGAAAGAGAACAAAGATAAAAGCCGGTGCAAAAATTTATGAAGGCACATCCATAGGTGAAGTCTGCAAGGTCGGCGGTGAAGTTAAAGATACCATTATTCATTCTTACAGCAATAAGCAGCATGACGGTTTTCTTGGACATGCATATCTTGGACAGTGGGTAAATCTTGGAGCCGATACCAATAACAGCGATCTTAAAAATAATTATTCCAATGTAAAAGTTGACTTAAACGGGAGAAAGATCGATACCGGTTCTATGTTTGTGGGACTTGCTATGGGTGACCATTCCAAGTCCGGTATTAATGCCATGTTCAATACCGGGACAATTGCCGGGATCTGCTGCAATATTTACGGAGCAGGTCTGCCTCCGAAGCATATTCCGTCATTCAGCTGGGGTTCAGCCGACGGATTTGTTGAATATGAGATCGAAAAAGCACTCCAAACTGAGCGGGCGGTTATGCAGAGACGAAATATTGAATTGTCGGATAATATGGAAAAACTGCTAAGAACCATTTTTAATGAAACTGAGAAAGACAGGAGGTGAGAAAATCTTATGTGCGGCATAATCGGATATACAGGATTCAGGAACGCTCCCGATGTAATTATCGATGGGCTGAAAAGGATGGAATACCGGGGGTATGATTCTGCGGGAGTTTCTCTTTTACAGAAAGATAGTTTTCAAATCATTAAAAGTGCTGGTAAAGTTAAAAACCTTGAGCAAAAGCTCGAAAATATGAATTTAAAATCAAACGCCGGGATCGGGCATACAAGGTGGGCAACTCATGGTGCTCCGAACGAGGTCAATGCTCATCCGCATACGGACTGTACCGGAAAATTTACCGTCATTCATAATGGTATTGTGGAAAATTATAAATCTTTGAAGCAGTTCCTGCTGGATAGGGGACACAAATTTAAGTCTGAAACCGATACTGAAATTATTGCTCATCTTATAGAAGAGAATTATGAAGGCGATCTTACTGAAGCTGTCAGAATATCAGTAAATATGATTGAAGGGACAATGGGGCTTGTTATTCAAAGTTCAAATGAACCTGAAAAACTGATTGCTGTCAGGAACGGAAGCCCGATAATAATTGGACTCGGAAAAAGTGAAAATTTCATTGCGTCCGATCTTGCCGCATTAGTTAAATATACAAAAGATGTCATATATCTTGAAGAAGGGGAAATTTCTACAATTACAAAGGATAAAGTCGATACTATTTCATTTCAAAATGAACAATTAAACAAAAAAATGGAAAAGGTTTTTGTAGACCTTCAGCAGATAGAAAAAGGCGGGTTCGACCACTTTATGCTGAAGGAGATATATGAACAGCCGGAAACCGTTCTCAATGCTTTTAGAGGAAGGATAAAAAAGGATGAATGTATAGTAAAACTTGGCGGAATTGAAAGAAACCTGGATGAAATAATACAGGCTAAAAGAGTGATAATTACTGCATGCGGAACTTCCTGGCATGCCGGGCTTGTAGCCGAGTATATTTTTGAAAACCTTGCACGGATACCTGTTGAAGTTGAATATGCATCTGAATTCAGGTACCGTGATCCTGTAATAAATAAAGGCGACCTTGTTATTGCGGTCAGCCAATCAGGTGAGACTGCCGATACGCTTGCTGCGGTGAAAGAGGCAAAAGAAAAAGGAGCCCTGGTTATAGGAATTGTAAATGTTGTGGGCAGCATGATTTCGCGAAGCGTAGACAGTGGAATTTATATTCATGCCGGGCCTGAAATAGGCGTGGCTTCTACAAAAGCTTTCACATCTCAGCTTACAGCTTTTATACTTCTTGCCATACTGATAGGAAACAGAAAAAAACAATTGGAAAAGGCAAAAACAAGGGATATTACTTCTGAATTGTTATTGATCCCTGATAAAATAAAGCAGTGTCTTGAGCAAATTGAAATAATAAAGGGAATTTCGAAAAGGTATTATAATTCCAGTAACTTTCTATACCTTGGACGCGGTTATAATTTTCCGGTTGCTCTGGAAGGGGCTTTAAAGTTAAAGGAAATTTCCTATATTCATGCTGAAGGTTACCCGGCTGCCGAAATGAAACACGGTCCTATTGCACTTATTGATGAACATATGCCTGTTGTAGTGATCGCTTTAAAAGATTCAGCATATCCGAAAATTATAAGTAATATTGAAGAGATAAAAGCAAGAAAAGGGAAAGTTATCTGTATTGCTACTGAGGGTGATAAAAATATATCAGCGCTGGCGGATGATGTGATCTATATCCCCGAGACAGCAGAATGTCTGACACCATTGTTATCGGTCATTCCGCTTCAGCTTTTGGCATATCATATTGCTGTTCTAAGAGGAACATCTGTTGATCAGCCGAAAAATTTAGCTAAAAGTGTTACAGTCGAATAAAATATGAAATGATATTATAATACAAATAGAGGAGGTTGGCAAAAAACTCTTTTTATGTGTCATCCCGAGTATGAAGGAATGGATTCCCGTTTTCACGGAAATGACAAACTAAGACTTTTTTCTCTTTTTAGTCAGCCTTGTTGAAAATATTCATTTTAGAGGTGGTATGAAAAAACTGAAATTTGCAGTTATAGGATGCGGCGGGATCGGACAGGAACATATAAAAATATTACAAAAACTGAAAAATACTGAAATTTCAGCCGGTGCTGAAACCAATCCTGAAAAACAGAAAGAAATTAGAGATAAATATAATATCAAGGTTTACACAGATTACAAAGAACTTCTTGAAAATGAAGAATTGGATGCATGCATTATTGCATCTCCTCATTATACTCATGCAGAAATTGGACTGGAATGTATTAAGAGGGGTATACATATTCTAGTTGAGAAACCGGTTGATATAGACTATAAAAGAGCAGAATCTTTTGTACGGGAAGCAAAGATCAATGGAGTGAAGTTAGCTGTTGTATCTCAATACAGGTTTACAGACGGATTTAAAGAACTCAAAAGGATCGTTGAGACCGGTATTCTGGGGAAGGTCTTTTTAGTTGATGTTATTTTGAAATGGTTCAGGGGGGAGGAGTATTATGCCGACAGCAAATGGAGAGGTAAACTCTCGTCTGAGGGCGGCGGCACACTTATAACCCAGGCTCTTCATTTCCTTGACCAGATTTTGTGGATTTTCGGTGACGTTGATTCAGTAATGGGTGAGATGGGAACTTTCAGACATAATGCAGAAGTAGAGGATACTATAGCTGCTGTTGCCAGATTGAAAAACGGTGCAATTTGTAATATTATCAGCTCATGCGCTGTATACCCGGGTTTTATGGAGAGGATGGAAGTTCACGGCTCAAAAGGTTCTGTGATCATTGAAAGGGACAGTATAATTTTTAAGGATTTTGAAAGTGAAAAAGAAAAACTTCAGACACCGGGGAAAGAACTAAGCATAATAAAAACAGTTAATAATCCGGTAAATAATGATATAGATCTGGCAAGGGAAATTGAGATCATGGAATTTTGCAGTTCAGTTATGGACGACAAGCCTGTGCAGGTTACAGGTGAAGACGGATTAAAGGCGCTAAAATTCGCGCTCGCAATTTACAGCGCTGTCAGGAATAATAACAGATTAAAAATGGATGATTTTTTACCTTGACACAGGGTTTTAAATCATATATTTTGCCTAACGAAAAACAAGGGGAAATTCATGGCAAAGAAAAAAGATATATCCAAAAAACCAAATCCGAAAAAAATACAGGACGACTCTTCAAAAATAATAGATTTCATCAATAAAAAGTACCTGCCTTATATCATTTTTATTGTTCTTGCTGTTATTTACTTTGCGCCTCTCATTTTTCAAAATAACTCATTAAGCACATCTGATGCCGGGGTACTCGGATATGGGGAAACAGTTGGATTAAAAAACTTCGAAAATCCTTTTGGAGAATCCATTATCTGGGAAGAAAGTCTTGGCGGCATACCTATTGCACCGGCTTTAAAGGAATATAATATCCGCTTTGTTTATGAGTTTCTGAATCTGGTTTTTTATGATTTCAGAGCAAATAGTATCATTGTTGCGCTGATCTCAATTTTAGCAGCTGTAAGTATGTATGTGTTTTTGAGAGGTATAAATATAAAAAAATCGATTTCTATATTGCTTGCAATAGGATACCAGTTTTCACCTCATTTTATGAGTTTTACTCATGCCGGTCATTTTTCAAAAATGGGTGTTATTGCCGTACTGCCTCTGCTTTTTCATTTTTTAAATAAAGGGCTCGATACCGGAAAGATCAGATATTTTCTCTGGTTCGGATTCTTTATAGGGATTGACATATTTTTTGCTCATCTGCAAATGGTTCACTTCTCTCTGCTTGTTACGGGTTTTTACTTTGTTTTCAGGCTCATTTATGATTATGTGAAGAATAAAGATCTGAAATTTTCCGGCAGGGTTGTTGGATTGTATGCGATCGCAGTTATCCTTGGTTTTGGAATGGGGGCAAGGGGATTCATTCCGCAATTCGAACATACGCGTACCGTGTCTAAAAGATCCGGTCAGGCAGGAGAAGGTTTGTCAAAGGAATATGCAACAACATGGGCTCTGCATGCTGAAGAAATAGCCTCACTCGCGGTTCCGGAATTCGGAAATTATGATGTAAATGGTGGGCAAAATTTCTATTGGGGTAAAAATGTCTTTAAACTTAACGCTGATTATTTCGGAGGCATTCTCTTCGTATTATCATTTCTTGCGCTTGTATTGATTAAAAGAAATGTAAAAGTTATATTCTTTTTCTGCCTGTTTTTGTTCGGGATACTATTCGCTCTCGGATCTAAAAGTCCTGTTTTTAATCTGATGTTCCACACTGTCCCGGGAGTTAAATCTTTCCGTGCCCCTTCTTTAATGATATTTGTTACTGCATTTGCCGGATTTGCCCTCTCCGCAATTTTTCTGCAGTATCTCTCCGCGTCAGGCAAAGAGAAATTTATCAGGATGGCAGCATATGCTTTCATTGGTTTATCCGGTTTGTTTTTGTTATTTGCATTAGACCCTAAGATCATTCTTACGCCGTGGACAAGTGTTTTTTATCCTGAATTATCCAGTGTCCAGTATCAGCAGAAATTGCAGTTATTCAACAGCAATATACCCCAGCTCTCAAAAGGATTTTTAATTTCATTTTTCTTTATGATTGTTACAGGTGCAGGACTTCTGCTATATGCTAAAAAGAAAATAAAATTTGAATATCTGATTTTAGCCTTGATCCCTGTATTTATCATTGATTTCTGGAGGATAGATAAGGATTTTCTGACAAGTGTAAAAGTATACCCGGGCAAAAGTCAAAGCGAAATCAAAATACCAGCTTATGAATTTATTAAAAATAGCGATGATTCTTTATTTCGTGTAATGCCTCTTTACTCACCGGTTTTTAATCCGGCGAATTTTCAAAACAAGTTCCATTATGAAGGGCTCAATTTTATTATAGGATTCAATGATTTTGTATTGAGACGATATGATAAAATGATGAAAGGGATGCGGAATCAAAATGAAATATTCAATTTTATACATCTGGCAAATGGAAAATACATTCTTTACAACGAGGATATAAAACTCCCCTTTTGGGAAAAAATCCACGATGGCCCCGATCTTTTTGTTTACAAGAACAATCTCGCCCTCCCATGGTTTTATATTAGAAATCACGTTTTAGTGGAAAAGGAGGAAAACAGCGTTTTTAACATGATAAAGGGCGGTCAGGTGAACCTGCACCGCAAGATTATTATCGAGGAAGATCCCCCTGATGAATTCAAAATGCTTATAACGGAACCGGCTGAACAGGTGAAATATGATATTAATGTTGTAAATTATGATATTGAGCACGGCAATGTGGAATTGACAGCAAACCTTCAAAGCCCCGGTTTCCTGGTTTTCAGCGAGAATTATCATCCCCAATGGAAATGTTTTGTGGATAATAGTGAAACAAAGATATTTCAGGCGAATTTTCTGTTCAAAGGTGTTTTTCTTGAAGCAGGTGAACATAATATAAAATTCGAATTTAGAAATAATTTGATAAATATAAGCAGAATTATTATGTTTCTTTCCATGCTGGTGCTTATTTGTTCCGCTGTTTATTTTACAAAAAAAGATATGTAATGCAAGAAGAAAAGGGTAATCAAAAATTCAGTCTGATAAATTACCTGAGAATCATTTTATTCGGTTCTAAGAAAGAGGACTATTATAAAGATGACGGTATATTAACATACCGGGATCCGTATGATCCCGTAGTAAAGGCATACGTATTTCCCAAGCTAAAAAAGATCAATGATACCATCCCTAATGACGGCAGTTTAACCCTTCTTGATGTTGGATGCGGGAACGGTACGTTTACGGTATATTTGAAAGAGATGTTTAAAACCTATGGAACAGATTATTCTATTAAAATGTTGTCAAATATTTCAGGGACACTGCCTTTGGCTTTATCTGATGCTCATGATTTACCGTTTAAGGCATCTTCATTTGATGTGGTTTTTGAATCTAATATGATCCATCATATTGATAATGAAACGGTTGTTTTGGAGGAAATGACCAGGCTCAGCAGAAAATATATCATATTGATTGAACCAAATATTTTCAATCCACCAATGGCGCTTTTTTCTATGATTCATAAACCTGACAGGAAGTTGTTTAAGTTAAGATTCAAAAAATTGAAATCCTTTCTGAAAAACAGAGGATTTCACTGTAAAAAGACGATAAGGACAGGAATGGTTTTTCAGAATGCTACTCCAAGATTTTTGCTTCCCTTTTTAAAAATTTTTGATATAAATTTTCCAATAGGTGCTTATACGATCCTGGTTTTTGAGAAAAGCGAGAGTATGAAGTAGGATAATTAATAATCTGAATGAAAATTAAAAGACCGTGCTGTAGAGGTTGTGCTTACAAACAATTGATATTAATATGTATTTTTGTTATATTTAAAGTTCAAGAAGAGACTATTTATTTTTAATTTTGAAAAGCTCACTTCAAATCGGAAATAAACATGGATAAAAGATCAAAAATTTTTATAGCTGATGTTCAAAAAAACATCGGATCTTCAATTGAAAAAAATTTAAGGTCGAACGGTTATTCAGAGATAATGACGAATATATCCTCTGAGCTTGAATTAACGGATCAGCGGTCTGTTAATGATTTTTTTAATTTGGAGAAACCTCAATTTGTTTTTCTTGCGGCGGGGAAATCAGGGGGGATCCAGGCAAATATAAAGTATCCGGCAGATTTTATTTATGATAATCTGCAGATTGAAATAAATGTAATACAGGCAGCTTATAAATCAGGTGTTGAGAAACTGCTCTTTTTAGGAAGTTCATGCGTTTATCCGAAAAATACCCGGCAGCCTATAAAAGAAGAATATTTTCTGACGGGTGAACTTGAAAAAACAAGTGAGCCGTATGCGGTAGCGAAAATTGCCGGGATGGTGATGTGTCAGGCTTATTTTAAACAATTCGGCAGGAAATTTATCGTTGGAGTTCCTGCGACACCTTACGGACAGGGTGACAGTTTTGACCCCGAACACAGTCATGTTCTTACAGCGCTTATCCGGAAATTTCATGAAGCAAAAATAAATAATGAGAAAGAAATTGTCCTTTGGGGGAGCGGCAAACCAATACGTGAATTTATATTTATCGATGACCTTGCTGAAGCTTGTATATTTCTAATGAATAATTACGATTCTTCCGATATTATAAATGTCGGGAGCGGCTCTGAAATCCCCATAAAAAAACTTGCTGAATTAATCAGATCCGTAATCGGTTTTGAAGGCAGCGTTGTTTTTGATGATACTAAACCGGACGGAGCGCCAAAAAAAGTCCTTGATATTACTGAAATAAAAAATATCGGATGGAGACCAAAAGTTGACCTTGAGAAAGGAATTAAACTTACTTATGAAGAATTTTTAAAGAAGGAAGATCAGACATGAAAATTTTAGTTACCGGAGGTGCAGGTTATCTCGGATCGATCTTTGTACCTGAGCTTTTGAAGAGTGGACATGAGGTTATTGTTATCGATAATTTCTTGTATAATCAGACATCACTGCTGGATGTATGCAATAATAAAAGACTTACTATTGTCAGGGGCGATGCACGTAATAAAGATATTGTTTCTAAGTGGTTAAAAGAAGTTGACGCAGTTTACCCGCTTGCCTGCCTGACTGGTGCACCTTTATGCGACAAGGACCCGATCGCTGCTCGCACTGTGAATTTTGAAGCAGTAAAGATGATTAACGATATCAGAAGTAAAGACCAGATAGTGATTTATCCCACTACCAACAGCGGTTATGGTATCGGACAGGATGGAATATACTGTACAGAAGAAACACCGCTGAATCCGATATCTTTATACGGCAGATTGAAATCAGATGCTGAAAAAGCACTCCTTGATACCGGGAACTGTATTACATTCAGGCTGGCGACGGTGTTTGGCACCAGCCCCAGAATGAGATTGGATCTGCTTGTCAATGATTTTACTTACCGTGCCTTTTATGACAGATTTATAATTCTATTTGAAGCTCACTTTAAAAGAAACTACATACATGTCAGGGATGTATGCAGAGCTTTTATTCACGGGTTGGATAATTTTGCATCAATGAAAAATGAGCCATATAATGTTGGTTTAAGCAATGCAAACCTAAGTAAATGGGAGCTTTGTGAAGAGATAAAGAAACAGATCCCTGATTTTTATTTTGTTGAAGCCGAAATAGGAGAAGATCCGGATAAGCGGAATTACATTGTAAGTAATGAGAAGATCGAATCAACGGGATTCAAACCGGAATATTTTTTACCGGATGGTATTTCTGAGTTGATAAGGGGATACCAGGTTATAAAGAGAATTCAGTTTTCAAATATATAAAATTTATGTCAAAATCTTGGACAGTTATTAAAAGAAGAACCAAATTATGAGATTATCATTAGTATTTCCACGGTGGACAGAAGTTTTTGGTTCATTTTCTAATGTAGCCAGAGGCACATCAATATTTCCGCCAACCAATCTTACATATCTGGCGGCAATTGCAGAAAAAGAGGGTCATGATGTTCAGCTTATAGATGGAGAGGCTGAGTTTTTAAATATTTCCCAGATGGTTAAAAATGTTAAAGATTTTAAACCGGATCTAATAGGGATAACCAGCACAACCCCTACTTTTCACGTTGCTGAAGAACAGGCAAAAGCTTTTAAAGAAGTGATGAATATTCCGATTATATCCGGAGGACCTCATATTACTCATTTTAAAGAGAAAGTTTTTAGTAACAGTTTCGATTTTTTTGTTATCGGGCAGTGCGAGGGGACTTTTGGGAAAATATTGGATTATATCGAGAACAATAAAGACCTAACTGAAATACCCGGTTTGTTATTGAGGAAAAATGGGGATGTGGTATTTACCGGTGAGAATCCGCAGTTTTATGGTCTGGATGACGCACCGTTTCCTGCGAGAAATCTATTAAAAAATGAATTATACCAGTTTGGCACCTTGAAAGGAAGAAAGATCTTTACCACAATTATGACCTCGAGAGGCTGCCCGTATAAATGCGTTTTTTGTTACACTGATATTTACGGCAGTAAAGTTAGAACCAGATCTGTAGAAAATGTGATCAGTGAATTAAAACATATTATATATGACCTTGGGATCGATCATATTTACTTTTTAGATGAGACCCTGACACTGAATCGAAAATACGTCATGAAGCTGTGTGAAGCAATAGAAAATGAAAATTTGAAATTTACCTGGGAAGGCAGTACAAGAGCTGATATGGTAGATGAAGAGCTGATATCAAAAATGGCAAAAAACGGATTGATAAGACTTGCATACGGTCTGGAAACTGCTGACCTGAAAGTCAGGGAAATCATTAAAAAGAAGGTTCCTCTTGATAGTTATATATCAGCAAATGAGTTAACTAATAAGTATGGAATTGAGACAATAAACTCTGTAATGCTGGGGCTGCCGGGTGATACCTATGAAGGAATAAATAGTACTATAAAATTTGTTAGGAATGCCCGTGCTATTAAACATGCTACATTTGGGATCGCAATACCTTATCCAGGCTCAGAAATGTATGAAATGGCTAAAAAGGGAGAACATGGACTTAAACTTCTGACTGAAGATTTCTCAAAATATCAACGGTATAATTCGGCTGTTATGAGTGTAAACGGAATGAGCCCGGAGGAACTGCTCCGTCTGCAGAAAAAGGGTCTAATGAAAATATATCTTGTTCCCTGGCGGATTATTCCGGTGATAAAACGGTTCGGTTTAGGGACACTTATTAAACCATTTCTATTATCAATAAAAGAATTCTTCAATTTCAAAAAAAGGAACATTGCATGATAATCAGCAGAACACCCTTTCGAATTTCGTTCTTTGGTGGTGGAACAGACTACCCTGCATGGTATGAAGAACATAGCGGAGCTGTTTTGGCAACTACTATTAACAAGTACTGTTATATCACCTGCCGCTATCTTCCTCCATTTTTTGAACATGATAACCGGGTTGTATGGTCAAAGATTGAAAATGTAAAAACTTTTGATGAAATTCAGCATCCTGCAGCAAGAGCAGTTTTAAAATATTTAAAAATTAAAAACGGTATTGAGGTACATCATGATGCAGATTTGCCTGCACGTACCGGCTTAGGTTCGAGCTCCGCTTTTACTGTTGGACTTCTGAATTGTCTGTTTGCGCTAAAAGGTAAAATGATATCTAATGAAAAACTTGCTTTGGAAGCAATTAAAGTTGAACAGAATATTTTAAAAGAAAATGTTGGATCGCAGGATCAGATCTCTGCTGCATTTGGGGGCTTAAATGTATTAGAATTTAAATCTAAAAACAACTTTCTCGTCAATCCTGTAGTTGTAAACAATACCAGACTGAAACAGCTTGAGCGTCATTTAATGTTTTTCTTCACCGGGATTTCAAGGACAGCATCTGAAATTGCGAAAGAGCAGGTAGAAAAAATACCGGACCGTAAAAATGAGCTTAAAACCCTGCATCAGATGGTATATGAAGCTGTGGATATTTTAAACTCGCGTCATGATATTGTTGAATTTGGGAAGCTGCTGCATGAAGGATGGATGTTAAAAAGGGAACTTTCTGATAAAATTTCAAACGATTTTATTGATGATATTTATAATGCTGCCCGTGATGCCGGGACAATTGGTGGAAAAATAAGTGGTGCAGGGGGGGGAGGCTTTATGCTTCTTTTTGCAAAACCTGAAAACCAGACAAAAATAAAAGAAGCTCTTAAAAACCTTTTATATGTCCCTATAAAATTTGAAAGTTTTGGCAGCCAGATCATTTTTTATCAGCCAAATGGTAAATAACACCTTATAATATGACTTCATTTAATCCGGAAAAAATTGACATTGCTATTCTATGCGGTGGAAAAGGCAATCGCTTGAAAAGTGTGGTCAATGACAAACCCAAACCAATGGCTGAAATTGCTGAGGAACCCTTTTTAAATATTCTTATTGATTACGCCGTTTCATTCGGATTCTCCCGCTTTATACTGCTTACAGGTTTTATGAGAAATTTCGTAAAAGAATATTATCAGAATAAAGAATCTGATTTAACTTTTTTATTTTCTGAAGAAGAAAGACCATTAGGTACCGGTGGAGCTGTGAAAAAAGCAATACCTATGATCTCCTCGGACACAGTTATTGTTATGAATGGCGACTCGTTTTGTCCAATTGATTTTGAAGAGTTTTATAAGTTTCACAATAAAAATAAGGCATCTATTTCAATTGCACTTTCTAATGCAGAAAAAGGGAAAGATTACGGTTATGTCCTTTTGGATAAATTCAATAAAGTGACGGCTTTTAACGAAAAAACAGAAATTGGGGAGCACGGATATTTAAATGCGGGCATATATTTAATGGAAAAATCAGTTTTTAAATATATGAAGTCAAATAAATTTTCACTTGAGTATGATTTTTTTCCTGATATGATACAATATGGAATATATGGATATGTAACCGGTGAGTCTTTTATTGATATAGGTACTCCCGAGAGATTTGAACTGGCAAAACGGTTATTGACTAAAAGAAAAGGTATAAAAAATGTTGAAAATTAAATATCATCTTGCTGAAGATACAATTGACAAAAATGATGTCAATGCACTAATAGACTGGCTGCAGGGTAACCCGCGTCTAACTAAAGGTAAATTAACCATAGAATTTGAAAAAAAATGGAGTGATTGGCTCGGGAGTAAATATTCTGTTTTCTGCAATTCCGGTTCATCTGCCAATCTTTTGATGTATTATGTGCTTTTGCATTCAAAAAAACTGCGAAACAAGAAAATAATCGTTCCAAGTGTCGGTTGGGTGACTACAATTGCCCCGGCAATTCAACTCGGATTTGAACCGATAATGTGTGAGGCGGATAAAGATACTTTTGGTTTGGATCTAAATCATTTAGAGGACCTTTTGAAAAAACATGAACCGGGCGCTGTTGTATTAGTTCAAGTGCTGGGAGTTCCGCATAAAATGAACGAGTTTATGCGGCTAAAAGAAAAATATGGTTTTATCCTTCTGGAAGATGCATGTGCCGCTTTAGGTTCATCATATCATAATAAAAAGGTTGGAACTTTTGGCGATATGGCAAGTTTTTCTCTTTATTTTGGTCACCAGCTTTCTACTATTGAAGGCGGGATCGTTTCAACAAATGATAAAGAGTTTTTTGACCTGCTTTTAATGTTGAGAAGCCATGGATGGAGTAAAGACCTTGATGAAAATTCACATAACGCTCTTGTCTCTGAATATGATATAGATGATTTCCATTCTCCTTTTGTTTTTTATGTGCCGGGCTTTAACCTGCGTTCTACTGATCTGAGCGCATTTTTAGGGATAAGACAGGTTGAGAAATTTGACTGGGTCATTAATAGAAGGTCTGAAAATCATAACTTATACAGGGATCTGCTTCAGGAACATTTTTTCCTGCAGAAATATGATAAAAACTCCACGGTCTGCAGTATATCGATGGGTGTGCTGGCAAAAGATAACGATGAGAGGAAAAAAGTAGTTCAAGCTCTGCGTGAAAATGAAATTGAAACAAGAATTTTTTCTGCGGGTAATTTAGGACTGCATCCGTTCTGGTATAATCTATTTGGCAAAAGTTCTTTTCCAATGGCCGATAAAATACATTTTCAGGGATTCTTTTTACCGAACAATCCCGCATTAAAACCTGAAAGTGTTGAATTTGTCTCAAATGTTGTTATTGATGCAGTAAAATAGTTCATATTTTTTAACGAGGATACGGTATTGCAGACCTGGAAAAATATTAAACTTTCGAAAAGCACTAAGATAATATTGCTGATCATCGCAGTTTTCATTTTTAGACATATTTTTACATTCAATAAGATCATTAATCTTTCCGAGGAAGGTTACAGGTTATTTGTTTATTCCGCTGTTGCTGACGGAAAAGTTCTTTTTAAAGATATTGCATATCATCATGGAATATTATCTCCATACGTTTATGGTTTTATTTTCAAACTTCTTGGAAAAGAGCTGATCGTATTGCGTTTGTTTTCTTTGATATTTGTTCTAATCTCAATAACGGCTTTATATAATGTTGGAAGAAAAATCCTGTCGGATAATTGGGCGGCATTTTTCGCATTTTTATCTTTCGGATTCTATTTTCTGCCATTCTATGATTACGGTTATCCTGTAAGCGTCGCTTGTGGATATATGTCGGTATTGTTTATTGTTAAATTCATATACTCTTCGAAAAATATTGATTTTATACTCTCTGCATTCTTTTGTTCATTGACCTTTTTACATACTCCATATCTGGAAGCTTTTAATTTTTCTTTTTCAATTATAATGAGTTTAACATTGTATAAATTGTATTGCAAAGATGCAAATTATACTATCAAAAGTATACTGTATTTTATTTTAGGAATTATTGCATCGTTCTTAATTTTCAATTTTTATTTTATTTTCAATTCTAATTTAATTACTTTTATTAGGGGATATATTCCTCCAATCTTAATGGGAGAGAAAAAAACTCCATATATTTTGGATATCTCCGCACAAATATCAAATTTCTGGCCTGATTCTTTTTCAGTAATTTCCTTATATTTTACTTTTAAAAACTTAATTTATAATGCCGTATGCTTATATATACCTTTATTTTTATTCATTTTTGGGATAAAGTATCTCTGGAAACACAAACATTTTTTTTCTGAAAAGACATTTATCATATTATTGTTTACTTTCTTGTCTTTATCATTTTCTTCAAGAACACTAATATATGGGAATCCGGGATCTCATAATGCTTTATTTATTGTTCCGGCTGTGTTTCTCCTACTTTATTTTATTTATGAGAGATTAAAACAAAAATGGCAAAAAAAACACCGGTTTTTAAAAGCCGGATTTATAGGTGCGTTATCTTTGATTTACATTTTTATTCAAATTCCGGATTTTAATTTCAAATTTGAAAAAGTGAAGAATAATTCAGAAGGAGTAAAGTATATATGGAGCAGTATAGAGGAAAGAGAAACTATTGTTGGGCTAACGGATTTGATCGAACAAAACAGTGAACCGGATAGTAAAATTGCGTGCCTTGACATGGATGGTTTAATCTATGCATTCTTGACAAAAAGAGCAGTATTATTTGAAGAGAGAACATTTTTGTATAGCCCAATGTGGATATTTGGGACAAATTACGTAATTACATTACATTCTGATACGAAAGACCAGACAATTTTGAACTATATAAGAAAAGTTAAGGATATCAAACCTGAATTCATTATAGTAAATCATAATAACTGGATTAGAAAATATAAAGATTTTCCGAAATTGGGTAAATTTATTGATGAAGAGTACAAATTTTTGGGCATTTTCGGGGAATTCAGGAATGCATCTGATTCCGGCAATTTTCATGATACCTTTGGAGTCCGCGTTTATCAATTAAATATTGATCTTAAAGAGCAGGGAAATTAAATATGACATCGAAAGAAAGAATTAATCTTGCTTTGTCTCATAAGGTACCTGACATGATCCCTATACATGATACTGTATGGAAAACGACAGAGGACCGGTGGCATAGAGAGGGATTACCTGAACATGCTGCAGCATCTGAATTTTTTAATTATGAGATTGTTGAGATCCGCTATGATAAATCATTTCAGTTTAAAGAAGAAATAGTTGAAGAGGCGGAAGAATATGTTATCATAAAAAACCGTAACGGAGCTTTAAAAAAAGACTGGAAAAACGCTATTTCCACGCCTGAAATGATCGATTTTGCAATAAAAACAAAGGATGACTGGTTTAAATATAAAGGCAGGTTAACGGTAAATAAAGCAAGGCTGGTATTGGATTTTCAGGACAAAATTTACAGGGCAGGCAGCGAAAAGGAAAAATTCATCTGTTTTACAAGCGGTATGGGTTATGATCATACTCAGCAGATAATTGGTTCGGAAAAATTGCTTATAAAACTTGTTGAAGACCCGGAGTGGGTATACGATATGTTCATGACATATGCAGACCTCATTATTCAGGGTGTCCAAATGTTCAATCAGCAGGGATATGAATTTGACGGAGCATTCTTATTTGATGATATGGGTTATAGAAATACAACATTATTTTCCCCGAAAACCTACAAAGAAGTTCTAATGCCTGCTCATAAAAAAGTTGTTGATTTTTTTAAGAGTAAAAATATGCCTGTAATACTTCACAGCTGTGGCTGTGTAAAAGATTTTATCCCGTTTTTTATTGAGCTCAGAATAGATTGTCTGCAGCCTCTGGAGGTCAAAGCAGGAATGGATCTGATCGAATTAAAAAGACAGTATGGAAAAGAGATCGCATTTATGGGCGGTATAGATGTAAGAAAAATGTCCTCAGATGATCCGGATGAAATTGAAATGGAAATAAAAAATAAATTTGAGGTCGCGAAACAGGGAGGGGGATATATATATCATTCAGATCATTCGATCCCTGATAATGTTAGTTTTGAACAGTATAAACGGGTAATTCACCTGGTTAAGAAATATGGAAAGTATTGAAGTTTTATGATTTATCGTTAAAAACATCTCTGCCTTTAAAAAACTCATAAAATATTTGACAGATTGCGCCGAATCCATTTTTTAGATAAGAAACTTTACGCTGTGTTCCGGATATTCTGTCCGGTTCGTCACCGGGGATGGCTGATACCTTAAGTTTTAATTTTGCTGCTCTGATGGAGGAGCCTAATTCCCAGCTGTTCAACCTGAAAAATTTTCTCCTTAAAAAGTTCTCTTTTTCCATCTCAAATAATTTCATTTTATTTACTGCATCCCTGGTATATGCCCGAAAAATAACACATGCATCGGTATATTTGCCCCCAAACAGGACATTGGTAAAAGTCGTAAACATAAAATTCCCGAATCTGGATACTATGTCATCATCGTCGCTCTTTGCTGAACCCAGGTATCTCGACACAATGACCATATCGTATCCTTCTTTCATCTTTTCAACAAGATCCGGGATCAATTCCGGTATGCTGTTGCCATCCGGACTGAAGGTAACAATGATATCCCCGGTTGAATTTTCGAAAGCAGTTTTTTCCGCTAAAGGCAGACCCTTACCTTCCTGCATTAATACGGTGTGGCCGTTTTCTTTGCAGTATTCAATTGTCCCGTCTGTAGAACCTCCGTCAACAATAACGAGCTCATCATACCATTCCTTTTTGATACGGGGCATAATTTCTATTAGAGCTATTTTCTCGTCTAATGTAGGAATTATGATTGTAACTTTTTGTTTTTTATCTTCCATTTTCAAAACAGCTTTTATGGTTTAAAATATTTGACAAGAGAATCCCTTTTATGAGGGATTCTCTTAACAAATTAATAAAATCCTGCAATTATTAACAGGTTTTTTTAATATATTATTTATTCTTCGGCAAAATAATTTTTTCGTTTTTTAAATTCTTCCTTATTATTATGAAACCATTTCCAGGTTGTCTCCAGCCCTTCTTCTAAAGTTGTTGTAGGATTAAAATCAATTATTTCTTTTGCCAGGGAAATATCCATAATTCTGACAGGGAATCCCGAAGGTTTGCTTACGTCAAATTCATATCTAAAATCAATAAAACTGTTTAAAGCTTCAACCAGCTGCTTGATCGAGACACCTTTTCCGCTGCTCAGGTTGACAAATCCGCCTTTGGTCCCATGGTGAAGAGCAAGTATACACCCCTCTGCAACATCTCCTGAAAAAGCAAAGTCTCTTATCGCTGAACCGTCACCCCAGACCAGTAATGGATCTTCGCCGTCAGAAATTCTATACATTAATGAAGGGATGACCATCGCATTATCAGGGTCAAAATTGTCTCCCGGGCCATAAATGTTGCATGGTCTTACTATTGCGAAGTTTTCCATCTTATACTGAACTTTATAAGCATATATTTGTAATTCACCCATTCTTTTTGCCCATCCTGCAAAATCCATGGGAGGTCCATCGAAAAATTTATCCGGGGTATCGAAATTATCCGGTTCTTTAAAAATCTCAGCATTTGTATAGGAACCAATTGAACTTGTATAGACAACCTTTTTTACTTTATTAATTCTACATGCTTCAAGAACATTAGTTGTGAACATAAGTGTCGGTACAAAGTGGCTGGCAATCCTTTCCTTTGCAACAACTATCGAACCTTTAATTCCGGCGACTTGAAAAACGAAATCCATATCTTTTGTAACATCTTTACAAAATTCAAGACTAGTAAGGTCACCGTAAACATGCTCAGCTTTATCGTTAACTTTAATTTTATCTAACGATACAATCCTGACATTAGCACCGGCATTACATAAAATATCAACAATTGCTCTTCCCACCATACCTGTACCGCCTGTAACAAGAACGTTAGAACCGGAAAAACTTCTCAATACTTCATCTTTAATCATGTTAATCCTCCAGTAATTATCTCAATAAAAATAATTTTTAAAGTTTTATGCCTTGTGTTTCTGCAAACCATTTAACCGTGTCTGATAATCCTTCTTCCAGTGAAACCTGAGGTTCAAATCCTAATTTTTCTTTTGATTTGGATATATCGACCATTCTGAAAGGAATTGCAGAGGGCCTGTCAGCATTAAAGACTACTTTGGCATCTTCATGATTTGCCGCTTTCAAAATAATTGGTAATATTTGTTTTAACGTAACACCTTCACCCAAACCAATATTGATCGGCTCCATTACCATGTCTTTTTCAACCATCATCAGGCATCCTCTTGCAAGGTCAGAAATATGCAGAAAATCTCTTACATCTTCACCTGTTCCCCATACTTCATAGGGATCCATTTTTTCTACAGCCTTTCTGATCAGGCTTGGAACAACGTGTGCTGTTTTGGGATTAAAATTATCGTGCCTGCCGTATGGTGCTGTTGGGCGGACCAAGACAACTTTTGTATCGGATTCTTTTGTTACAAAATCACCGATCAGCTCAAGATATCTTCTCATCCAACCGTACCCGTAGTATCCTTTAAAAGGTTCAGCACTCCAGAATTCTTCTTCTTTAACCGGTTTATTTGAAACCGGATAACCTGTACTGCTGCTGAAAATTTGAATTCTTTTTACTTCTTTTTCCCATGCTGCTTCAAGTATATTCACCGATTGTATTAGATTTACTGTGATAGTGTGCATAAGACTTGTTTTAACAACGGCTGCGCCTGCGACCGCGCCGCTTCCGTGAAAAACATAGTCAATATCTTCACATATCCTTTTACAATCATCCAGGTTCATCATATCAGCTTTAACTAATTCAACCTCTGGAGCATCTATTGCTAAAGGTCTATTATGTACCTGGGCACGAATTTTTGCCTTCTGCTTCATAAGTTCCTGCAAAATATGAATACCTACAAATCCTGTCGCTCCGGTAACCAGAACTTTCTTGTCTTTAAAAAACATTTTTTAACCTCCTTTAATTATCTATTTTGAGAATGAAAATATACATTTCTCCATTTAACCGGGTGATAACCCACACTTGATATCATATTATCCGGTACGTATGCTCTTATTTTCATGAATGCTTCTTTATTGTATTCCTGACTAAGATTTTTCGGAGTACCAATGTAAAACCTGTAATACCATGGATGGTCACTGTATAATGACGGGTCATTATACAGTTCCGGCTCCGGAAAAAGTTTATAATGACGTGATAGAATATCAGTAACGGTAAGCGGTTTTAATTCTTTATTCATCGGATGTCTATCAATATTATTACTATAAAGGTATCCTGAAAGTTTTTCACTTCCGAATTTCGCATAAGCATCAATTTGAGCTTCATTCATTTCCTGAAAAGACTGCATATTAATCATCAGGAACAGATCCTTTAATGAATATAGATCTTTAATTGCATCTGTGGGAATTAGAATATAATCGTAATCGTGGATCTTATTTTTGAGAAAATCAGAATCAAATGAATTTTTATCGTAAATATAAATATTTTCATTAGGATTATTTACGTATAAATATGCTCCGGAAATAAGCAGCATTTCAGGAAAGTCCAATAATATATAAGTAGCTTTACCTTTAGTGATTTCACCTAAATGATGAGCCAAACCGCCGTAACCTCCGCCAATTTCGAGAATAGTCTTTTTATCCTCCTGGTCTAAAATTTTATTTAGAATCCCGGAGTAATAAAGATTTGAAATGCAGGACTGGTATCTTGAAATATCTTTATTAACTACTTTGCCTTCATAGGTAATTCCTAATGGTATATCTGAGTTTGGCACAGGTTTTTCACCAATTTTAAATTTGTCCGGAATATCGTCGGTTAAAATTTTATATCCCGATTCACCTGCGAAAGACTCCGGATCAATGAATGGATGTTTATGCCAGTAATGGTATACAAATTCTCCAGTTATCGGACTGGTATGCAGTCTGATTTTCCAGTAATCTTCAGCCGGGAGATTGATCAAATAATCAAAATAACTGAGTGTCTCTGTCCAGATTATATCCGGCGCTTCAGTATCTGTCGCTTTTATACTTTCCCTTCTTTCATTGAGCATCTGAATAATTTTGGATTTCAGGTTATTTATATTTGAATAGAAGTCATTGTTTTTCATTGCAATACCCATTATTGTAATGGTTCCTGCTGTCAGGATCTCCACCAGTCTTTATTTTTCAACCACCAGTTAACAGTCTTTTCAATCCCCTGCTCAATAGAATGTTCAGGTTCCCAGTTGATAGATTTCTTTATTTTGGAACAGTCGAGAGCACGGAATTTAATTGTAACAGGTTTGTCTTGAATGTACTTAATTTCATTAGGGTTGTGATCAGCATATTTTAGCGCCCATTCAGCTACATCTCCAACCTTTGTTTTTATACCCGATCCTATATTAAAAGTATCATATTTTATGTTTTCTGCTTCAAGCAGCATAACTATAGCTTTTGCGAAATCCTCCGAGTAGATCACATCCCGGATTACATCAGGAGAACCCCATATTTCATAAGGGTCCATTTTATCGGCAGCTTTACGGATCAACGCTGGAATAAAATTGGATGTTTTTTGGTCAAATTTCGAAAAAGGCCCAAAAATATTTGAGGCTCTTACAGTAATGACCTCCATATTATAATTTTGATGCCAGAATTTACATAATTTCTCGATAAATCTTATAACCCAGCCGAATCCTAAATATGAGGAATGAGGTTCCTTATTTAAATCAAGCCCCTCCTCACTGATCTCTCCCTCAAATTCCTGGTAAAGTGTTGCAGAACCAATAAAGACCACTCTTTTTACATTTTCAAAGTGAAAAGCTTCAAGCATCTGTGCATTCATAAACAGGTTTTCATTAACATATTTCCAGCCATATGTCCTCAATAATTCCGCTCCGCCTGTAAATGCTGCAGCCATAATTGCGCAGTCACAGCCCTTTGCATATGTTCTGCAGTCTTCGGCTGATTTTAGATCTGCATGAAAATACTCAATTCTGTCGTGTTTTATAAATGGCTCCGGCTGTTTGTAATATATTGCTCTAATTCTTGTGGTAGGATAATTATCGAGTAAAAATTTTAAAATACTGGAGCCTACTGAACCTGTAGAGCCTGCTAGAAAAACCAGTTTGTTGTCCAAATACATACCGTATGTAAAATCAGAATTTATGTCAAATTGTTATTTGCGTTGATTTTAATAATATATTAAGTGAATTAATCGGCTTTTCCAATAATCGACTTTAACTTTATTTGGTAAACAGAAAATTTAAAGAATTTTTAGCTCAAAGTCAATTTGTTTTTCCTGATTTACAACTTTCATACATTAAACATAAATATTAAATGAAGCCCTTAACTCTTTATCATACAATAAATTATAAATAGCTTATTTTATGCCCCTATTTGGTTTAATGCAAATAAATTGCTTGACAATACTTTTAGAAATAAATAAATTGTTTTAACAATTTTTCAGGTGGTGTTTCCGTAAATTTTTAAGTGTGTATTATCACAATGACTGACAAGAAATCAAATTCAGCAATTCCCGATATATCTTTTCTGGAAAGAAAAGCCCGCCAAATCAGGGCGACCCTTATACAAATGGCTCATGATGGAAAGGAAGGACATTTAAGTTCTTCCCTGAGTTATGTTGACATTCTTGTAGCATTATATTATCATTGGCTGCGGATATTTCCTGACGAACCGAAAAACCCTGAAAGAGACCGTTTTTTGTTAAGTAAAGGACATGGCTGTACTGCATTGTATGCAGTTTTGGCTGACAAAGGTTTTTTCCCGGTTGACTGGTTAAACAGGTATTCTCAGAATGATTCACCCCTTCCGAATCATTCATGTAAACATGCACTTCCTGTTTTGGAAATGTCAGCCGGCAGTTTAGGACATGGACTGGGAGTAGCAACCGGCAAGCTTTATGGATTAAGGCTTGATAAATCGGATGCAAGAGCGGTAGTATTGATGAGCGACGGCGAGTGCAATGAAGGAAGCGTTTGGGAAGCAGCAATGTTTGCATCTGCTCAGAAACTTGAGAATCTTCTGGCAATTGTGGATTATAACGGGATACAGGCTGTAGGTAACAGTGACGAGATCATGGGGCATACTTCACTTGAAGAAAAATTCCGGGCGTTTGGCTGGGAGGCTAAGACAATAGATGGAAGTAATATCATGGAAATTATCAATACGCTGAATGAATTTCCATTTAAGAAGGGGAAACCTTCCGCAATTATTGCAAATACAAAAATAGGTGTCAGTTTTATGGAAGGTGATGTTCTCTGGCATTACAGATGTCCTCCGGAAGAAGAGTTAAAACTTGCGTTAGAAGAATTGAATGAAATACCGATCCATAAGGTGTGATTAATGCGAAAAGCTTTTGCTGAAACACTCATAAAAGTTGCTGAGGAAGATCCCCGTGTGATTTTTCTTACGGGAGATCTTGGTTTTCAGGTATTTGACGAATTTAAAGAGAAGTTCGGTCCGCGATATTTAAATGTTGGTGTTGCAGAGGCGGAAATGGTTTTAGCTGCGGCGGGATTAGCCTTTGAAGGATGGCGCCCGATCGCTTATTCGATCGCCTCTTTTGCCACAGGCAGGGCATTTGAACAAATACGTATTAGTGTGAATTATCCGGATCTGCCGGTTGTAATAGTTGGAGCAGGGGGTGCATTCACATATTCCAAAAGCGGGATAACCCATCATGCGGTTGAAGATGCTGCTTTAATGTCATTGCTTTCCAATATGACCATAGTTTTACCCGGTGATCCGAATGAAGTAAAAGAGCTGTTTCCTCAGCTTTTTAAAATAAAAGGACCATCTTATATTAGAATTGGGAGATACGGCGAACCGGAATACAAATCCGATTCACCGATTATATTAGGTCGGGGAAGGCTGCTTAAAGATGGTGAAAAGGTTGCCATCGTCAGCACCGGTGATATGGCTGTCGCTGCATTGGAAGCCTGGACTGAATTGGAATCTAAAAATATTTACCCAATGATATTGCAGTTTCATACAGTTAAACCCCTTGATGTTTCTTTGTTAAATGAGATCAGTAAAAATGTCGATACAATTATTATAGCTGAAGAGCAGTCTCTCTTTGGAGGTCTAAATGCGGCTGTAAATAACTGGAGAAATGAAGCAGGAAAAGATGTTAAGATTACCAGACTGGGACCTCCGGATAAATTAGCTCTGGGCAATTTGCAGCGTGATGAATTGAGACGCAGATTTAATTATGATCCAGAATCTATTTTTAAAGAATGCAAGGAAGCTTGGAGAAAAACTTGATCCAAAAGAGAATCTTTTCATAAATTAACGGAGTTTTTTTATGAATAAAAATGATGATTTTGATATTGTTACCTTTGGCGGAAAGGATGAGGAAGAAAGGCGTAACAAATTTATAGAACATTTCCGGAATTGGCCCATCCCGGATAATGAATTTTTAATGAATCTTGGATTGTTCCTGACACCTCAGACTTTATCCAGAATTATGTTTCTTGACTATCTATACAAAAAAATCATTGATATTCAAGGAATTGTAGTTGAATTTGGCTGCAGATGGGGACAGGGTGTTTCAGTATTCAGTGCTTTAAGAGGTATTTATGAACCGTTTAACAGATTACGTAAAATTGTCGGTTTTGATACTTTTGAGGGATTCCCGACCACTACGGGTAAAGATGGTGAAAAATACGTAAAAGGGGGCTATTCGGTAACACCCGATTATGATAAATATTTAAGAAAAGTATTGGATTATCAGGAACAGGAAAGTCCACTTCCACATATAAAAAAATATGAAATTGTCAGAGGAGATGTAACTGTTACTCTCGAAAAGTATCTTAATAAAAATCCCGAGACTATTATTGCTTTAGCTTATTTTGATCTTGATATCTATGAACCTACCCATAAATGCCTGAATTTGATTAAAGACCGGATCACAAAAGGAACCGTTTTAGGCTTCGATGAGTTAAACGACCATGCGTGTCCAGGGGAAACCACAGCAGTAAAAGAGGTATTTGGTCTTGACAAATTTTCTATTAAGCGCTATCCGCATAATTCACGCACGTCATATTTGATCATAGAATAGGGACAGTATAAAAAATATATGGCAAATGTTAGATTAGTTGCAAAAAATTCTACCTATCTGATCACAGAAAACCTTATTACACGAGCTATTGATTTTATTGTACTAATTATCCTTCTTAATCAATATCTCCCTATTGAAAAATTCGGATTTTATAATTGGGTAATCTCCTATCTTAATATGTTTGCAATTTTTGTGGATTTGGGTATGAATGGTATATTACAACGGGAAATTGCAAGAGATGATTCTCTCTCTGTTAACTATATGGGGACAAGTTTAACATTTAGTGCCCTGATGAGCGTAATTTTATTAATTCTTTCCGGCATTTTTTATGCTGTTTTTTATAAATCTTTCGGATTTTCTGTTGAGACAGTTAAAATACTCATTTTTGCAACTCCCTATATTATATTTTCTTCGAAAATAAAGTCTTATAGAAAACTCGTTGATGTCATGTACATCGTCAGGTATAAAATTCTATACATAGTAATTTTCAACATTTTGGGTAGATTGATTTTACTAATCTGGGTTTGGATGATTATTGTTAATAATGGGACGTTATTTCAAATAATTATTGCGATGACTTTTTCCGATTTTCCAGGATTTTTGTGTATTTTTCTGTTATATTTTAGACTTTTTCCTAAACCTAAATTCGGCATTAACAAAAAATTATTAATTTCATTACTTAAAAAATCTTACCCGCTGTTTTTCGGCGCAATGTTTCTTGTAATCAATTTAAGAATATCAATTTTAATTATCCCATATTTTATGACTCCAAAAGATATTTCAATTTTTAGAATCTCATCAATGGTCCCCGAAATATTAACTTTTTTCCCTATGGCTATTCTAATCCCTTTAGGGCCAATTCTGTCCAAGAAATATATAGAAAACAAAGATGCTTTTTTTGATGTTTATAGTTTTATAGTAAAATTTTTGGCTTTTATATCGATACCGATCGTACTGATTTTTTTCAGTCACATGGAAGGCGTAATAAGGGTACTGACAATTGCTAAGAAAATGGAATTTGTAGGATCTGTTTTGCCAGGGAAAATAATAATATTTTCCCAGTTTTTTGTTTTTATATCAACGGTATTTTATTATTCCCTTGTTACAAGCGATAAACAAAAGTATCAGTTAATAGTTCAAGTTTGCTCAGGTATTTTGAATATAATTTTAAACATTATATTGATCCCCATCCATGGAATAGTTGGAGCAAGTATTGCAATTGTAGTTTCATACGGTATTTTCTTACCAATAGGTTTATTAATAAAAGAAACAAGAAAACTATGTGTGATTATTTTAAAAGTGCTTCCTAAACCTATTCTGGCATCATCAGCAGTGTTATTAAGCTGTATTTATTTTGGGGAAAAGTTTTATCTTTCGATTCCAGTGGGAATTTTGTTGTATATTCTATTGTTGATTATGATGAAAGCAATAAAAAGTAGAGATAAAGAAATCATTACTGAATTATTGGGAAGGTAGATTAAATGAAAATTTCAAAAATTTTAGGTGATCCTTATGATCGCGATAATATTTACGCAGTTACAGGAAAAAAAATCGCCTATTGGATTAGGAACACAAAAGTTACTCCCAATCAAATAACTATATTTAGAAATCTCTCAACTTTGATAATTTATTACCTTATATATCTGGCTGAATATAAATATCTGTTGATAGCTGGAATTTCAATGAACATCTGGGCTGTCTTTGATAATGTAGATGGACAGCTTGCGAGACTTAAAAAAGCAGAATCCAAGTTTGGAGGGTGGATGGAGAGCACTTTTGATCCGATGCTGGGAGAGAACTACGGGTTTTTTGGATTTTTTGTCGCTTTGGCAGCATTTAGAATTGACCATAATTCAATAATATGGGTAATCTTATTTTTTAATATTCTTGGTTATAATTTGAATCGTTTATTTATTGATAAGCATAATCAACTTATTAATGGTAACCAGAATAATATTAAAGAAAATATTAATGTTGATAAAAAGGCTATCAGCAAATTAATTTTCTTGTTTAAAGTATGGTATAATGTTGTAATATATTTTAGTCTTATATTATATGGACCTATTAAATCACTTTTTGGTTTAAATACTTTGTTTTATTCATTATTGATAATTGCTGTTATGAGGCAGTTTGATTGGATATATAAGGCTTTTAAAACTGTTATCTATTTTAGAAAGAATGATTATTTCTAAACTTGAAATTGTTTTTTGGTTAATATTTCTAATTTTAGGGGGATAATAATACTGATAAGCGAAAAAAATACTAAGTTAATTTAATTTAAAGAATATTGAAAAATTTTGGATGGTTTTTGATAAATCAGTACCCGATATTGATTCAATAGAGCCGGGCAAAGGACTAATTTTAGTAAATTTTTAAAGTGTAACTTTTTAATTGGTGTTGAAAAACTAAAATGTTGAAGGAGTCATTTAGAGAAATGAAATCAAAAAAAGTAATCCTGATTTATCCTTCTTATGATCCGGATAATCCGTATCCGGATTTTAATACAGATAAAATGAAAAAACAACCTCTGGGTGTTCTCGCTTTAGGATCATATATAAAAAGTGTAGGTTACGATGTGAAATTTTATGAAGGCAGGGAACATTATAAGGAAGATTTGAGAAAAGCAATTATTGAAGAGGCAAAAAACGCTTTATGTGTAGGTTTTTCTGTTATGACTTCACAGATAAAACATGCTTATTTATTGTCTAAAGAATTAAAAGAATTATATCCGGATTTAAATATTGTCTGGGGCAGTATTCATCCCACTTTGTACCCTGAACAGACTATAGAGCCGGACTATATCGATTATGTGATTATAGGAGAAGCAGAGCACCGGTTTGAGCAGCTTTTGAAATATTTTGGTGATGAAAAAGTAAATATAAATTCGATCGAAAATTTGGTATGGAAAAATAAAAACGGAGCTATTGTAAAAAATCCAGTAGGACCACCAGTCGATGTTAATAAATTACCTGATCCTGATTATTCCCTGCTTAATATGGATACCTTTCTTAAAGGTCCTTTTTGGAATTATCTGGATTATAAGATAGAAAGATTATTCGATTTACTTACTTCTCGCGGATGTCCTTATAACTGCAGATTTTGTGCAACGACACTACCGGCTTTTAAAAAATGGCGGCCGATTTCAGCAGAAAGGGTAAATAATCTGATCGATATTGCAGTAAATAAATACAAGGCGACACATATTCAAATGAATGATGATTTCTTTTTTGGCGACAAAGACCGGGTTTATGCAATTATCGAGCATATAAAAAAAAGAAAATATAAAATCACATGGGAAGCATTAGCGACAGTACCCCTTTTTAAAAGTTACTTCACAGATGACCTTTTGAGACAGTATAAAGAGTCAGGCGGCATTGTTATAGGAATGGGTGTTGAATCAGGTTCGGATAGAATTTTAAAACATATCAACAAACCTCAGACTGTTGAAGAAGTGATGCATGCTATACGCAGATGCAAGGAGTTTGATATTATTCCAAAAGTATCATTTATAACAGGAATACCTGGTGAAACTCATGAAGAGGCGGTGATGACCGTTAAATTGATTGCCCGGATTTTTGAAGAAAATCCGAGGACAAGCTTTTTTGTACCGGGATTATTCAGACCTTATCCAGGTGCAGATTTATATAAAGAATGTATAAAAATGGGTTTTAAAGAACCTAAAACTCTGGAAGACTGGTGCAATTATGAGCTGCATGACAATTATTTTGTAAAGCCGGAAGACCTGCCCTGGGTTGAACATCCTGAATTTCATATTAATGTCCCTTTTGTGGCATTTAATTATGTGTATTATAAGTTTAATAAGGACAGGATAAAATTACCAATCAGCAGAAAGATCGCAGGTAAAATCTCTGAACTGCGCATGGAAAAAGACTGGTGGAAATTTCCTTATGAATATAAATTTACACTCTGGAAGAAAGGACTTGAAAAAAATCCGTTTTTGAAAAAAATGATTCAAAAATTCACATAATCAAGTTGTGCAACCTGATTATGTGAATTTCTTGAATTTATCTCTTAGAAATTAAAATGTAAATGTGTGTATAATATATTTGAGTCATTAGAACCGGATTGTTCTTTGTAATTAACTCCTTGATAATCGAAAATGATTTCCACATCTTTATTAATCCAATATCCGATACCAACAATTATCCGGGAATGTTTATCTATGCCGGTAAATTTTTCCGGATCAAAATTATCTAATCTTCCTATTAATGTCCATTTAGGGTCTATTCTGTAAAATCCGAAAAAGCTTGTTCCGGAATATTTTGTTTTTAGATTGCCTGTTTTATCGCTTCCATTTGATATTTCAGCACCAAAAGTCAATTTTTTCGCCTCATATGATAATAATCCGGTCGTAATAGTCGTTGATATATTAGCCTGTTTTTGTATTTTTGAAGTTGCAAGAGTTAACCGAAGTCCCGGTACTTTTGCAGGTGAAGGTTTAACTGTAATCCTCCCGTATAATCCTTTGTGTTTTCCGGCTTCAGGTTGCGCATATCCTTCACCGTTAACTAAAGAAAACGCAAAATCTCCATGCTCGCCGGGAAGTTGTCCATGGATTTTTATTCCAAGATCTGAAGAAGTCTGTTTATGTTCAAGGTCTAATAACATTTTGCTTATAGACCGGTACTTCCATATATGCTCTTCAAATGCTAAAAATGGAACAAAATGCAGGCCCACTAAGACTTTCAGGTTTACTGAAGGTTTTAATTCGATATAAGCATACTTCATGTAAAGGCGGTAATAAGCTCTTTCCTGATCATTTGAAACACGCCCGAGATCTGTTGTGAATCTGATATTTATTTCGTCCGAGAGACTTTTTTTCCCTGTAATATACAGGCGGGTTAAATCGAAACCATTTGCATCCTGAGAACCTTTAGAAAGATCATAGTAATATGCGGTGTATGCTAATCCGGAAAAATTCAATTTACCGGTTTCTTGAGAAAGCGGCATTTTTGGCATGAAAAATACCAGAATAACCAGACAAAAAATAAATGTAATCTTTTTCATGTTCTTCTCCTCTTTATCCGGAAATGTAATATTGTTTTTTTTATATATATTACCTGTTTAGGACTGTTTTGTTGCCTAATCTTTATCTATAATCTTACTCATGCTGCTGGCTCTATAACGGATTGTTCAACCTTGAATCGTTTATAAACCAATCCGACCAGACCGGCAACAACTATGGATAATATCGTCCAGAAAATAAAAACATTTGTCCATCCTTTAGTTGTATTTTTAACCAGAACCGGAACAATTATTCCGATCAATACTGTGCCGACATAACCCATGCCGTCAATAAATCCTGTTGATGCAGCGACTACCTGTTTATCAACAAAACGTGTTGGCATTGTTGAAACAAGAAATACATGGGGACCATACAGGAAAAATCCACTAATAATTAATACAATTGTTGACAATAAACCACTGGTAAATGGAAAAACTGCAAAACTTACACCGAGCATTACAAGAAATATCATTGTTATAACGTCTCGATTCATCTTCAGCTTATTATAAATAAGTGTACCTAAAACTCCTGCTACCGGAATTAAAAATATTTTCAGTCCTACTTTTCCCATATGTTCTACTGTCAGGTTTTCACTTTCAAACAGATATAATGGGATCCACGTAATGACCCCAAATCTAACCATGTTTAACAAGCATAATGACATTCCGCTTAATACAATGGGAAAAGACAAAGTAGTTTTTACCTGAAATTTAACTTTTTGAGGAGGTTTTATGTCTATTTTTGGTCTGGTGAAAAGGAGTAATACTCCACGAACTACCAAAAAGATACTTGCAATGAAAAATCCCCATCTCCAACCCCATTGACCAACCGCAAAAGACGATATCAGCCATGCTACTGAATTTCCTATTTGATATGATGTTCCAAGTACGGTAGATGAACTTTCTCTCTCTTCAGCTTTTTGCATCATAGCATTTGACCTGACTATGGATGACCATCCCATTGATTGGAAAAGACCGTCCATAACTTCGCCTATAAACAGCAGAAAAAAGAAACTCCCGAAAAAGCCTAAAAACAAATTCATGATTGCGGAACCTATAAGCCCGATAGAAACATAAATAAATGGATTAAACCGTTCGGAAATTTGACCGTGTAAAAACTGACCGGCTGCGTAAGCAAAGAAAAATCCGCTTGAAACCAGTCCAACATTATACATGTTCAAATCATTGTAAGTCGCTAATAAAACCGGTACGACTATGCCTAAATTCACTTTCCCGAAATAGTAAATTGCATATGATGACCAGATGTCCGCAAATGATTTGTTAATCCTCATAAGTATTACCTTTCTGTTACTTAAGATTACCTGAATTAAAACATATTTTCAATTTTTTATTATTCTTCAAATTCTTTTATACACTTTTCATAATCTTCTACTGTGTCAATCTCCTTCCAGCCCCGTTCTATTATAACACAATGAATGGGTACACCAAGATCAACCATTTCCTGAATCATATCGGTCAGATAAGCTTTTTCAAAGGTTGCTGCACGTTGAAAGGGTTTTCCCCCGAAAATCTTTTTTGCACGTCCAAAGTGTCTTTTAAGGATTTCCGACCCTCTCGGTGTTAATTTTATCATACCGATAAATTCTCCGTGTACATCGTGTTTGCTGGTAAGGATTTTGCCTATTTCCACTACGTTGTTGTCAGCATCAAAAATTACATTTTCAGCTTCCTCAATCGGATGTTGCTTCCTGCCTTCATAATATCCCTTCCAGTCAATATCCACAACAATTGAGATATCTTTTTTTGATTTAAGCAGTCTTTCAATAACCTGTTTTTCAAAAAGAATATCAGAATATGATATAATTACATTCCCGTTAATTTCTTCTTCTGCATAAAACAGGGAATTCAATATATTGTTATTTTGAAAGTCATCATTTATAAAGTATTTCAAACCATCGTAATTGATTTTTTTCTCTTCATAGCCTTTTATAACAGCAATATCGTTAATATTGAAGCTGTGAAAAACTCCGATCTGACGCTGAAGAAGTGTTTTGCCTCCGAAATTTAACATACATTTTGGAGAATCGTTGGTAAAGTGTTTTAAACGTTTTCCCATACCTGCCGCAATTATTATAGCTTTCATTTGTTTTTCACCTATCTTATTTAAAATTTCTTTTAATTCAATATCTACAGTCCCTGTCTTTTTTAAAGTCCTTAATAATCGTTTTGTCTCGGTGTTGTCTTTCAGCATTTCGACGATATCATAAGGTACATCGTTTTTAACCTCACCTGCCAGGTCGTACAGGTGTTCTAAATTTGCTTCCAATGCTATACCAATTTTATCAATTACCTCTTTTCTTGGAGGATATCTTTTGTTATTCTCAATATCGTTCAGGTAAGACGGGGATATTCTGATTATCCTGGCAAGTTCTCTTTGCCCAATATTCCGTGATAATCTTAAAGTTCTTACATAATCACCGAATGTTTTTGTCTTTTTCATACTTTGCACTGTTATGCTGTTCGCAAACAAGTTAACAAAAAAAATTTTCTTTCAAAGTTCTTTTTGATTTTTTATTTAATTTTTTTAAATTGAATGTCAATATTAACTTTAATCATGATTTCATTTTTACCAGTTATAATATAAATTGTCATATAAATCTTGTTGTTCACTTCCATAAATAGTACTTATTAGGTATTATCGGAATGGAGTATCTGGAGAATTAATTAATTTTGAAAAAAATATAGATTTTTATATAATTATTTATTGAGAGGATTGGATTATGACTGCAGCTAATAATAAAATGTTCTGGAAAGTGCGTTCTGTAAAATATGAAGAATTGGAATGGGCTAAAGATCTGAATTACTTAGAAATTTTTGCGAAAGCAATGAAATTAAAAAAAAGTGATTTTGTACTTGATGTTGGGACTGGAACGGGTCTTGTAGCTAATTATATAACTCCCTTTGTAAAAGAAGTGGTTGGAATGGATATTTCAAGCGATATGCTTGAATTCTGCCGTGGGAAAAAAAATATGTATTTTTTTCAATGGGATATCAGGCATGAAATATTCAGAGAATATGTGTTTGATAAAATTTTTGCACGTATGGTATTACATCATATAGCTACTAATATTCAGAAAGCCATAAATGAATGTTATCAGGTTTTGAAAAAAGGCGGGATGATCGGAATTGCTGAAGGTGTCCCGCCAACAAAAAGAACGGGTCCTTTATATACAGAAATTTTTAAACATAAGGAAAAAAGAAGAACCTTTTTTGAATCGGATCTGGTAAAATATTTAACTAATGCCGGGTTTAAAGATATCAAAGTAATCACATATAAGCAGTATAATATGAGTATCAGGAACTGGTTAAATAAAAGCGGTCTTCCTAAAGATAAACAGGAAATAATATACGATTTGCATGTGAATGCTCCGGACTATTTCAAAAATGATTATAATATGGTATTAAAGAATAATGATTGCTTTGTTACTTTTAAGAATGTAATTATTACAGGTGTTAAGTAAAATAGACTGGAAATTAAAACTGATTTTAACTGAGACTGACCAACTAAACTTTCTGTATGTAGGTTAATTAATATATCTCAATACAGAAGAACTATACTGCTCCTTTTTTGTTGCTTATTTTATTAATATTCTTACATTCTATAAGGAATTTTACCGAATGGTGTTATGAAATTTTCAAAAAACTCCCTGATCACTTTCATCTTTACTTCTCCTCATATAATACTTGCATATATTATTAAGCTGTTCATTGCAAATTATTTCGGACCCGAAGGGGTAGGCGATATTACTCTTATAACTAATTACGTCAACTGGATATCATTTGCAGGAGTTTTAGGCTTAAGTATTTCCAATGTCTATTTTTACAACAGGGATCATTCCAAGATGAATATAATCTATTGGAACAGCACTCTATTTATATTGATCCTTTCTGCCTTTTTAATTTTTATCTATTTTGTAATGTCCCCCGTCTTTCTGAAAAAGGTCAGTCCGTATTTAGTAAAAGCTGCTTTCCCTATGGTGGCATTTGCTCTGTATATAGATGTTATGAAGAGCACGCTTGCCGCCAGATTATGGTTTATAAGGTTCGGCATTGCTTATATACTGCCAATAGTCTTGAATTTAACCTTTATTATATTCCTTGTAATGACCGGTAACTTTACGGTATTAAATACGATTTATTCTATTGTTTTTTCATATTTTTTTACTTTTCTGTTCTGCTTTTTCTCCTCAAGAAAGGGAGTTGAAAAACAATCTACAGACCTTGGATTTCTCTGGAAATCAATAAAATATGGTATGCGGGGACATATTGGCAATATTTTCCAAAAGTTTAATTACCGCCTTGATTTTTATATTATTCAATGGTTTAAGGACGTGTCTACTGTCGGGTATTATGGCATATCTACAGCAATTGCTGAAGGTCTGTTGTTTATTCCCCGCTCAATTTCCACAGTTCTATTACCGGTGGTCTCTTCTTTCGAAGATGATGAGGAATCATATATTTACACTTCACGGGTTTGCAGGGTTACTTTCTTTATTGTGTCTTTTACAGGTTTGTTGTTATTAATATTTGGGAGATGGCTGATCATTATATTTTTTCCTGATTTTATGAAATCTGTGATCCCAATGTATTTACTGGTTCCGGGCCTGGTTTTTCTAAGTTTAGCCAATGTTCTTGCGAATTTCTTTTCGGGAAGAGGTTCTCCTGAAATAGCCGCATACGGGTCATTAACTGCCCTGATTATGACAGTAATTTTTGATATTGTATTAATACCAAAATATGGAATAATTGGTGCTTCAATAGCTTCCTCAATTTCTTATATTACTTGTGCCGGAGTTTTTGTATATTTCTTTATTAAAAGAACAAAACTGCCAATAACAAGTTTCATTATTATCACCAAAGGCGATATTAATTATTTAATTAAAATGTTAAAACAGAGATACAATGGCAATTCCTCCCGAAAAAATTGAAGAGATCAGGAATTATGTTGATATTACCGAAATAGTTTCTGAGTATATAAAACTGAAAAGGGTGGGAAGAAATTATTTTGGGCTTTGTCCCTTCCATAATGAGAAATCTCCATCATTCAGTGTAAATCCGGAAAAGCAGATTTTTCACTGTTTTGGATGTGGCGCAGGCGGAAATGCATTCAGCTTTTTACAGAAGATAGGTAATTTGACGTTTATTGAAGCGGTTGAGAATCTTGCAAAAAGAGCAGGTATAAAAATTGAAAAGTATTACAAAAAAGCTGATAAGGATTTTAAAGCGGACAATTTCTATGAAGCTAATGAATTCGCTGCAAAATTACACATAAAAACTCTTAACTCACCAAAAGGGAAAAAAGCCCTCGAATATATTAAATCACGGGGATATAATGAGAAAACTCTGAAAATGTTCGGCATCGGCTTTGCTCCTGATGAATGGGATTCCCTGATAAAAGCTGCCGAAAAAGAGGGCATTAAAAAGCAGTTCCTTGAAAAATGTGGTCTTTTAATATATCATGAAGAAAAAAAATCATATTATGACAGGTTCAGAAACAGGATCATTTTCCCTATTTTAAGCGAATTTGGCAGGGTCATTGCCTTTGGAGCAAGGATTTTAAAAGATGTTAAAGACCAGCCCAAATATATTAATTCACCTGAAACCGTTATTTATAAAAAAGGCAAAACACTTTACGGACTTTATCAGAACAGGAAAAGCATTAAGAAGAAAAATTTCGCACTTTTGGTTGAAGGATACACGGATGTATTATCTCTTTATCAAAATGGTGTAGATTTTGCTGTTGCCAGCCTGGGGACATCCCTGACAGAAGATCAGTCACGGGTACTATCTCGTTATACAGATAATATAGGTGTTTTATATGACTCTGATGAAGCAGGGCAAAGGGCTGCGCTCCGTGGGGCTGATATTTTGTTAAATATCGATCTGGAAGTATCTGTGATACCTTTACAAAGTGGTGAAGATCCGGACAGCTTTATTAAAAAGTACGGTACTGAAAAGTTTTTGGAAATGGTGGATAATGCGATTCCCTTTATCGATTTTTATTTCGATAATAAACTTAAAAAAAAAGAGAACCTGTCGGTTAAGGAAAAAGTTGACAGCAGTAAAGAAATTTTAGAAATACTCGGTAAAATAAAGAATCACCTGAAAAGAGATATTCTGACAGGTGAACTTGCAAAAAAGCTTGGTGTCTCCAAAGAAATATTGTATCCTGAACTTCAAAGAGAGATCAAAAAACAAAAAGGATATGCCGGATCTCCGAAAAAAGTCATTGCTGATTTTTATAGCAGTGACGCGCGGGAGTTAGAGTTGCTAAGTTTTGGAATTATCCGGAAAGATATTTTTCGCCATCTCTATAAGTCGGTTAAAGAAGATTTCCCACTTTCAAAAAATGCTGATTCCCTACTTGAAACTGTAGCTGATTATTATAAAAATAACGAAGAATTGAAAGAATCAAAATTATTAAATTATGCTGAAGAAGAACAAAAAACGAATATTATGCATGTAATTAAAAATCTTCCCAAAATACCTGATGGCTGGGGAGAAGACAAGTTCCACGAGCAATGTTTGAATACTGTTAATGAAATATTAAGGTCTTTTAAAATGGACAGGATCACGGAAAAGATCAGTTTATTAAAAA
>JBHPGK010000007.1:0-39878 GCA_042570605.1 Candidatus Zhuqueibacterota bacterium
ATTTTGAAATTGAGATTCATATAATTGATAACAACTCTAAAGATCATACAGTTAATAAGATTACATCGTTTTTCGAATCAAATAATAGAGCGTATAATTTAATAAAAAATGAGAAAAACCTTGGTTTCGCAAGGGGTGTAAATCAGGGGATAAAGGCATCATCAGGTAATTTTATTATGATAATGAATCCTGATGTATTCATCATAAACGGATTTTTTGATAAAATTACTTTACCTTTCAAGAAACATTCCGATCTCGGTGCTGCAGCTCCGCAGCATTTAAATAAAGACAATAAAATTATTCCGTCATGCCGCCGGTTGCCGGATAGACTGACAGTTCTTTGGGAGATATTCCTCTTAAGCAGGATATTTAAGAAAAGCCGGATTTTCAACAAATGGAAAATGCCCGATTTCGATCATGAGACTGAATTATTAAACTGTCAGCCTATGGGAAGCTGCATGTTTTTTCCAAGATCTACTATGGAGAAAACCGGGTATATGGATGAAAGATTCTTTCTTTTCTTTAACGATGTTGATTATTGCCGGCGAATTCTTGATGCAGGTAAAAAAATATTGTTTTATCCGGATGCGAAAATAATCCATTATAAAGGACACAGCATTTATAAAAACAGGGTGAAATCAATATTTTACTCTCATCTCGGATTTTATCGATATATAAATAAATATTCCAAAAATATTTTTGAAAAATTCCTAAATTTACCTATATTCTTACTACTAAGTCTTTCAGGACTTTTAAGAATCATTCTATTATTACCCAAGGAAATAAAAAAATGAAAACAACAGATGCTGAAGAATTAGATTTTAACCAGCTTGGTGACGCTCTGGTTTCTGCTATCGGGGGGGATTTACACGTATATGATTCTGAACACGGGTTAATCCTGAACAGGGAATTTATGACCGAAAAACATACTCATTTTCTTGAAATTACTCGTGAATATAAAAACAACAGATTGGTTTATAACCTCATATCTCAGGAGAAAGAAAAGGGAGAAGACATAGTTTTTAACAGTTTTAAACTTCTCAATCTGGATAATTTATATGTTACTATACCTAATATTATTCTCGGAGAGGGGAAAAAAATCTCATTTTTAACAAGACAGGGTAAGAGATTTCTGGTTGTAGATCTTACGGACAGCATTGGAGTAAATATTATTTACGGAACTGACAGAAGGAATCCGGATCCGGATGAAGCGCCTCATGAAAATAGAAGGAAATTTATCAGGCTTTAACTTTTGAATAAAATAGACAAGCAAATTTATACCCGGCAGAAATAAATCTGCCGGGTTTTTGTTTTTTCTTAATCCGTTTTTACTGCAATGAATGATATTTCAACAAGTGAATTTCCGGATATCTCCTTAACGGCGACACATTCTCTTGCCGGAGGATCTGATGTAAAATATGTTTTGTATACGTCATTCATTGGTTTATAATAATCCATGTCAGTAATAAAGACAGTACCCTTTACAACATCTTTAAATGTTAGGTTAACGCTTTCAAGATCCTTTCTGAAAGCTTCCATAATGTTCTTTGTCTCATTAGTGATATCACCCCGGGCCTCTTCTATCGGAATTTTACCTGAAAAATAATATGTATTACCTGCCCTGACTACTGTACAGAAAGGCAGATCGGGAAGCCTGCTGCCTATCACTTCCTTTGTAATAATTTCTTCATCATCATCAGAATCACAATAAAATAAGCTGAATAAGAATAGAAATAATATCCCATATAAGACAACTTTTCCAACTTTCATGTTATATTCTCCTGTTTTAATTTTTCAATTAAAAGAATATAAGAAAAATATTGAAAAAAATAAGAAAAAATTTGACTGGTTTTGGTTTGGTTAACTAACTTCAATATTTCACGGCAGCCTCAAGAATCTTATTGCCGACTTCATCCGCAAGCATATTTTGCCCGATATTGTACAGCACAACCACACCGTTTGAGTAATTTTCATTAAATCCAATAAATGCTATATGACCTGCAGAAGCCCCTGCAAACCATGTGATCACCTGCCCATCCGATAATGCCCTTTTTTGCCATCCAAGGCAAATGTAATTATCAAAATAGACTTCCTGAGCATATGTCATTGCTGCGCTTAGTTGAGTCTGCTGTATTCCCATGTTTGCTTTTAAATAAATCAACATATCATTCAAAGTGCTTTTGAGACCACCGCAGCCAATTAGAACGTGGTTGGTTCCCCACGGTTCGACTTCTTCAAGCGAACTGTTGTGTCCAACGGCAACGTTAGTCAACTGCTCCTCACTCAATGTATATGAGGTTCTGTCCATCCCTAAAACATTCAGTATTTTTGTGCTGAGCAGGTCTTCAAATGAGGTATTATTTATTTTACTTAAAATAAGCCCCAAAAACCCGTATCCGAAATTAGAATATTTATATTGAGTTCCGGGTTCACTAATTAAAGAGGCATAATTACTAAGATAATCATAAACATGTTCTTCGGTCATCAGTGCAAACGGATCTTCAGGCGGACTCCCTGCTGGCCGGGGATAGTTGTCCGAAAAGTTAGTGGGCAGACCGGAGGTATGGGTTGCAATATGCATGAACGTAATATTCGATCCGTTGAATGAAGGCAGTGTCACACTCTCTGAAGGAAGATAGTCCTGCACTTCATCATCTAATTCTATTGTCCCGTTCAGCACGAAGTCCGCAAGAATGGTGGCAGTAAAAGTCTTTGTTATCGACCCTAATTCAAAAATCGAATTCCCGTCAGGCACAGAACTGCTGTTTTTGCTCTTCCGTCCATGAAAAAAGGTAAACTCTTCATCCCCTTTAATTATCCCAATGGCTACACCGCCTGTTTTAAAATTGGATTCGATCAGGTATTCCACCTTTTCCTGAAAGCTATTAAATACAGGTTCAGGCTCTGCCGGGTTCTTTGAAGAGCAGCTTATAACACCTATAACAAGCAATGAATAAATCACCATCACTAAATTTAGTCTTTTCATTCGATAACTCCTTACATACTTTTAGCTATTCAGCTGTTTAGCTGTCTGGCTGTTTAGCTTATTTCATCAATACCATTTTTTTAGATTTTACAAAAGCACCCGCTTTTATCCTGTAAATATATGTTCCTGATGCTGCTTTTATTCCTGATTCGTTTGTACCATCCCAGATCACTTTATACGATCCTGCCGACATTTTTTTAGAAATCAGTGTTTTTATTAACTGTCCGTTTATATTAAATATCTCCAACGTTATATTTGACGGAGTTTTCAGTTGATATTCTATTGTTGTTACAGGATTAAAAGGATTTGGATAATTCTGTTTCAGGCTGAAATCAGAAGGTAAAAATACATCGTTTTCTTCGACAGATACTTTTAAATCGCGGCTGTAAATACCTGTTCCGTATGTAGCAATTACAACTTCACCATCAACTTCTCTGGCAGCTATCATTTTTACATTAACATTTCCTATGGTGGATGCTCCTTCTTTTGACCAATCAACACCTGATGAAGGATTATCAGAACCAAACAAATCCCTTGTTGAGTAAAGCCCGGTTGTAGTCCCTGCAAAATAAGTATTTGCACCGTTCTCAGGAAGGATCGCTACCCAGTAAACTGCAGGACCACTTCCGCTTCCATCGGGATATTCTTCAAGATTACCGGAAACATTTCTCCATGTCTCTCCCCTGTCCCATGTTGCAAAAATACTCTGTATTCCATAGTTACAGAAAGAAACGACTGCATGGTCTGCATTGTGAGGATCAACCGCAATATTACTCACATACGCACCCATTGGCAGACCTTTTCGGGAATAAATATTAACTTTTTCAGGATTTTCAGAAAAAGAATTGTCGATTCTGTATATCTCGCCGTGTCTTCCACCAAAATATACTACATTTGCCGGCTCCTTTGAAACTCCGATTGCAGTTACATACTCATATGATTGAGATAATGTTGACCAGTATTGATCTTTGGTATTCTGAGAGCGGTTTAAGGGGATGGCTGTTATGTTTTTTGTCACCAGAATTTTATTTGCAGCAGCTATGTATATTATTTTGTCATCATTCGGATCAGGGAAAAAAGGTGTAAATAATAGAGGATTGGGAACTTCCGGATTAACTTTGGTGAAGATAAAATCGAGAGGCCAGCTCCCATAAAGAATAATATTTTCATAAAGGTCTCCGGGGATATGGTCCGTCATCCAGATATCTTCGACATATGTTCCAAAGAGATACCTTGTGCCGTTCTGAATTATCGCGTTGAAACCTCCATCACCCGCACCAATCCAATTCCACTTTCCATCCGGGCTGTCGTTTCCAACAAAAAACGCACCGTGGTCCTGGGCGCCTGCTAATATCCTCTTGTCGTTAGCAATATCCGGTGCAATAGCTACAGAATAAAATTGAGTTGTTGCCAGTCCTTTATCCAGCCTTTCCCAGACAGGATTCTTAGATAGAATATCCTGAGTTTTACTGATACCTCCATCATTTGCTACATAAGCTACTCTGGGATCCCTGTACGAATAGACATATTGATGAATATCAATATGAGAATTCGGTTGCATACTAAAATCACCTCCGATCCGTGCTGACTGATAGGTATCTGCAAATCCATTAAATGAGCGGAAATATAGATGTGCTCCCAGAAAGACGATGTTCTCATCTTCAGGGAATACACTTGCCGTCAGGACATATGAAAATCCGCTTCTAAAATTACCGGGAATATTTTTGGAACGGTTATCCCAGATTCCTCCTGATCCTGAACCGTCACCATCTCTGTAAGTATATTTCCATAATATCTGTTCAGTACTGATAAATTCTACCTCCCATGATATATTGTCGGGATCAGAAATATCAGAAAGGAAATAAACAACATTTTCATTTGAAGGTGCAACTGCCATATTAACTCTCCGAAAATAAGAAGGCCATCCGGAAGGAGTAATGTTCGTCCAATTCTCTCCATCGTCAGATCTCCACAATCCTCTATGACTTCCGCTGCTGATCGCAGCATAAACAACACCCGTAGAAGTAACCGCTACATCCGTCCACCAGCCTGAAGACAAGCCGCTTGTTCCCAATACAGTTTGCCATGTATTTCCGCCATCCATACTGCGCTGAATTCCTCCTAAACATGCTGCATAAATCTCATCGTTCGCCAGATTTGACCTGTCAATTTCCAGTTTGAAAATCCAGTTAAAATTGCGGTATACAATATCTGTCGCTGTCGATGATGTAGATTCTAAAATCTCCCA
This sequence comes from Candidatus Zhuqueibacterota bacterium, assembly GCA_042570605.1. Lineage (GTDB taxonomy): Bacteria > SM23-31 > SM23-31 > JBHPGK01 > JBHPGK01 > JBHPGK01. The sequence goes on from JBHPGK010000007.1 coordinate 5,235, forward strand.
GGTTTCTCCATTATCTGTAGATTTAAATATTCCGTTACCGGGATAAGGCAGATAATCTCTTGCGAGGCAGTCACCTCCCCCTATCTCTCCTGTAGCACAATACCATGTATCCCCTTTTCCGCTTCTGGTATCCTGAATTATATATGAAAAACTGTGAATTTGATACGGAGATGTCTTTTTAGTCCAGTTCTGACCATTATCAGTGGATTTCCATATACCGCCGGACGCTCCTCCAGAGAGTATTATGTTTTCGTTCCTGATGTCAAGTGCCAGAGACCTGCTCCTGCCGGCAACATTATAAGGACCGCGGTGTTTCCAGCTATAACTGTTCACTTTTTTCCCCTTTTTCAACTTTTCCCTCCACACAGACTCAATATCCGGAATAGTCTTTACAAAATCATTTTCCTTTCCCGATATTCCAGCAGGGATCTTCCCTGTCCGGGGATTTCTCAGCCGCAGGTATTGATCCCTGTCCCTGGCGAACGGGTCTTTTTTTGTCCCGGGGGATGTTGAAAATCTGGAGTAATAAGGAAGCTTATATTTCGAATAGTCTTCCGGTTTATTTAAGTATTTATATGTTAATACAAAAAGTAATGATGAGACAACGAATATTATAAAAAACAGCTTTTTATTACATTTCATAATTGTTCCTCATTATTTTTAAAATTCCTTATGTATTTAATTCTCCCCCAATTCTTCCAGGACAACATCTAATAACCGAGGCATGATCTTGATAAGACCATCACCGTTAAAATTACACATTAAAGATGCATATACATTTAGTTCGGGTATATAAAGGACACGGGTTTCATACCCAAAAACCGTACTTTTATTGCTCCATACTTCCATTCCTTTATATGTTGTTTGCTCGATAGCAATTCCAAGATCATATTGATTTCCGATCACATATTTAAAGGAGGTCATATCATTAAGAGAGGATTGATTTATAACCTGCCCTTCAAACAATGCTTTGTACCATTTTAAGATATCTTCTGCTGAAGTAAAAATTGACAGTCTGTTAAATGTAGCCCATGCAGTTCTTGCTTCAGGATATATGTCAACATAAATACCCTGCTCATCCCAGTACCATCCATGCGCAATTTCATTTTCAGGAATATCTTCAAAATAATCTATATATGTGTTACTCAAGCTTAAAGGATCAAAAATCCTATCCCTGAATTGAACGATACGATCAGAATTCGAAATCTCATCGATGATCATCTGCAGCAATAAGTAATTTGTATTTGAAGACCAGTAATTGCTGCCGGGTGAAAAATATGGTTCATTTATAAAAAGGGTCAGTATAGATTCGGGTGTCCATTCCTTTGTCCGATAATAAAAAAAATACCTCATCGGATAATTATAATGAGAAGCATAATCATAAATGCCGCTTGAATGATCGAGCAATTGGCGAACTGTAATTCCCGGATCAATATTCTGATATTCAGTTATCCAATTTGAAATCGGATCTTCTAAAGACAGAAGTCCTTCCTCGACATATTTCAATATCAAAGCAGCGGTAAAAGTATTCTTTGTTTTCCCGATCTCAAAAAGCATCTCAGGTCTCATCTTATCTGCTTCCGTAGGTCCGGAATAACCGCTTGCTCCAACCCAGACAGTTTTACCCGGAATCGAAACAGCAGTTGTTGCGCCTCTGGCATTCTGACATTTCGATAAAGCATTCTCCAAAGTTGACTGAAGTCTGTCTCCTAATGTCGGATCTACAATGGATGGGTTGGATGAACAAAAATATATAGTCATTGATGCAATTAAAAATAAAATTAATCCTTTTTTTTTCATTTTATTTACCTCTAATTTCTGCCGATGATCTCATTCTTAAAAATTAAGAATTTTTTAAAATCAAATATATATTTTCAGTTTCCAATTGCCGGCACAATATAATTGGATATTAAATAATACATAGCATTAACCTGGCTTCCCAACTTATCATCCGGAACTATAATATTTGCTGTCGTAATTATTATCATATTTAAATCAGGTATGGTTAAAATATGCTGTCCACCGTGTCCTGCTGCAAAATATATATTATGGCCCCCTGTCTGTGCCATCCACCATAAATATCCATACCCGAAATTAGTAAAGTATTGCTGAAACCAGTCAACATTGGACGAATATCTTTCAAGGGATTCTTTTATCCAGTCGGAAGAGACAATTTGGAAGCCGTTATAATAACCCTCATTCAGAATCAGCATTCCCAATCTTGCCATTTCACGTGGTGTCATTCCTAAACCTCCGCCACCGATATTATTGCCAAGCGAGTCCTCGGGCCACCAGTCAACCGTAATATTTAAGGGTTCAAAAAGATAATCGTTTCCAAAATTAAGTGCATTCTGACCTGTAGCTTTTGTAATTATCGCGGACAGAATATGAGTTGACGGAGAGGAATAAGTATACACGTCGCCAGGGGTTGATGTCAACGGAAATTCGACAGTAAATTTCAGTTCATTACCGGTTCTCCAGAACCTGTAATTAAAATCTTCATGGTCATCAAACGGATAACCCGACTTCATTTTGAGAAGATGACGAATTGTTATATCTATTTTGCGGGGATCGAGAGAATCGGTATCATATTCAGGAAAAAAATCCATCATTTTCTGGTCAATGCTTTGAATAAAACCCTTTTCAACAGCGATGCCTATCAAAAGGGATGTCACACTTTTTGTCGCAGAAGCTATATCGTTAGCTTTGTTTATATTATAATCATTAAAATATTCTTCCAGAACCAGTTTACCGTTCCTTACAATCAGAACGCTGTTTGTAAACTCATAATCAGTAATTATTTTATTTATCATATCATGAATTCGAACAGTATCGATTCCCACTGCATTAAGACTGGAAATCTCCCAGCCGTCTCCTGTGTTTTCAGGTATCTTATAAGAATATTCGAGTACTAAACTTATTTCATCTTCAGAAAAAGTTCCGTCTTCAAACATCGTAATTGTCTTAATTACGTGAGTTCCGTAATTCTCATCGGAAGTATTCCAGTAAAAAAAATACGGACTTTCAGAATCCCATAGTCTTATTTCTTCATCAATTAAAAATTTTACATAACGGACTTCGAATTTTTCAATAGAAATATCCACAGATATTTTTATGTTTTCACCCTTTGGAAATACCGAATTATTTGAAGGGAAAGATATCCTGCAAACAGTGTCTTTGTTCTCAGGGCCGTTTGCCTGATTATTTTTGCAGTTGATCAGGGGAAAAAAGAATACGAGGATTAAAATTGTTAAAACTTTTTTCATATTGATTTTCGACATTTTCGTAATCATATTTATATTGTTTCAGTTCCCAACCGCAGGTATAACATAAACTTCTGCAAGTTTTTCCGCTAATTGATTCTGGTTCACAGTTTCTTCATAAGAGCCGTAATTGAATGTCGTTACGATTACAAGATCAACCTCAGGGACAACAAAAATATTTTGACCGCCGGCTCCTGCTGCAAAAAATACATTATATCCATTCATTCTCCTCATCCACCATTGATACCCGTACCAGTGATTGCTGTACGCATAAATGTGCTGAGCAGTGGACTCGCTTACCCAGTCTTCTGATATTATCCGTTCACCATTCCAGGTACCTCCGTTCAAAAATAACTGTCCGAATTTTGCCATATCCCGGGATCTTAAATGCAGACCTCCATGCGTACCGGCAAGCCCATCCCTTAGAACCCACCAGTAATAACTGGTGGTACCCAGTTTATCGAAAAGAAATTCCGCAGAGAAATCTTCAACCTGCATTCCCGACACTCTCTCGATAATTGCTCCCAGAATCACACTGCACCCGCCATTGTAGTACCACGTTGTCCCTGGTGTCAATACAACAGGTTTACTCAAAACATACTCCAGGTAACTGTCACAAATATTCCCGTACCAGTTGTCATTTTCCATAATCCTGGAATTAGTTTCCCATTCATTCCACTCCAATCCAGCAGTCATGGAAAGTACGTGCCTTAAAAGTATTTTTTTCTTGTTATCATCAAACAGGTGGGCATAATCCGGAAAGAAATTATATACCGGTTCATCCACACTGCTGATAAGTCCTTTATCGATTGCTATTCCTATAAGTGCAGATGTAAAACTCTTTGTGGATGACTGGATGGTCTGAATCGTGTTTCTGCTTGTTCCCCGGAAATATTCTTCTAATACCAGTTTCCCGTTCCTTACAATTATTAGACTTTGCAGGTATGAATACTCATCATAAACGTTATTTATAAATCCAAATATCGAAGTGCTGTCAACATTTTCCTCCGACAGCGTGGCTGTCTCCCATCCATCTCCGGTAATATCAGGTTGTCTGTAACTGTATTTCAGAATAATTTCGATCTCATCTTCTAATATCTTATCATCGTCGAATGAAGCTATAACATTGACATTATGAGGTCCGTAACTCTCATCAGATGTGTCCCATGAATAGGAATAGGGGCTCTCATTATCCCAGAGTCTGATCTCATCGTCTATCAGAAATTTCACATAGCTGACTTCCATATCTTCATTGGATATATCAACACTTACCTCAATTGTATCTCCTTTACGAAATTCCGATTCATTGACCGGGTTTACAATTTTACATTCCGGGTCAACTATTATAGGCTCTGTTGTATTATTCTTTTTACAACCTGCAAAAATATGTAGTACTGCTATTGTAAAGATCGTTAACTTTACATTTTTTAGATTAAAACATTTCAATTTTCCCACCTTTTCGAGAATTCAATTCATTTCTATTTCAAAGAAAAGATCAGTTGATTAGCAAGTAACAAATACAGTTTGTTCTGCTGTTCCTCCGCCACTTCAAGATTCAAATTCGAATTTGATATCACCTGTGTTTTCGCAGTTAGTACTATAACTGCATTCAGCTCAGGAATAACCAGGATAAATTGTCCTCCCTGACCCTGAGCAAAAAATACTTTCTTCCCCCTTACATTCCAGAGCCACCAGAAGTAACCGTAGCCCCATCGCCTGAAAATAATACCGTCCCCGTAAGGCATTACACTGTAAAATTCTGTTGCTTCCTGTACCCAGTTTTCCGGCAGTATTCGTTCTCCGTTTATTATTCCATCCTGCAGATATAAATATCCAAGTTTTGCCATATTTCTTGGTGTCATCCAAATATCGGCATGACCGAAATAGTACCCCTGGGGATCCTGAGGCCAGTATCGAATATCTATTCCTACCGGTCCAAAAAGATATGTTTGGGCAAAATCTCTTGTGCTCATCCCGGTTACTTTCGTAAGTATTGCCGACATAATATGAGTACTTCCGGATGAATAATCCCAGCCGGTTCCGGGATCCCTTTCCAGCGGGATATTGATCATGTACTCTATCCAGTTGCTGCTGCTATAAATTCCGGGAAATAAAATTTCATTACCGTCCCACGGGTACCCGGCTCTCATTTTTATTAACTGGCGCAGCGTAATATCAAGTTTTCTCGGATCTGTGTTCTGTGTAACAAATTCCGGAAAATAGTCCAGCATTTTACCATCAAGACCGCTCAGATAACCCTCTTTTAATGCAATGCCGATAAGTGTTGATGTAAAACTTTTTGTTGCGGAAGCTATATCATTCGCCGCATCTCTATCCTGCCCGTTAAAATATTCCTCAAATATCAGTTTTCCGTTTCGTATTATGAGAATACTGTACAGGAAATCCCAATCCGGTGTAACATCATTCATTACCTGATATATCAAAGTGGAATCAACATTGTTCTCCTCTAATGTCGATGTTTCCCACCCGTCACCTGTATCTTCCGGTTTTTTATAAACATATTTCAGCGTAATATTTATCTCATCTTCTGAAATAGTCTCATCTTCAAACTTTGCAATAATTTTAATTGAGTGAGATCCCGGGTTTTCAACCGAAGTATCCCATGAAAAGTAGTAGGGGCTTTCCGTATCCCAGAGTCTGATCTCATCATCGATCAGGAATTTTATATAGCTGACACCAGCCTTTTCATAAGAAATATCCACCGAAATCTCTATGATCCCACCTTTTGGAATATTTGAATTATCTGAAGGATTTGATATTCTGCACGGAATACCATTATCGGAGGAGGATGCAGAATTTTTGCTGCAGATCAGAAATAAAATCGATAAAAATATAATAATGTAAATGTTAAGATTTTTACGAATTAAAAAAGTTCTCAATCTAAATATCCTCAAATTTTAAAAGTTTTATATTTTCTATTGACCAGCCTATAAGTTATAAGTCTGGTTTAAAACCAAAGATTTACATGACTACAGTTCTTTGATCAATCAATAAAATTTAATTTCCTGATTTATATTAAATCCTGTACCCTGAATAAGCTCTGAAACATTAAGAGTGACCTTTCTGCACCCGGGTGCTGATGTTCCTCCATTTCTAAATGCAACATGAATCAGCATTTTATTCGGTTCAAAAACAGTACTGTCTAATGTTTGTCCCCCGCCGACAGCCACTTCTCCAAGCATACTCCAGGCAGTTTGATCTGTGAAATAATTGGAACCGCTGTTCATTATATCCTGCAGTCCGGTATTTATCGTGGTATATCTCCCGCATGACACAGGCAAAATACGTTCCCTGTAATGGTTAGTAGCAATCTGGTACGGCAGTGATGATTCAGGCTGACGAATCGTTACTCCGTCATTTCTTGAAATGTCACTGTCATATTCAAAAACAGCAGAACCTGAACCTGAACCCATGTAAGGATAAGTTATCATTAATATTATTGTACCGTTTGTCTGTCTTGATCTGAGTACATTTTCGACATCCTGGACAGCTGTTGACGCGTGAGCATTTTCGAGGGCGGTTCTGTATGTAAAGTATCTCGGATAAATTCCGGATGAAGCAGAATTTGTACTTCCGTTACCTGCGTTCCTGTTCAAAGTGACACCTTCTTCGTTCATTCCGGTTGGACATCCGATACTGCCGGGGCAGTTGATTGTTGCGAATGACAGACGGTCTGATCCGGCAGGAGGTACACGCACAACAACCAGCATCTGAACTTCATTTAAGTAATTCAGCAGAGGCCAGTCATCATTTCTCCCGGTAATTGTTCCGCCATCAGCCGTCATATCACCCCAGGCTGAGAAAGAAGAACACTGCATCGATCTGATATCCAGACCGACATTTACTGCAATTATATCTCTGAGGTGGAGTGACCTCCCTGTTGAAGGTACTCTAATTTCTCCGTCAGCTCTGGCCTGAATACCATCAAATATTCCCTGCATTTCATCCAAAAACCGTTGTTCAATGTTAAGACGTTCTATTCCCGGAGGGACAATACCTGCAAAAGATGAACCATCGAAACTAAAAATTCCGCTTTTAATTACAAAGTCAATAAATCCGATAATTTCTTCACTAAGAATATAACCGTATGCATAACCCTGTTCGTAATCGGTACCCCATAAGCGCAGGACATTGATACCTTCTATTATCTGAAGAGAGCCGTTAACTTCTTCTGTCAGAGGAAGCCAGTTATTCTGCCAGTTTTCATTTGGAACCGTTGTAGATGAATCTTTACTGCAATTAAACATAGAGATAAAGATCACAAAATAAATCCATTGAAAATATTTTCTGAACACATTGATCCTTATTTTTTTCTTTTATGCCTTAGAAAGTCTTTCCGAAAAAAACATTATAAAACCTCATCAATAATAAGCTCTAAAAGCATTCCAAAAATGTCATGTATTCCTGATTCGTTGAAATTACATAAGATAGCCATACAAAAATCGTGATCAGGGGAATATGCTATAAGGGTAGTAAATCCAAACTGCCAGCCCCAGTCGCCCCACAATTCAACACCGCCGAACTCTGCTCTCTGAACACCCATACCGAATTCCGGGTCAGATGGAGACGGGAACTTGAAATCTGTCATTTTATCAAGCGACGTCTGGTTTATAACCTGACCATTAAAAAGAGCATAAATCCATTTTGCCGCATCTTCCGCAGTTGTTAACGTTGACTGCTGCAGGGAAGTAGCCACTGCAGTCCGGGGGTATGAATATATATCCGACCCGGAATGCCACCCGTGAGCCAGTCTATATTGCGGGGGGATGGTCTCGAAATATTCTATAAAAGTATTATTTAAACCAAGCGGCGTGAAAAATCTGTTCCGCAGGTCCTGTACCCTTCCGTCTGAAGTTATTTCATCTACGATCATTCTAAGAATATGAACGTTTGTGCAGGAATACTGCCAGCTTGTACCCGGCTGGAAAGATGGTTCACTGATAAGAAGGCTTAAATACTCATCCGGCATCCAAACTCTGGTAAGATCCAAATTTGGAAAACTCTTGAAAGGATTGATCGGATTTTCAGACATGTCATAAATACCACTTGTATGCTCTAAAATCTGTCTGACCGTTATACTGTTATCAATATATTGAAATTCAGGAAGCCAGTTCGAGATAGGATCTTCGATCGAAAGGATCCCTTCCTCTTCAAATTTAAGGATCTGTGCTGCTGAAAACGATTCCCTTACTCCTCCGACATCAAAAAGCATATCCGTTGTGATCTCTTCAGCCTGCTCCGGGTCGGACATTCCGCTTGCTCCCAGCCATATCTCTCCATCCGGCATTATAACAGCAGCCGAAACTCCAACGCCGTTCACAGAAATTAAAGCGTTATCCAGTTCAGTCTGAAGTTTTTGAAAAAATGTTTTCTCTGTTTCCTTATTACCTGTTGAGTTTTTTGAACAAAACATAAACACACTCATTGATAAAAGAAGAATTGAAAACCTGAAAAATGTTTTAATTGTCATTTTATTTCTCTCCTCATTGAACAGATTGATAAATTTCAACAATTTTTCTTACTTTATAGGTAATATCCCTGAGAAGAGAAAAAGGGTGACAACTTTTTTTTAAAAAAATTAAAAAAAATGATATGTTGGGAAATTTACACATATCAGCAAAATTAAGACTCGTAAAGGTTGATTAAAATTGAGAAAACTTGTATACGTCATTCCATCTGACAGACTGTGTGAAAACACTAATGCATTTATTTTATAATGATCATTTTAATATTTACTAAATTTCAATTCAAATATGCAAGGTTTTCCCGAGTACTCGGGATGCCCTACAAGTCATTCTTAATTCTAATAATATCAAATATTTATATAACAGTACATGTAGGGCAAACCTTTAGGTTTGCGTAAGTGAATAAAGACTACTCATTTTTACAGAAACAAAAAGTCTGGAACTGTCATGCCGAACTTGCTTCGGCATCTCATCTTTTACTTAGGAGACCCTGAAACAAGTTCAGGGTGACAACTTCGACGTTGGGAAACATCCAGCCTTCGCTGCAAAGACACTCATTTTTATGGATAAAGTATAATTGTGTTCAAAAAATTGAAAAATGCTTACAGAGGGAATATTTTAAGGAATTAATAAACCATTGATATTTTTAAAGAAAATATTTTCTTGTAGGTTAATTCTTAAAAACTGCCGAATTTAAATTCAATTACACCTGAAACACCGCTTAAATCCTCATTTTTTACATCGAACTTATTTAAGCCGCTGATCATCCTGTAACTTAATCCAAGACCAACTCTGAAAAACCGTGTGATATTAACAACATAATTGATACCGGGTTCCAGGATAAAAAAAGCATCTGCATCATCATCAAAATTGTCTCCAAAATCCCCTTTTTCTCTGAAAGACAGTCCGCCGCCGCCGATCAGCAGGGAAAAGGAATGATGCCTTAACTTATGGGGTTTTGAAACGAATTCAAAGATCAGACCACCATATCCAAGGTTATAATAAAGTTCTTCTGTAAAAATATCCGCTCTAATATTATTTACGAGACCATAACCACCTCCGCCAATAATGATACTGTAATCTTTCTGCTTGATTATCCAGCCGCCTTTTCCACCCACCATTACACCTGTTTCCCCTCCGATCTGCGTGATCTGAACAACCGGTCCCCCGTACCCCCCGAAAGAGAGCCTGTCTCCCAGAAGCGTTTCATCTCTCTGTGCAAAGGTGGAAATACTGAAAATTAATACAATTAACGTTATAACAAATTTTTTCATTTGTGTTCTCCTGTCAATATTATGAAACCTGATACGGAATCTAATATAAGATGTTACAATATAACTATATTTTTTGAACAGCGTTGATATTCCACTAAAAAAACAGGGATAGCGAAAAACAATTTATTATTTTGAATATTTTTCTTGCGTCTCCATATAAATTAGTGTAATTTAGCGTAATCAAGGATAATCCTGGATTTATTGAATGATGGAAATAAATCACAATTACTTACCCGCCTTATCACGTATTTTTTCCCCATTAGTTTTGGATGTTATTGCACAAAAAGGTAAATCTCCCTTCTTATCTGAAGTTTGTAAAAATAGTGGATTGATAGATAAGATTGATTTTGCAACAACTCTAAGAGAGTTTATTGACAGAGTATATAATCATCTTTTAAAAAATTACCGAAATGAATATATCTATAAAAACGTTATCACAAATAATATTTTGCTGGGTACCCACTCTTTAAACACAACACAAATACTTATGGAATTCAGAGTTGGCAGATGTAAAGCTGATATTGTTTTATTAAATGGAGCCTCAACAGTTTATGAAATAAAAACTCAATACGACTCTTTCACCCGGTTGGAAAAACAAATACAAGCATATTTTAAGGTTTTTGAATACATTAATGTTATAACCTCACCATCGCAAATCCCAAAGCTACAGTCTTTATTACCTGAAAAAGCAGGAATTCTTGTTCTCACAAACAGAAACAATATATCAACGATTCGCAAGGCAAAATCAAATATAGAAAATGTAATCCCCCACATATTATTCGATTCTCTGCGAAAATCAGAATATAAGAAGATTGTTAAAGAATATTATGGTACTATTCCTGATGTACCAAACACTCAAATTTATAGAGAATGCAAAAAAGTGTTCTGTAAAATCCCTCCTGTAATGGCACACAATTTAACAATTCAAATACTTAAAGAACGAAATAATACAAAAGGACTTAAAGATTTTCTTAATAATGCACCTTCATCCGTATCTGCATATGCATTCAGTATTTGTAATGACAGAATTAAAATGCAAAAACTATTGAACCAATTTGATAATAAAATCCATTCTCTAATATAAATTCCCGATTCAGTTTAGGAGGAGATAAGATGTATTATCCTTATTTAAGAGGAAAGCAATATGAACTAATATTGCTCAGGGAAAATGCTGAGTTATTATCAGCGAATAGCATACATCCAATTATTGAACCAGTAAAAAGCGATTTTTCAGCATTAACGCGTGCTATGAAAGTATTAAATGAAGAAAAAGTTGATTGTACACTTATTGTAAACCCAAAAGCCGGGCTTGAACCTGTTGAGACATCAACTATTTTGAAAAAACTTATTGATAAAGATTTTAAAGATTTTACAAATATATCAATTGGATATATGCTTCATCCACAATCAAACATTAACAACTTGCTTTTTTTATTGAAAAAGTACAACAAATCCAACTTTACTATTCTTCACAGGGGGTATACAAACGGCAAAGAACTGAAGACTAAAATTGAAAGTTCAAAAAACATTAATACTCATGTATTTATTGAAGGTTATGCCGGGAAACTTTATCAACGGCATTTCAATAAGGATGGGATTAGAAGGATTTTAATAAGAGATGGATTTAAACCTCAGAAAAAAAATGCTCTTTATCCACGAAATGAGCACTTCTCCGATCTGCATGAAACCTATACTGATGAAGGGATGAATGGATTTGGAGACTATTTAATTGTTGGTGATGATTATTCGGACACAGGTGGACCTGCTTATGCTGTTGCAATTCACTTGACATATCTTGATGATGATGATGATATGTACATTTTTCATTTCATATCTGATAAAACAGATTCTCCTACTGATCCAGGAGGAAAGTTTTTAGAGGCTCTAACTAAATTAGTAAAAGAAATAAATAAACAAAATTCACTAATATACCGTTCAAAAGCCTGTTCTGAGTATCAAGAGCTATATAAAAAAGAACATTATCCTGGACTTGGGTATATTAAAAAACTATCCATGCAACATCATATCGAATTGATTGCTGACCATCTTAATAAAGGGATTTGATATGTATTGCTGTCCAAATTGTTTTTCAGACAAATTTTTGAAAAAGCATATAGATGCTAATGGTAATCCAACAGGAAGAACCTGTTCTTTTTGCAAAACGCAAAATATGACAACAATTAAACCGAAAGATTTATTTGACCAGTTTGTACCTCTTTTAGATCTTTATGAAAAGGATCGAAACGGTGAGGCACTAAATAAACTTATTCAAAGGGATTGGAAAATTTTTGCTATAACAAAAAATCGGACTCAGCAAAAGTTACTAAAAGCAATATTAATTAATCCTGATCTATTTAAATCTAAGTATAAGCCTGTATTTTCAACTGAACAAAATATTGTTGTAGAATGGGAAAAGTTTAGGGAGGAGTTAAAACACAGAAATAGATTTTTTCCAAAAAATGCACCGGCAAGTAGCCAATTAGAGACATTTGGAAAATATATTGGTGACATCATCGAAAAAGGTGCAAAAAAATTCTATAGAGCAAGAATAAAAAATTCTGAAAAACCTTTTAATATTTCGGATATGAAAAAACCACCAAAAAAAGTCGTTACAAATGGCCGTGCCAATCCTATTGGAATACCATACCTATATGTCGCATCGACAATTGAAACTGCAATTTCAGAAGTACGAGGTCATAAAGGTGAATACGTCACAATAGCTGAATTTCAAATGAAAAAGGATCTGGAATTAGCAGATTTGCGGGATTCAAGGGACACAATTAGTCCTTTTGGATTGAATGATGAAGATGAATTAGAGAATCTTTATAAAAATATGCCTTTCCTTACTCTACTTGGAAATGAGCTGTCAAAACCAATAATCCCAAGTGAAGCCAATTTAGAGTATTTACCAAGTCAATATCTTTGTGAAAAAATTAAACATATCGGTTTTCATGGGATAATTTATAGAAGTTCTATAGCAGATGGTGATAATTACGTAATTTTTGATGACAAGAAACTAAAACCTGTAAAAACCATTCAATATCAGATTACTGATGTAAAAACCGATTCAAAAAAAATTTCATGATTATATTAAAATTTCATTATATAACCACGTAACCAGTACTATAAGGATTTATACTGTACTTTATTTTAGTATTAGGACACTATACTTAGGAGTTTTTATGGCACATGTAACAAGTTATATCTCTGAACATACAGCCGAGTTCGTATTAATCCCTGATTTAAAAAACATATTAAGCAAAAAACATAAATCGGTTATTCCAATTTACCCATGGCTCACTAGAGAAGGTAGTAATATTTCTTTCCAATTACATGATCATGACGAATTCAGAATATTGGGATTATATCCACGACGTCCAAAAATATATTCTGTAAATCAAGAAAACATCTTTATAAAAGTAAATGAGCATTTACTATATAGTGCTCGCATCGGATTAGAATTTGGTATTCCGATTATAGCTGGGTGCCCTATAGCATCAAATTTTTGGGAACTAAGAAACTGTCCCTGTTTATGGATTAAGCTTGAAAGTGATATAATGGAGAGTTTTGAAATACAATTACAAAAGAATAACACATCAAATCTGATTTCAAAATATCCTGATTCCCTATTTCAAACAAATGAAGATTTAATTACATACATTGATAAAACTTCTAAAGTAATAAACTTAGGTATAGCCTTTGATGCTATTAAAAAAATAAATATGCAAAGAAAAGGCGTTTCGTTTTACAATATTATGTCATTTATGGGTGGATATAAGCCGGTTTATTTCTTGTTAAAATAGTCATTAACATTTATGTCCTGAATAATCAAACATGCTTCTTTTTCTATCTTACTTCTTTATTAAGCCTTCTTAGGGAAATAATAGCAATATTTTTTTAGTTTGGTTGTATATTTTATTAGGGTACCAAAAATTAAGTTAATATTATTAATATTGGGCGTATACAATCACAAAAAAAACAGGGATTATGATTCACACAATCCCCTTTTAAAAGATATAACGCTTTGCATAACCTGTGTACAGTTCTCAAAAAAATTTAATGATATTAGCGTCATTTCTCAAAAAACTGGATTCAGAAGCGAAGAAGTGCGGAAATAGACTTCTCTCGGGAAAATAATCCTGAAATATATTGTCCACTTTTTACTATCTATCAAAACAAAAAAGAGAAAGTACAAAATGATTTTATGAAATATCCGAATTTATTCAAAAGGCCGGGCAATAATTTATTTTCTACATTGAAAAAATAGTCTATTTTTTAAAAATATATGATTAGATTTAAAGTTTTTATAATCATCAACAATTTTAATATTTACAAATCCATTCTTTTCTAACATTTTTTGTATAGTACTTTTAGAGACTGAAATTTGTTCAATTATTGCAGTATGTATTTTGAATTTGTCATTTGTTGATGCAAATATTTTCATTAATATTTTGCTTCTGGCTATTTTTTCACGATAAGAAGAATTAATTTCACATTGAACATATGTCATTTTTTCTTTTACAATAACTTCTGGATAATGCCAATCTTCTAATAATCGTTTTTTTGAATTTACATCAAATAAAAATATTCCACCCCTCCTTAAAGCAGAAAATACCTTTGCAAAAACTCGACTCCAGTTATTAATATTTGTTATATGGTTCAGTGTATCTAAATTCAGCGTTATTACATCACAATTTTTAGGATAATTTATATCTACGAGATCTCCAATTTCAAAGTGTAGTTGACAATTCGATTTTTTCGCTTTTTTTCTCGCTTCTTCAATTTGTCGATATGATAAATCTATTCCAAAAAAATCAGCTTCAAACTTTTCAGCACACTTATACAAAAATGCCCCAGCTCCGCAACCAATATCAAGAAATCTAAGCTTACTTTGGTTTCTTAATGAGCGTATAATAAGATTGTAATATGGATTAATTATGATGTTTGTGTAATCATCGCCCATAATAGGATTATAAACAGATGCAATATCGTTGTAATCATTAACTATTTTATCAGGAATTCTATCGATTTGGCTAAATCTATCCATAGTAATTTTAATTTAAATTGTTATTTCGTGAGTCTTTTTAAAACATCTTCACCCCAAAATGCAGAATAAGGGATAGCATTGTTAATCTTTTTTTCTTCAAGTAAGTATACGTTGTTTGCATCCCAAGCTTTTCTCCAAAAATAAGGAGATTTCTCATCAATAAAATATGAAATTGCTTCTTGCGGAGTTTTTGGGAAAATATTAAATGACCAAGCAACCTGATATTCTTCTACTGAATAACGAGTACTTGCAGCTTTGGATAAATAATCAAGGATATACTTTGAATTATTTTCAAGATCCTCCTCCATGTATTTAATAGTTTTGAACCATATATCCACTAATTTATCAAGAATTTCAAGATTGTTTTCAGCAAATTTATTTGAAGTAATTATTCCATCTATCACTGGTAAAGTGACATCAGAAGTTACAAATAATTCTATTGCTCCGTGTCTTCTTGCTTCTGTCCTTTCGGTCAGACCGGCGGCAAAAGCATCCACATCTTTTGATAGAAAGGCTGCTAAAGCATCCTCTGGAGCAGAATGAATCAATTGTACATCTCTTTCACTATTTAGACCAGCAATTTTCAAACCCTCTAAAACAATTTGTTCCAATTCTGTACCTTTTGTAATAGCTATTCTCTTCTTTTTTAGCTGATTAATTATAGTAGCTAGTCTACTTGTCCTATTTTTCTGATCTTCTCCAGCTACATCTCGAAACACTTCATATCCAATTCCATCATGAACCATTAGCGCCTGCCCTTTAAAAATGTAAGTTGGACAATAATAAATAGGTTTCCTGTTCCCCTTAGCAGCATTTTCATAAGGTGCTTGAAAAGAATTAAAATTATAAATTGCAACATCAATTGCACCACTTGAAATAGCAGTAATAACATCTCCCCACGCCAAAGGCACTAACTCAAATTTTATCCCTCTGGTTTTATACCAATCCAAATAGTTAGCCACAACCGGAAGCGCAGAATCTTGATAAGGTGTTATTCCATATTTAACTGTTTCTAACTCAGTTTCATTATCACTGCAATTTAGAATAGACAACAAAAATACCATTAAAATTGTAGATAAAAACCTAAACAGTATTTTTTTATTTAATTTCATTGTATTGCTCCTTTCGCCCGGATATCCCATTTACATGTTTTGGAATATAATAATCTCAATAATTTATCAAAACTCCAACCAATCCAACCCAGAATTATTACTGACAATAAAATGGTAGGAGTTGTTAAAGTAACCTTTGAGATATTTATCAAATAACCTAATCCATATGATGCCCCCATAAACTCTGATACTATTACTAAGGTTATAGCTAGAGCCATAGCTATTCTAAGAGATCCTCTCATTTCAGGCCAAGAGGCTGGTAAAATTACCTTTAAGAATAGCGCTTTTCTCGATAATCCAGAAATTAATCCCCATCTCATAAGACCTACTGGAATCCGTTCAATAGCTTCGATTGTACCAACCACCATTACTAAAGTCGTACCTAATACCACTAAAAGAATTTTCCCAAATTCAGAAAATCCAAATATTAAAATAAAAAATGGCACCAACGCAACGGGAGGAACTGGTCTAAAAGTCTCAATAATTCCATCTAAAATAATGAACATTGTCCTAAAATACTGCATAAGTGTTCCAATAAGAATACCAAAACATACACCTAGTGTAAAACCTATTAATATCCTGACAATTGTTGCAGTTATATGGTACACCAATACAAATCCAACATCTTTTATTGATAATATTACACGTAATGGTGAAGGAAGTATTAATTCATTTATTAAATCTAACTGAGATAGTATTAACCACAGAATAAAAAATGTTATCACACTTAAACTCGAAAGTTTATTGGATCTTATATCCGATCCAAGTGTTAAAATCCTTTTCATATTTAACACCAATTTTTATAAATTTGAAATTATTTTTTGTCTTAATATTCTTAAATCATCATTTTCTAAATTTATATCTAAGCATTTTATTGAATCCGGTATTTTATAAAGCAATGTTTGATCTGAAACATCGATTGGTTTCATTAATATAATTTGGTCACTCAACCTGATAGCTTCGTCCGGATCATGTGTACATAATATACCGGTTCTTGGATTCTCCCGTTTTAAATTCTTCCAAAGACTCCAAAGCGATCTCCTAGTAATTATATCCAAAGTTCCAAAAGGTTCATCAGCAAGTATATATTCTGGATCTGCGTCCAGTGCTCTGGCAAACTCAAGTCTTTTCTTCATACCTGCAGATAATTGATAAGGTAATAAATTGCATGCTTCAGTAAGTTGAACGCTTTCAAGAATTTGCTTTACATTTAATTCTCTACCCTTATTAGGTTTTTTGTAATCAGGAAACAATAAATTTTGTTTTACTGTTAGCCATCCAAGTAAACTTTCATCTTGAAAAACAATACCTTTAATACATCCAGGGCCATATTCTCTATTATTAATTAATATTTTCCCTGTCTTAGGCGTAAATAAACCAGAAATAATATTAATTAAAGTTGTCTTACCGATACCTGATCGTCCTAATAGAGCCCAAATCTCTCCTTTTGGAATACAGAAACTAATTTCTCTTAGAATTTCAGTTTCATTATAAAAAAAGGTAATATTTTCAATTTTAATTGACATATTTTGTTTGCTTGTATAACCTGTATAAAATTTTTGGATAAGATGGATAAATCATTTAGATGACCAAGATAAATTGAAATTATTATCTTTTAATAATAGATGATGCATGCTCCATTCATCTGCCACAAAACTCCATCTCCATGGATCGTTAAAGTTTTTTTCTTTTGTAAGGTTTTTGGATAATTCATGCATAAGATATTTAATAAAATCATTAGATTCTGAATGTGGGTTTTGATCCGATTCATAAGCAATTTGGTATAGTATATTTGAAATTTCATAGAATAGACGATTAATATTTTCTATCAAAACTTTTTTCGCACCAGATTTATTTAATCTGATATTACTTGAAAAAACAAGCCTATTCCGTGGCGGCCATGGAATTGTATTCTTTAATAGACTGTTAAAATGATTCGGTCCTAATAGAATATAAAACTCTTCTAAATTATGATTCCACCATTTTAATAATTGACGAGAATGATTAGATCCGCCGAGAAAAATATTAGATTCACCGCTAATAAAATTTTCAAAATCATTGTCGAAATTTTTCCCACGTGCAGGGAAATCTTCTAATTTTATTTTTTCAATTGATTTAGCATGATTTTCAATTGCAATGATTAACTGCTTATACTCCTCAAAAGAATATGACTTTAAACCAGATTTTAAAGCAAGCCAGCACCGGGCGCACAATTCATCATCATCAAAAATTTCATTGTTTGAGTTATAATTTAATATTTTTTCACAAGTTACTTTAATTATATCAAATGAGCACTCATTAAAAAATTTTACTAATTGCTTTTTGGTAATAAACACAAAATATCCACTATGTGAAAAAATTGGAATACTTCGATGTTTTTCAGTTGAAGATAACGCTAACTCATTTATTAAAGTCAGATCCGCTTCAGTACCATCGGTTGTTTGTATAGTTCCATAATCTAAATTTTCCCTTTTAATACTGATAGCATTACGTAACTTATTAAAAACGGATTCACATATTTTCCCAAATATCCGAGATTCAGGAAACTGAGATTCACCATAGATAATATTTACCATATCCATTTTTTTTGCATATTCATTAATCTGATAAGCAATTGCCTTAATGTTCTTAAATCCATCGAATAATTCATAAAAATCTATATCATCTTGAGCCCATTCTTCTTTTGCAAGTTTATTGGTTCTAGCTTTTAAAAAATGTGCAAGTGTAATCCGAAAATTCTTGTCTTTTTTGAGAAACGAATCTGCTTTTGCATGCCATCTTTTCTCAAAATTACCATTTAAATCATTTTTATTCATTAGGTATATGAAATCTATAGAACGATAAGCATTTTCAATTAGTTTTTCTTTTGAAAGATTAGAAGAAACTTCTAATTTTTTGGGAATTGATAATTGATCATATTCATAAATAAGATTCTTATCAAAAATAGTAGGCTCTGATTGAGAATAGGTAATTGTTAATCTATCTTTAAGATAGTCAGCCACCCACTTTTCAATTAACTCTCTAGGTTTATTTAATCTACGAATGGCAAATTCAATATAATTTCTAAATGTATCGCTATCTTTCTCGATTTGCGCTTTGGCTAGCACTCTAACATATAATTCATCTTTTGGAGTTGATGAATTACCTTTTAATAACATATAGGCATTATTTGCAGTCTCACTAATTAAAGTCCCTGAAAAAATATTTAATTCTTCATCAAATAAATTTTTAGAATACTCAAAAAGCATGTGTTTGAAATTTTCATAAAAAATTTGATCTGAAAGAAATATACCAAAGCCGTTTTGTATTTCAAAAATTTTAGGAAATCTCTGTATGTTTTTATGGATTTCATAAATTCTAAAAATTTTTGTAAGCTTGTTACCAACTAATATAACCAGTTGACCAGGAAATACATCGAGGATTTGTTTGAGTTCTAATATAGTTATATAATTTTCTAAAAGGTCTAAATCATTAGTAAAGTAAAAACCTTCATTTTCTTGCATCTTCCAATTAGGATTCTGCACTAAAGCATATTTATCCCCAAATCGTAAGACTGGTAAGCATGCTAAAATTTTATCCTCGTTCCCTGATAAAAACTCTTTAATACCAAATAGTATTACTTTTTCTGAAAACTCATTCACTTTTTAATATCCTATAGATATCGATTTTTCACATGCTAATTGAGTTGGCCCTTTATCGAAAGCATAAGATACAGTAGAATAATTTATTAACCATTCAGTCAATTTCTCTTTCTCATCTAACCTTAATATTGGAAGAGCTTTAATATCTTCTTCTAAATGGTAAAATTTTTCATCGGAACAAAAGAAATCCGTAACTTCGGAATTTGCAGAAAATAATTCTTTTTCTATTCTTCCCTCCCAAGTCCATGCAATTGAATCATTATTTTCTTCATCAATTTCTACTACACCATTATTAATATCGGGAGGAAAACCATTAACATAATTATTGTAGGTATTGTAATTTAGATTAATGTATTCTCGAAAATGATTGTCCCAATTTTTTAAAAGTTTGTCATAAAGATTAAAAAAATCGACCTTTTCATCCCTAGAATCTAATTGAATACTTAATTTAATTTTTCCATGCCAAAGCCCTCCTGTATCGAATGGACATACTCCTCTTTGATCAGAATCCCATTTATCAGTTTCAACTTTAAAGAAAAAAATTCCATTCCCATAACGTTCAGCTGCTCTACCAATATAAGAATACCATGAGGGAGGAATACTCAATCCAATTTCTGCTTCTTCAGTTCTAGGTCGTCTTGGTATTTTTTCGTATTTCTTTAAAATAATGAAAGCTACGTCACGGTACCAATCTGTAAGAATTAAATTTTCTTTTAATCCAAAAACCCATGGAGGGATATTTTTATTTTGTTTATTCATCTATAAGAGTATTTTTAAAAATCTAATGAATAATTTATCTTAATGCAACAATTTTTTTGTACTTTTATCTTAAAATAATTAAATCCTTTTAACTATTTAAGTATTAATATAAACAACAATTAATAAATATTTTGTATTTTTTAGTTTCCAAGTTATATTCCCTTAAATGTGTTAACTATTATAATATATTATATGAATTAAGTAGGACTATTCGTTAGATGTCTTTTTATAATTTAAATTTCTACATTTCCTCACTTCTGGCATGAGTTTCTAATAAAAAGAGTCCAATAACGCCATATATCAGCGGAAATGGATCCAGTTTTTTGAAAAATCTTAGTGAAAAGAGTCCCGGATATACGCTCCGACAAATAAACCTACTTTAAAATCGGGGGACAATAAAACAGGGATTATGTTTCACATAATCCCCTTTTAAAAGTATAAAGCTTTATAAAAACTTTTAGTAATTTACAGAATTACCGTCAGCTTTCAGAAATCAAACCGATTCAACCGATTTTACGCCGTCTAATTTGTCTTTAAGTAATTTTTCAATTCCCATTTTTAGTGTCATTTGAGACATCGGACAGCCGGCACATGCACCAACAAGTTTTACTTTTACAATACCTTCATCAGTGACATCCACTAATTCAACATCGCCGCCGTCAGCCTGTAGTCTTGGTCTTATCTCTTCCATTATTTCAGTTACTTGTTCTTTCATAATAACTCCTTACAATTCAAATATTTATTTAGTCTATTATCGCAATTTATTTATTATATTAAGGTCCAGTTTTTCTTGCGCTTTCTTTAATCTCACTCAATGCTATAACACTTCTCTGAATCTGATTGGTTCCCTCATAGATCTGTGTTATTTTTGCATCCCGCATATATTTTTCTATAGGATAGTCTCTCATATACCCATAACCGCCGAAAAGCTGAACAGCATCTGTAGTAACATTCATAGCGGTATCTGAAGCAAAAAGTTTTGCCATTGCAGACATTTTTGATGTTTTTTTATCTCCTGCATCAATTCTTCTGGAAACTTCGTAAACAAGTGCTCTTGCAGCTTCGATCTGAGTTGCCATATCAGCAAGCATAAACTGGACTCCCTGAAAACTTGAGATATGAGTTCCAAATTGTTTTCGTGTTCTTGTATAATCAACTGCAAGTTCAAAAGCGCCCTGTGCAGTCCCAAGAGCCTGTGCGGCAACACCGGGCCTGGTATTATCAAATGTATTCATTGCAACTCTAAATCCTATGCCTTCTCTTCCTCCGATCAGGTTCTCAACCGGGACCTCGCAGTCTTCAAAGACCAGCTCTCTTGTGGCAGACGCCCTGATACCCATTTTATCTTCTTTTTTCCCATATGAAAAACCGGGATATCCGTCTTCTACTATAAAAGCTGTCATCCCTCTTATTCCACGCTCCCTGTTGGTCGTTGCAATAACAGAGTATATTTTAGCTTCTCCGCCGTTGGTGATCCACTGTTTGGTACCGTTGAGAATATATTTGTCACCTTTTTTTACAGCAGTGGTCGAAACATTTCCTGCATCTGAACCTGCTTCCGGTTCAGTTATTGCAAAGGCTGCAAGTTTTTCACCGGACGCTATCTGCGGAAGATATTTTTTCTTTTGTTCATCTGAGCCAAAAAGAATAATCGGATATGCCCCAAGTGCCGTTCCGGCTAAGGATAAAGCGATCCCTGCACACGCCCGGCTTAATTCCTCAATTACAAGTGACAATCCGGTAATGCCAAAATTTATTCCTTCATATTCTTCCGGGATAAAGATCCTGAAAAAATCCACATCCCTGAAGACCTTAATTATATCCCATGGAAAGGTACCTTCAACATCATGTTTTGCGGCAACCGGCCTGACTTTTTCTTCTGCAATCTCATGTGCCAATTCTTTTAACTGCAGATGCTCTTCAGTAAAATTGTAACCCAATTTTGCCTCCTTAAAATAATTAAATTTTTTAAAACAAAATCACAAAAATCTTTTTCAGGTACGCCATAAAATTGAAAGACTGTATCCAAAATAAAAATATCATATTATAAAAAACAATATACTCAGAAATAGTTAAAATTCGTCAGCGCAACGCAAGCGGCTTTTTGTTCTGCATCCTTTTTAGTTTTTCCTTTGCCTGTCCCAAGTGTGTGACCGTTAAAAAACACTTCAACAATATAGGTTTTATCATGATCCGGTCCCATTTCCTCAATCAATTTAAAATCAGGAGTCTCTTTATGTTTTTTCTGGCAGTATTCTATTAATTCTCCTTTATAATTTTTACCGGTATCGCTGTTGA
Organism: Candidatus Zhuqueibacterota bacterium; assembly: GCA_042570605.1. Taxonomy (GTDB): domain Bacteria; phylum SM23-31; class SM23-31; order JBHPGK01; family JBHPGK01; genus JBHPGK01. Next base: position 28,115 of record JBHPGK010000007.1, read on the forward strand.
AAATATCAACAAGATCAGGATACATTCTTTTAATAATAAAATCCTTAGCCGAATCAAAACCGCTGTCAATATATATTGCTCCAATAATCGCCTCAATAGCATTAGCCATAATGGATTGTTTGGTTCTTCCTCCGTCTTTTTCCTCCGCAGAACTCATGATCAGATATTTTCCAAGTTCAAAATTCTCACTTATTTCAGCAAGAATCTTCTTATTCACAAGAAGAGCACGTTTTTTTGTAAGTTCACCTTCCCACTCGCTTTTGTAATGATTAAAAAGGTAATCGGTGACAACAAAATTTAAAACTGCATCCCCAAGAAATTCAAGTCTTTCATTGCATTTAAGATTATTGTTCTGGCTGCTGAATGATTTGTGAATGAACGCTTTTTTAAAATTGTCAAAATCCCTGATCTTGTAACCGAGGGTTTTCTCGATTTCACCAACAGGAATTTCAATTAAAGGAGAGCTAACTTCCCTACTCCCCCCTAAAATCTTCTTTATTTTCCTGAAAAAAGAAATAAAACTCATTTATTCGACGTATTTTTTCCCGAGAATAGTCGCGTTATGTCCCCCAAATCCAAAAGCATTATTCAGAAAGACGTTAATTTTTTTGTCAACTGCTTTATTTGGAGTGTAGTTTAAATCACAATCCGGATCCGGATATTCATAATTAATTGTCGGGGGAACCTTCGAGTTTTTCATTGCCATAATTGCAGCAACCATTTCAATGGACCCGGCAGCACCCAACAAATGTCCGGTCATGGATTTTGTTGAACTTATTGCCGTTTTATAGGCATGTTCTCCAAAAAGTTTCTTCATGGCTACTGATTCTGTCCTGTCATTATATGGTGTAGATGTCCCGTGAGCATTAATATAGTCAACATCTTCATTCTTTAATCCCGCACTCTCAATTGCGATTTTCATTGACCGGACAGCGCCTTGTCCTTCAGGGTCAGGGGCTGTTAAATGATAAGCATCAGCGGTAAATCCAACTCCGCCAATTTCACAGTGTATCCCCGCATTTCTTTTTTTTGCATGTTCCAGGCTTTCAATAACCAGCATTCCGGCTCCTTCACCCATTATAAAACCATCCCTTTTTGCATCAAAAGGCCGGGATGCTTTCTGCGGATCATCATTTCTCGTTGATAATGCCCTCATTGAACAAAAACCACCCAAACCCATTGGAGTAATAGCTGCCTCACTGCCTCCGCATATCATTATATCAGCCTCATCATTCTGAATTGCTTTAAAGGCTGTTCCGATAGCATGATTAGATGTAGCGCATGCAGAAGTTGTAGCAAAATTATGAGCTTTCATATTGTACTTTATAGATATATGACCTGCAACAATATCAGATATCATCATAACAATAAAGAACGGACTTATTCGTTTTGGTCCGCCTTCAAGATAAGCTCTAAACTGCTGATCATAAGTCTCCATACCGCCAATACCCGAACCTGCAATAACGCCAGCCCTTTCGGGATCAACATTTTCAAAATTGATGCCGGAATCTTCCACTGCCTGAATACAGGAGGCAAGAGCATATTTAGCAAATGAATCAAGCCTTTTTGCTTCTTTTCTGTCAAAATAAAGTGATTCATCAAAATTCTTGACTTCCCCTGCAATATGCGCGGAAAACAATGAAACATCAAACTTCGAAATTTTGTCTATCCCCGATACCCCGTTAACAAGGTTATTCCAGAATTCTTTGACATTATTTCCAATAGGGGTTGTGACCCCTATTCCTGTAACTACTACTCTTTTTTTCATTTTACTATTCTTCAAGTTTTTTCATCAGAAATCCAATTGCAGAGCCAACCGTTGTAATTTTTTCAGCATCTTCATCAGGAATTTCAATTCCAAATTCCTGCTCAAATCTTAAAACCAGTTCAACCGTATCGAGTGAATCTGCGCCAAGATCGTCAACAAAATGCGCATCCTTAGTTACTGCGCTTTCGTTTACACCAAGTTCATCAACAATAATATTTTTTACTCTTTCTTCAATTGATGCCATGTTAAATCCTCCTAAATTATTAATATATTTAAGTTACTAATCCTCCATCGACATTGATCACCTGACCGGTAATATAATCACTGTCCGGTGATGCAAGAAAATTTACAAGTCTGGCAACATCTTCCGGCTGCCCGAATCTTTTTAATAAAGTCATGCTCATAAATGCATCTTTTACTTCTTCCGGAAGTTTATTGGTCATTTCAGTTTCGATATATCCCGGGGCAACTGCATTTACACATATATTCCTTGAAGCTACTTCCCTGGCAAGTGATTTCGTTAATCCGATTACACCTGCTTTTGAAGCAGAATAATTTGCCTGACCCGCATTTCCAACAAGCCCGACTACCGAAGCAACATTGATGATTTTCCCTTTTCTCTGTTTTAACATATGCCTGATCACACTTTTGGAAAAATTAAAGGTGCCTTTGAGATTTACATTAATTACAAGGTCCCAGTCTTCTTCAGACATTCTCATTACTAAAGTATCCCGTGTAATACCCGCATTGTTCACAAGAATATCAATTTTACCAAGTTCATCAAGCACTTTTTTAACAGCATTTTCAGCATCTTCAAGTTTTGACACATTTCCTTTAACAGTAAGTACTTTTCTACCAATTTTTTCAATTAAAGGTTTGGTTTCATTCAATCCATTTTCATCAAGGTCAAAGAGAGCAATATCTGCACCATCCTGAGCAAGATTTAAAGCAATTGCTCTTCCTATACCTCTGCCTCCCCCCGTAACAAGCGCAACATTGTCTGTCAAATGATGACTCATAATCGATCCTTTAATTTAATTTTTCAAACTTTGCTGTGAAATGACGAAGAACTGGAGCTTCGTAAACGATTTTCAAACCTTTAATAGAAGCCCTGTCTTTATATAAAGCTGCAATACTCTCAGCAACATAAATCATATGTGAAATCGTATAAACCCTCCTCGGAATTGCAATTCTTACAAGTTCTAATCTGGGATAAACAGGTGTCCCGCTTTCCTTGTCAACTGTTCCAAACATAGCGCTCCCGATCTCCACTGTCCGTATCCCATATCTTAAGTATAGTTCACACACAAAACTCTGAGCCGGAAAAAGCGGCTGAGGAACTTCAGGCATCATCTTCTTTATATCAAGGTACACAGCATGCCCGCCAACGGGTTTAATAATCGGTATTCCTTCTTTGTCAAGAAGATAACCCAGATATCTTACCTGCTCAATTCTGTATTTCAAGTAATCTTCGTCTAATCCCTCTAATAAACCCCTTGCTATAGCTTCAAGATCTCTTCCCGCTAAACCACCATAAGTTACAAATCCTTCAAAAAGAATCAACAAATTTTTTAATTTCACTGCTAATTCTTCATTATTCAATGTAAGAAATCCGCCAATATTTACAAGAGCATCTTTTTTTGCGCTCATAGAAGCGCCATCTCCTAAGGAAAAAATTTTCTTAGCAATCTCTGTTACCGACCAGGTTTTATATTTTTCTTCTCTTTCTTTAATAAAATAACTGTTTTCGGCGTACCTGCATGCATCAAAAAACAGTGGTATCCCGTACTTTTTGGCTATACCGGATGTTTTTTCAATATTTTCAAGTGAAACAGGCTGCCCGCCGCCGCTGTTGTTGGTTATTGTCAACATTATTAGAGGAATATTATTTCTGCCCTTTTCTTCAATAAATTTCTCCAGTTTCTCAATATCCATATTACCTTTGAACGGGTGTTCCACTTCAGTATTATATCCTTCATCAATAACCAGGTCAACAGCCTGTGCACCTTTATACTCGATATTTGCCCTGGTTGTGTCAAAATGTATATTACTTGGTATATACATCCCCGGTTTTGCAATTGAACTGAAAAGAATATTTTCTGCACTTCTGCCCTGATGGGTCGGAATAACATATTTATATCCGAAAATTGATCTAACTGTTGTTTCAAAATTGAAATAACTCTTACAGCCGGCATAAGATTCATCACCCTGCATAATTCCTGCCCACTGACTGGCACTCATAGCAGAGGTCCCGCTGTCTGTCAGTAAATCAATAAACACCTTATCCGCCGGTATTCCAAAAATATTATACCCGGCATCTGTTAAAATTGTCTCTCTCTCTTCTCTTGAAGTAATGCCGACAGGTTCAACTGATTTGATCCTATATGGTTCAACTGGTATTTTCATTATTAAAAGTCAGCCTCCTGTAAATTTATGTAATTTTTTCCAAATCTTCGACCAAATCTATACCGATAGTTTCAGCTTCTCTTGAAATTCGTTTCATAAGCCCCTGAAGCACTTTTCCTGAGCCCACTTCGGAAAATCTATTTACTCCATGATTCAACATAGCCCTCATTGAGCTGTCCCACTTTACCGGATTAAGCAGCTGTTTTTTCAGGTTTTCTTTTATTTCAGAAGGTTCCTGCATCGCCTCTGCCGTATAGTTACTGATGACAGGTACTCCGGTAATCTTAAATTTCGTATTTTCAATTCTTTCAGCCAGTTCTTCCAATGCAGTTTCCATTAATGAAGAATGAAATGCTCCGGATACAGGCAGTTTTTTAACTATTCTTGCCCCTTTATCAGCAGCTATTTCCATAGCTTTTTCCACACCGCTAATGGTTCCGGAAATCACAAGCTGTCCGGGACAATTATAATTTGCAGGGATTACCAGATCAGTCTTAGATACTTCTTCACAAAGTTCTTCAACAATATCATTATCAAGCCCAATAACTGCTGCCATTGTACCGGGTGATTTCTCACCTGCCGCCTGCATCAGTTCTCCTCTGAGTTTAACAAGTTTTAATCCTTCTTCAAAAGACATACCCCCGGCTGTAACAATTGCTGTGTATTCACCTAAACTGTGACCTGCTGTAAAATCCGGTTTAAATCCTTGTTCTTCAAGTACGGTAAATACAGTATAGCTATGTAAAAAAAGTGAAGGTTGTGTAAATTTAGTCTGAGTCAAAATCTCGTCAGGACCTTCGAACATGATCTTTTTAATATCGTATCCCAGGATAGATTCGGAATCGGTATAAACATTTTTAACTTTATCAAAATTATCGTAAAAGGATTTTCCCATTCCAACATACTGGGAACCCTGTCCCGGATACAGAAAAGCGGTTTTTTTCATAAAACAACTAATTTAATATACTAATCTAAACCAAATTTAAAATCTGAACAGTCCTGCACCCCATGTAAAACCGGCTCCAAAAGCTGTAGCAGCTACAATAGTACCATCTTTGATCAGCCCCTGTTCAATTGCTTCGGTCATTGCAAGCGGGATCGAAGCTGCTGACGTATTTCCATAACGGTCTACATTTATAAAAACCTGGCCATTTGCCATTGCAAATCTTTTGGCAATACCCTCAATTATTCTAATGTTAGCCTGATGAGGGATAAGCAGATCAATATCTTCATTTGTCATACCGCTTCTTTCCAGCACAACTTCGATTCCCTCCATCATGGCAAAAATTGCATGTTTGAAAACCTCGCGTCCTTCCATTTTAATAAAATGCATTTTTTTCTGTACATTTTCTACATTAATACGGTTCTTCGATCCGATCGGAGAATTCAACAAATGCCATAAAGAACCATTGCTTTTTATATGAGTGGCCAAAATGCCTTTTTTTCCATCAGAAGGCACTACGATTGCTGCACCGGCAGCATCACCAAAAAGAACACATGTATTTCTATCTTCCCAATCAGTTAGACTTGTAAGAATTTCCGAGCCAATAACGAGAACGGTTTTTGCTTTCCCTGTTTGAATAAAAGAATCAGCAATGCTCAAACCGTAGATAAAACCTGAGCATGCTGCACTTATATCAAATGCGGCGGCATTTTTTGCACCTAATTTATCCTGAACGAAACACGCTGTTGAAGGAAAAAGCATGTCCGGTGTTACAGTACCATTAATTATTATATCAATATCCGCAGGTTTTATTCCGGCCTTTTTAATAGCCTGAGTTGCCGCTTCAGTTCCCAGATCGGAATTTCCTATCCCATCCTCTTCTTTTACTATCTGGCGATACTTAATGCCTGTTCTTGTCTGTATCCATTCATCAGTAGTATCAACTATTTTTTCGAGGTCTTTATTAGACAAAGTGTGCTTTCCAGTAGCACTTCCCAGTCCGACAATCATTGAATTCGTTTTATGCACCATTTTCCTCATTAAATTTTTCAACTGCATTTTTTATCTTATCGATAAAATTCATCTCTATCAATCTCATACTCTCGCCAATAGCATTCTTTATTGCTTTTGGTGAAGAATGCCCATGACAAATAATCGAAACACCGTTTATTCCTAAAATAGGTACACCGCCATATTGCTGATAGTCAAAATCCTTTTCAAAATAACTCATCATTTTCGTAATTCCGGGAATATGTTTGAGCTTATCTTCAATCTTATATTTGACCATACTGGCAATACCTTCTGCAAACTTCAGCAGGATATTGCCTACAAATCCATCACATACCACAACATCAGCTTCTCCTGAAAAAACATCTCCTCCTTCTACATTTCCAATAAAATTAAGATGACTTGCCTTAAGCAGAGCATATGCTGCAACTGTTGAAGGTATGCCTTTTGAGCTTTCTTCACCTATATTTAAAAGTCCTACTTTCGGATTTGGGATATCAAGAAAGAATTTAATAAAAAGACTGCCGATTATTCCGAACTGCAAAAGATGTTCAGGTTTGCAGTCAATATTAGCTCCTGCATCAATTAAAAGACATGCTCCACCTTTATTTGGCAGAATAGTCCCTATTGTTGGCCTGTTTACACCTTTTATTCTTCCGCAAGCCACAGATGAAGAAGCGAACATCGCCCCGGTATTCCCCGCACTAACAACAGCCTCGACTTTTCCTTCAGATAACAATTTATTCATAACAACAATCGAAGAATTCTTTTTTTTCTTGAGTGCTTCAACAGGACTATCTGACATTTCAATGACTTCAGGAGCATGTACGATAGACAAAGGATATTCGTGAAACCTGAATAAGCTCTGGCTTTTTATCTCAGAATTTATTCTTTCTTCATCTCCAACAAGTACCAACTCCAGGTTCTCAAGTTCTTTAAGAGCAAGTAAAGCACCTTTAATTACAGATTCCGGAGCATAATCACCACCCATTGCGTCAACTGCAACCTTCATTAATAATACCTCATTTAACATTTAAATAAGATAATTATTCGCTAGGAATGAATATCTCTTTACCCCTGTAATAACCACAACTCGGACAAACGCGATGGGCTAATTTTTGCTCATGGCAGTTTGTACATTCGGTAAAATTAGAAGAAGTCAATTTCCAGTGAGTTCTTCTTTTATCTCTCCGTGCTTTCGATTGTCTTCTTTTAGGATTAGCCATCTTTCCTCTCCTTTTTCGACCAAAGCTAATTTTCAGTTAATCTTTATATTTTAACGAAATATTCGCTAAAAATCAATATATATTTAGATTAACAGGGAATTTATATATTTGAAATTATCATTCATTTTAAGATTAAAAAATCCTCTGTAAATACAAGAGGATACTTCTTATTATTAAAGAAAATCGGTTTTCTAATTTATCTTTATTTCTTTTAGATCCGACCAGCGGGAATCTATATTTTTGTTTTTACAATCACAACTACGCAAATTTAAATCTGTCCCGCACTGAGTACAGAGCCCCTTACAATCATCTCTGCAGACTGCTTTTAAAGGTTTTTCAAGTTCAATGTACTCTTTTATGTCCTCTGTGATGTCGATCTCATTGGTGCTATCAGAGATTAATTTTACATCATCATTCTGATTCTTACCCAGTAAATTTTCATCTTTTGTATAAACCAGGTAGATATTGGCTCTAAAATCAGATTTAAAAGTTTTTAAACATCTGTCACATGACAGATTCAGTATTGCTGAAATATTCAAATTAATATAGAATTCTTCCGGCTTCTTATAGATAGTCCCGTCAAGCTTGATCTTACCGGAGAATTCTTCTTCTGCCATCCCAAGTTCATCAGGAGAGTAACTTTCATATATGGTGTTTTCGCCATCATCAAGGCTATATTTATTAAACTTAGCTGAAATGACCTTTTCCTTTCAAAATTATTAGTGAACGATCTATTATTCACCTATACCGGGCAGAGCTGTTAAATATCAACTTCCCATTTTCCATCATTAAGATATTGATGGATCGCCTTAGCCGCATTTCTCGCAGCACCCATAGCAAGAATAACTGTAGCAGCACCTATAACGATATCTCCACCGGCAAAAACGCCTTTTTTACTGGTTCGCCCGGCGGGTCCATCAGTTAATATATTACCCCATCGATTAGTTTTCAGATCCGGTGTCACCTCCTGAATTAAAGGATTAGCACCATTACCTATAGCTATTACAGCAAGATCACATTCCTGTTCAAACTCGGATCCCTCAATTGGCACAGGTCGGCGCCTGCCTGATGCATCCGGTTCGCCCAATTCCATCCTTTTACATTCAACCGAGACCAGTTTGTCTTTTGAATCACCAATAAATCTGACAGGTGAAACCAGAAAATCAAATTTCACCCCTTCTTCTTCTGCATGATGGATCTCCTCTTCACGTGCCGGCATTTCTTTACGGGTTCTCCGGTACATAATACTTGCAGATTCGGCGCCTAACCTTAATGCCGTCCGCACTGAATCCATTGCCACATTACCTCCTCCGAAAATAACTGCATTCTTAAATTCTACCATCGGTGTATCAGATTTCGGAAATTCAAAAGCACGAAGAAGGTTTGAGCGCGTTAAAAATTCATTCGCTGAAAAAACACCAACCAGATTTTCACCCGGTATATTCATAAAATATGGGAGTCCTGCTCCTGTTCCAATATAAATAGCATCATAACCCTTTTCGAAAAGGTCCTCAAGAGTAAATACTTTTCCGATAACGTAATTCAGTTTTATTTCTACACCCATACCTCTCAATACATCAACTTCGGTACGAACAATTTCTTTAGGAAGACGAAATTCAGGAATTCCGTATATAAGAACACCGCCAACATCATGCAGAGCTTCAAAAACGGTTATCTTATGACCAACTAAAGCAAGATCAAAAGCTGCAGTAATACCTGTAGGACCGGAACCAATGACCGCTACTTTTTTTCCCGTCGGAGGAGCTACTTCCGGGATCTGAATTTTTCCTTCATTTCTCTCATAATCGGCTGCAAAACGTTCCAATCGCCCAATAGCGACAGGCTCAAATTTTTTACCGATGATACATTTGAGTTCACACTGTTCTTCCTGGGGACAAACTCTGCCGCAGACCGCAGGGAGAATGTTTTTTTCTTTGATCTTAATTGCAGCTTCCGCGAATTTACCTTCGGAGATCAATTTTACAAACGCTGGTATTTCTATCTCAACCGGACACCCTTCTACACAAAACGGTCTTTTGCACTGAATACACCTCGATGCCTCCAGCATGGCTGTTTCGGGGGAATATCCGAGAGGAACTTCCTTAAAATTCTTTGCCCTTACCTTTGGCTCCTGCTCCGTCATTTTCTGTCTGGGAATCTTTCCAATATCTTTTGGATTCGCCATCCATTCTCTCCTAAAATACTTATTTTCCGGCTAAAAAATTATCGTAAGCGACTTTCTCCTGTCCCTGATAAGTAGCCAATCGTGCAATTAATTCATCGAAATTTACCTTATGACCGTCAAATTCAGGTCCGTCAACACAGGCAAATTTTGTTTCATCTCCAATTGAAACCCGGCAGGCTCCACACATGCCTGTTCCATCCATCATTATCGGATTTAAACTTACGTATGTTAAAACCTTGAACGGTTCAGTGGTCTTTGCTACAAACTTCATCATTATTACAGGACCGATGCCGTAACAAACATTGATTTCTCTGCCTTGTTCCAGCATTCCTTTTAAAGGCTGAGTCACCACACCCTTGTCACCATAACTACCATCATCAGTAGTTATTATCAATTCATCAGAAACAGCCCTGATCTCGTCTTCAAGTATTAAAAGGTCCTTTGATCTGGCACCCATAATTGAGATCACACGGCATCCGGCTTCCTTCAAAGCGGCTGCGATCGGCCAGACTACAGCAAGTCCGATCCCGCCGCCAACACAAACAGCCGTTCCAAAATTCTCTATATGCGTCGGTACTCCCAAAGGACCGACCACATCAAGGATCTTGTCTCCCTTCTCCATGCTGTTCAACATGGCAGAACTTTTACCAACTTCCTGAACAACAAGAGTAATTGTTCCGTCTTCTATTGACGAGTCAGCTATCGTGAGAGGGACCCTTTCCCCTTCAGGTCTCAATCTGATAATGACAAACTGTCCGGCTTTCCTCATCCTTGCAATATCGGGAGAATAAACCCTGAATAATTTTACTTGAGGAGCTAAAAATCTCGCTTCTATTATCTCATTCATTCCTGTCCCTGTTTGTGTGATTTACAAAAAGCTATAATTTATCGATATTATTTGTTTTTATCAACCGATTTTTAAAATACAAATCAGAAATTTTATCGGCGGATATACAGGGAAGTACTGATTTTAAATGAAGAAGTAAATATAAGATTGCATAATTTTATTCAATCATCAAAAACTAAGAAATCTAAAATAATATCCCTGCAAAACTTTAATTGTTTTATCAACAGGACAGACCTGTTTATTCACCTAAATTTGAAATAAAGTCTTTTCTTGAGAAAAAGAAATGCAGCTCCTGCCTGGCATTCTCATCAGAATCCGAAGCATGAATTATATTACACTGTTTACTGCCTGCGTACAATTTTCTGACAGTACCTTCAGCTGCTTCGGCAGGGTCAGTAGCGCCGATAACTTCTCTCAGAGTTTCAACAGCATTCTCATTTTCAAGAGCAAGGACAATTACCCTGTCAGATGTCATAAAGTCAAGAAGGTCATTAAAAAAATGTCTATCTTTATGAACTTCATAAAACTTTGCAGCTTCATTTCTTGTAAGCCTCATCATTTTACATGCTAATATCTTAAATCCTTTTTGCAGGAGATGGTCAATAACCTTTCCGGCAAGATCGCTCTCAATACAATCAGGCTTCAAAATAGCCAACGTTCTCTTATCCATATCCATTTCCTTGTATTAGTTTTGTGCCTATTCATGGTAGAGACGCGCCCAGCCGCTGGCGGGATGTTTCGCACATGGGGCGTCTCTACATTAAAACATCAATTTATTATTTATCTAATGCCTCTCTTACTGTTTCACCAATAACTGCAGGTGTTTCACAAACAGCGATCCCTGCGTCGGTCAACGCTTCCATTTTTTCTTTAGCTGTGCCCTTACCGCCGGAAATTATTGCACCTGCATGTCCCATTCTCCTGCCGGGAGGCGCTGTTTGACCTGCAATAAAACTGACAACAGGTTTTTTAAAGTTATCTTTAACAAACTGTGCTGCCTCCTCTTCCGCAGTTCCTCCAATTTCACCAATAAGAACAACAGCATCAGTGTCGTTGTCCTCATTGAACAGTTTCAGAAGATCGATAAAATTTGATCCGATTACCGGATCACCGCCAATGCCGATACAGGTTGATTGTCCCAGTCCAAGTTCGGTCAACTGGTTTACGGCTTCGTAAGTAAGGGTGCCGCTTCTTGATATTACACCAATGCCGCCCTGTTTATGGATTGCCCCGGGCATTATACCTATCTTACATTTGCCGGGAGAGATGATACCCGGACAATTAGGACCTATCATTCTTGTCTTACGGTTTTTGAGGAAATTATAAACTTTGACCATGTCACCTGCCGGTATACCTTCGGTTATACACACAACCAGATCAA
>JBHPGK010000008.1:0-38358 GCA_042570605.1 Candidatus Zhuqueibacterota bacterium
ATATTCTGGTCACATCAGCATGCAGTGAATCGATATTTTCAATTTATGCGGCACTTGTCAAACCCGGTGACCACGTTATAGTAGAGCACCCGACTTACCCGTCACTGTATTCGGTTCCCCGGTCACTCGGCTGCGATGTCAGCCTGCTGACATTAAAATTTGAAGATAATTTTAAACCGGACCTTGACAAACTCGAGTTACTAATAAAGCCGAATACCAGGCTGATCAGCTTCACACATCCGAATAATCCGACCGGATCGATGATATCGGAAGAAACTCTCCAAAGACTTATTAAAATCGCCGAATCCGGAAACATATATTTCCTGCTGGATGAGACTTACCGTGAACTTACTTATGGTGAGAAGCTTCCTCCTGCAGCATCGTTGAGCCCGAAAGCGATAAGTATCTCCAGCATGTCCAAGTGTTACGGACTGCCGGGTATAAGGATAGGGTGGGTCGCCTCAGGATCGAAAGAAATAATTGACGGAGTACTTGCCGTTAGAGAGCAGGTGACGATCACTAATAATGCAGTAGGTGAGGAGATCGCTTTTACCGTGCTTAATAAAAAGGCGCATTTCATTAAAAGGGCAAAAGATCATGTGAAAACAAACTTTGATATAGTAAGCGCGTGGATGAAAATGCAGGAGAACCTTGAATGGATTACACCGGAAGCCGGAGTGGTTTCATTTCCCAGGATTAAACCAGGGATAACCGGAGAACCTGAAAACCTCTACCGCAGTTTAGCGGAAAAACACAGAACATTCGTGATCCCCGGACGCTGTTTTGAGATGGACAACAGCCATTTCAGGCTTGGTTACGGCGGCACTCCGGACGAATTAAAGACCGGATTGAAACACCTGGGATCAGCCCTTGAAGAAGTTAAAAACAAAACAGCCTAAAATACACAAAAACTGTAAATGTCATTTCGAAAGAAGTGAGAAATCTAATAAATCCTTTATTATATCCACAAACCGAAAACGTTTGATTTCTCCTCTGTTTTCTAATAAATTATATAGGTGTCATTCCCGTGGAAACGGGAATCTTATCTTTTAAAAACTGAAATTATTTTAGAATTAAATCCTGGGATGTCACTGACCATTCCATAACATTACAAATTTGTTGGTTTTCACATTATGGGGGGTATTATGAAAACAGTGCGAATTTTAATCATTTTTATATTTATTGCCTTCATTTCCGGTATTCTTCCGGCACAGGAAGCGGATCTGTCTCAATTTGAACACCTTAAAAATCCGAAAATCTCAGTTAAAAAAGACATGAAAGTCCTTGTAGTTGAAGCAAAAGGCAACCCGAACGTCATCGGAGGACAGGCATTTGGGCTGCTGTTCCAGTTGTACTATATGATGAAGGATACACCAAAGGGTCCGATGCAGCCGGCACCCCGTGCACGCTGGCCTGTTGATCTTGAGTCTCCTAAATCGGATTGGACAGGGTTTTATGCGCTGCCTGTACCTGAAAAAGTAACCGAACTTCCGCCGATTAAGCCGCCGCAGGGACTGAAAGCCTCACTTACAACATGGGAATATGGTGAAGTGGTAGAAATCCTGCACATAGGACCTTATGACAAGGAGGAGCCCACTGTAAAAAAACTCATGGATTTTGTCAAAGAACAGGGATATGAAGTTTTTGGCCGCCATGAAGAGGAATACCTGAAAGGACCCACAATGGCTGGACCGGGAGATCCGGAAAAATATCAGACTATCATCAGGTACCGTGTAAAAAAGGCAAATAAATAAACTGTCCGAATAAACCTCCCAGGTTTTCAAAACCTGTCAGGTTTGGATGTAATATTATTGAAATAACCGCATATTTGTAGGGGTTTGATTTATCAAACCATGCCTGCTGAGACATTGAACAAGGGGTCATGACCCCTTGTTCAATGTCTGCGTTTATCTAAAAAATACCGTGGCATGTCTCTACAATATTATATTCTTTGTGACTTGGTGCCTTTGTGGTTTTCTTTTAGACGGACAGCACAATGTACTGTCCCTACGAATCTATTCTCTGCCTTCCTTTCCTCTGCGCTATGCTCTATGCTCTCTGCTATTTCACCAGCACCATCTTCTTCGCTTTTACAAAATCACCCGCGGAAATCCTGTATATATATGTTCCTGAACTGACTTTAATGCCGTTATTATTTGTACCGTCCCAAACAACACGGTGATATCCGGCTTTTTTCGATTCATTGACAAGTGATTTGATTTCCTTCCCCAGAATATTATATATTCTTATAGAAACAGATGAGCTTTGAGGGATATCATATCTAATAACAGTTTCAGGATTAAAAGGATTCGGGTAATTCTGATACAAAGTATAAGTTTCGGGCAGCAGGGAACCTGCCTTGTAAAGACCGCTGTTTATGCGGGCAATAATATAATTTGCCGTATCTATCAATTCATGTCCTGCTTCTTCAGAAATTTTGCCGTTTGAAATAAAAGCGTTAACCTGATTGATAAAAGCATTTATTTTATTAGCCGCAGGTTTGGTTTTTCCTTTCTTAAGCGATTTGAGAGCATTTTCCAGTTTTACGGTCAGAGCATTGGTATTCCCTTTATTCAGACCTAAATCTTCTACATCAGCCATAAGGTCCCCGATAATCTGCTCGAGAGTCCACCAGCCGTTTAAATATGTCCATGGAAGATCATCCTGCCCGCCTTCGAAAGCATACGGATTATCAACAAATCCGTCTCCGTTATCATCAGGAGAGGTCCAGTCGCTCCAGAAGTTCCCTCCGACAGGAGCATCGAGATTGAAGAAATTAACTGCTCCTGCCATATTTCCATCAATTGCCTGTGTTTCATTATCAATAAAATTATTGTGGTAAATCCTGTTATTACTGCTCGCAGATCTGAGTACAATGCCTATAAAATTGTTGTTGATAATATTGTCTGTAATATTATTATTGTTTGAAGCATTTTCAGGAATATTATCGCTGTGGGAACCAAGAAAAATTCCACGCCGGTTATCCGAAACAGTATTGTCAATAATAATATTACCGTCAGATTGTAATAATTGGATTCCATCACCGTTATATGAGTTCGCTCTAATTCCCGTAATTGTATTATTGTCGGAATTTACAAGCAGGATTCCCGCAATGTTATCTGAAACCGTAACATTTTCAATAAATGAGTTTGTAGTATGTACAAAGGAAACTCCCGATTCATTATTTGTCAGCGTTAAATCCCTTACAGTGAAATTGTTACAGTAAGCAGCAATGACCATACCTGCCCCGGTGGAAGCATCCACCACTATATCGGAAACATTGTAATAATAATAAACAGGTTTACCGTCAACTGTATTGCTGATATCAATTGTTTGCTGATCTTTGCTCCAGAGGGTGAAATTATAAGAATTCCCGGTCATTGTATTGCCCGTAAGTGAATTATTTGGTCCCCCGAGAACAATGCCTCTCAAATTATTTGAAATAATGTTACCTGTAAGAATATTGTCAGAACTGTAGAGAAGGGTATAGATTCCATATTGTCTGTTTGAATCTAACGTATTACCGGAAAGATAGTTGCCGGTTGAAGTGTTGATTCTAATTCCGTGTCTGTTATCTGTGAAGGTATTTCTCATAATAATGTTATAGTCGGAGTTATTATAAAGAAAGATTCCGTCTCGTGTGTTCGAGTTAGCACTGTTATCCATAAGAGTGTCATTGGTGGAGGATATAATTAGCATTCCATATTGGCTGTTATCGGTGGTATTGTCCTTGATATAATTATTTTCAGACATTTCAATTACAATCCCCCAGAGGTTGTTAGAAGAATTGTTCCTTACAAGGTTGACATTGGATGAAGAGGACACAATAATTCCCCCTCTGGAGTTAGTGATATTCAGGTTAAATACAGTGACATGTGATTGTCCTGAAACCTCGACACCGTTGATCTTATCATTCTCTGTGCCTGTGCCTGTTATTGTATGCCCGTTACCGTTAAGCACTATTCCGCTGCCGAGTATGGCAATTCCTCTCCCATTCAGGTCCTGATTTAATGTTGCGAATTTTGTGACCGGATTCCAGTCCCCAACGGTTGTATCGCTCCAGCCGTATTCATCTAATATGATATGCTGTGCAGATAATGGATTTTGGAGAGCAAAAATCACAAACACTAAAACAAGACAAACAGAAATTTTTCTGATACAATTCACATTATACTCCTTTCTGTTAAATTGTTTATGTTTGAAAAACTAAATGATTAATAACGAAATAAAATAATCCCGAATTTCTATAATCGTTTTATTATATCCGAAATGAAATTGATTAGAGAGATATCACAAAGATCGAATTAAAAAAATAGAAAATACCGGAGAAGTACAATAGTAATAAGGAATGATGCGATTTGTTTTTCGCATGCACTGCCGCCCAGTCACATCATATTGAATGTTAATATAATAAAAAAATATTTTTTGTAAAGAGTTTTTTTTAATTTATTAAATAATAATAGATCAAATAGGTATAATTTGGAACAGATGTCCCCCGTTTGAACGGACAGCACACTGTTCTGCTTGTCCCCCCGAGTCCTCGGGGGTGGTCCCTACATTATTAACCTCTGCGTCCTTGGTGTCTCTGCGAGAGGTTTCTCTTCTTCCCCCAATGCCCCATGCTACTTGATCATCACCATCTTCTTCACACTTACAAAATGACCCGCCTTGATCCTGCAGATATAGATCCCGGAGCTGACCTTTATTCCGTTTTTATTCCTCCCATCCCAGATAATTGTATGATATCCTGCCGGCTTTCTCTGATTAATTAATGTTTTTACCTCCTGTCCAAGGATGTTATAGATCTTCAGCGAAACATCAGATGTTTTCGGGAGTTCATATTTTATAGTTGTTTCCGGATTAAACGGGTTAGGGTAGTTCTGTTTGAGCGCGAACTTCTTTGGAATTTCAACTTTTGGTTCTTCATCTACTCCTACAGGTTCACCTGTTGCAACCCAAACCGGATCGACACTTTCAACCGCTGTTGATAAGCCCAGTGTGAGCTGAATATTATTAGGACCTAAATCTCGTGGTGTCTGCCCGGAACCATCATCAAGAGGCCAGTATGCAGCAAGCCCATTTTCTGTACCTGTTAAATACTGCTGAGCATATGTCTGATGTTCACTGCCGGTCAATGCCCGATTCCAGAGACTTAAATGCCTGAGTTTTCCTTGAAAACCACCTAATGTTAACTGAGCATTTCCACTGGGTGTTGGATCTTGACTTAATGCAGTTGCAACTACCTCTCCATCTACAAATAAAAGCAAAGTGTCATTTTTGAGAGTTACTGCAATATGAGCCCAGCGCTGCAGACCATCACATGGATTATGATATGCATTAGCAAATGAACCTGGTTGAGCGTTTGATTCCATGAAACCTAATCCAAGGTTATCGGAAAAATCATCTGTCCCAAGAATGTAGCTTAAATCAGAATCGGAGGTTCCATACTTGAGTAATATTATTCTTCCATTTACCTTCTCTTCAATAAACACCCATGCCTGTATTGAAAATTCAATGCCGAGATTCAGCATTTCGCTTGTAGTTGTATTTGAGTTTGTCTGATCTGTAAAATGGAGGACATAATTCTGCATAGGTGGAGTAATAAGAACAGTAAAAAATGATGAACTTATAGCTGTTCCATCGGGTGTCAGGATCCGAATAGAACCATTGGTTGCACAAATTGGAACTGTAGCATGTATTTCAGTATTTGAAATGACACTGAAACTTGCTTCTGTCTCATTAAAAAGTACTGAAGTGGCACCAAGCAAATTAGAACCGGTTATAACTACCATTGTATCAATAGGTCCTTCTGTCGGTGAAAAGCTGATAATTGTCGGGCTGGTAACTGTAAAATACAGATAACTTTCTACTATGCCGCCGGAATAAGTTACACTTATTTCTCCGCTTGAACCGGTTGATGGAACAACGGCAATAATTTTTGCATCTGAAATAACAGAAAATACCGCATCTATTTCGTTAAATTTCACATTGGTTACGCCGGAAAAATTAGCGCCTATTACTGTTATAGTATCACCAGCTGCACCGGAATCAGGGAAAAAACTGGTAATACTTGGTTGAGTAACAAATTCTTCGGTATTGATCCATACAGGATCATTATCATCTGAATCCTGAGATGTTCCTAGCATTAGTGTCAGGTTATTGGGGCCAATATCACGGGCAGTTTGTCCTGCACCGTCATCCAATGGCCAGCATGCGATAAGCCCCTCTTCAGTTCCTGTCAGGTGTTTGTCTATATTCTCCTGCAGTTCGGCAGCAGATAATGCCCGGTTCCATACTCGAACCTCTCTGAGATATCCTTCAAGGCCAAAATCAAATTGACCTCCCTGGGGCGTGGAACCGCCTCCAACCGCAAATGGTGTAGGAATATTCTGTGGCGGTGGACCCAGACAGGGAGCATTAGCAACTTCTACTCCGTTAACATATAATCTTAAAGTATCTCCGTCTGTCGATCCGGCTACATGCGTCCAGATTTGTTTTTCTAATAATCTGGGTGCCTGCGCATGAGCAAAAGCATCCTGCGCACCCGTTGTCTGAATAAAATTAAGATGATGTTCTGATTCAAAATGAAGTAAGTATGGAGCTGTTTTTAAAAATTTATCAAAACTTGTCGGAGGATCATCATCTGTAGACGGGAAAGGTCTTCCCATAATAATAAAGAAAGCCGGATTAATGTTCCAGTAAGCCCATGCCTCGAAGGTGAACTGACTTCCAAGATTTAATGCATTATCCTGTGGAGCGATTG
Organism: Candidatus Zhuqueibacterota bacterium; assembly: GCA_042570605.1. Lineage (GTDB taxonomy): Bacteria > SM23-31 > SM23-31 > JBHPGK01 > JBHPGK01 > JBHPGK01. The sequence continues at coordinate 6,764 of JBHPGK010000008.1, forward strand.
CAATTCGATCTGTGTGAAATCCGAGTATATATGTTTGGGTGGGTGGATTAGGAATTACAGTGAAATTCAATGTGCTTTCTATCGTACCATCAGAAGTAGTAATACTAATAAACCCGGTTGTTGCACCTTCAGGAACAATTGCTGTGATTTGAGTAGCTGCATCGATTGTAAACACAGCGTCCACATCATTAAATTTAACGTTGATAGCTCCCTCAAAGTTAAATCCATTAATTGTGACAGCAGATGAGACAAAACCTGTCATGGGCCTGAATGTGCTTATTGACGGACCTGTAACGTTGAAATAAGATGAAGTGGTAAAAACCCCTTCAGGAGTTGAAATGAAAATAGGCCCTGATGATGTGCCGTTTGGAACAATTGCAGTGATCCTTGTATCAGACTCAATAGTAAAATCTGTACTTATTCCATTGAACTCTACCTGAACAGTACTTTTCAGATTTGTACCTGTTATTGTCACACTGGTCCCAACCGGACCTTCAACCGGAGAAAATTCACTGATTACGGGCTGCTGCATTTCATCTACATTGAAAGGTCTTTCATTTAATGCGATTATCCATTCGTGTTGTTTCATCATTAAAAGGTCGATATCACCATCTTTATCAAGGTCTCCCGGGTAGGCATTTACAATACCATAATCCCTTAAAAATGGGAAAATATCTTCTGAGTTAATAAATTCACCCTGTCCCGTGCTTAAATATAACTTTAAAGTTGAGATTCCCTGATATCCCGGTGCAATAAAATCCTGCAGTCCGTCATTATTGATATCAACCGTTAAAAGCTCTGCACCGGTTTCGTCTGACTGGGGTATATTGTAAGTTTTATCAGCAAAGGTTCCGTCCCCGTTATTCATAAGCAATTGTACACGTTGGTCTGTCCAGATTTGAGGCATATTATACATTATAAGGTCTTTCCATCCGTCATTATCAAAATCACCATAAGCTATACCTATAGTTATCCATTGAGAAGTTGCGTTACGCAGCGGCATTGCATCCGCAGGTGCAGGTGTAAAATACCCTGTTCCATCATTCAGGAGCAGCGCGTCACGGTTACTTTCTCTGCCACCCAAAACGATATCAATGTCGTTATCATTGTCCACATCCAGCAACTCAGTTGACCAGCCAACACCAAAAGCGCTATAAAAAGACATTGGAACACGTGTGGTATCACGCGAGAAGTAACCATTGCCATCATTAATGTAGAAAATCGGGCGGCCAATTCCCGATATATTAACCTCGTATATATCAACATCACCATCACCATCGATATCACCTTTTGAAAGGTCATGCGACCATGAGAGCACATTTGGCATTCGCGTATCGGTCTCATCACGTATATGCCCATCATTGGTTTGAATCAGTAGACGCCCCTGCCCGCCGGGGTAAGGAGGTGCGTCTTTTCCCCCGTCTCCAATATAAACATCCATTAAACCGTCCCCGTTAAAATCGTCAACAGCATAACTGTTAACACCGTTTACTCCGGTAACCATTATTTCCTGGTTTTCAAATATTTCTGCAGAAGATTCTGTGAAATTTCCGCTTCCATCATTAGTAAAAGCATACAATGGAGAAGCGTTATGTTCAGGATTAAATTTTAGAGTTATAAAATCCAGGTCACCATCTGAGTCAAAATCAATAAGACAACCGGTGTCAAATTGAAATATAGGAGTTACTTTTTTTATAGTAAAATAAGGATCATTACTAAGGTATACTGTATTAACCCATTTGGGATCGTTACTATCAGTCTGGTCTGTTGTACCCAATGTCAGGTCTATTGAGTTTGGTCCGATGTCTCCGGCAGTCTGTCCGGAACCCTCATCCAAATGCCAGCAGGCAATAAGGCCGGTCTCATTACCAGTCAAAACCGTTTCAGCACTGCTCTGTATTTCAGCGGCAGTCATTGCCTTGTTCCATAAACGGACCTGTGCCACAGCACCTGAAAGCCCTCCTGTGCTGTTCCCGATTCGAAAAGCTGCATTAGGATGTTGTGAGGGTATACCTGGGCTTACCGCAGTTGCCACTTCTTCTGCATTAATAAATAAATGCATTGTACCATTGCTCAAAGTGGCTGCAATATGTGTCCATGTCTGTATTTCAATATTGTGGATGAATGAAGCACTAACTGTCTGGTCAGTCGCCTGAATAAACTCAAGTTTAGTGCAGTTTTCAGTAAATTTTAGTCCATAGTTGAAATCAGGTGCTCCTTCGTAAAACCTTCCAATAATAATTCCTTCTGTCAATTCATCCAAATATATCCAGGTTTCCATAGTGAATTCACTTCTTATATTCAGTGAATCCGAATCAGACGCAATGACCTCCCTGTTATTGCAGAACCGGAGTGCATACGTTTGCGCAGGCGGTGTGAGCTGTGCAAATGTTATATTAAAGCCAAATGAAATGAAGATGCAGAAAGTAAAGGCAAATAAAATGTTCCTTCGGTTCATTTTTGTCTCCCTTTAAATAGAATTTTTGAATAATGAGGTTCGCTGAGGTAAGTGATTATATAGAATTAAATAGAATATATTAAATCCCACATATCTATGGTTATTTTACTAAATTCGAAACAAAATACCTTAAGAGATATCCCAAAGATCAGATTAAAAAATTAGGAAATCCTGGTGAAGTTCAATAGTAATAAGGAATGATGCGATTTGTTTTTCGCATGCACTGCCGCCCAGTCACATCATATTGAATGTTAATATAATAAAAAAATATTTTTTGTAAAGAGTTTTTTTTAATTTGTTAAATAATAATAGATCAAATAGGTATAATTTGGAACAGATGTCCCCCGTTTGAACGGACAGCACAATGTGCTGTCCCTACATTATTAACCTCTGCGTCCTTGGTGTCTCTGCGCGAAATTGTTTTCTCCCCAGCCTTTCTTCTCCCTTTGCGCCATGCTCTCTGCGCTCTGCTCTCTGCTACTTCCCAAGAACTTTCTTTGGAATATGCATGGCGACCAGCATATTCGGGGCATCCACAACCTCTGCAATTTTCAGGTCACCCGCAAGCGAACAGAGTACGTATGCCTCATTGCGGCTGAGACCGTGCACCTCTTCAAGATAGTCTATCATATACCTCAAAGCTTTTTTTGCAGCTTCATCGAGTGTCGGCGCAAATCCAGTGACCGCATAATATTCGTCGGTCTCATACTGCGGTTCCTGTATCTTCCGCTTGCCCTTGATGACCTCAACCTGATAAGTTATTGTCATGGGCGCCTCTATCGCAGTCCCGCATACCTCACCTGCACCCTGCATGACATGTGCATCACCCAACGAGAAAAGCGCTCCCTCAACAAAAACAGGAAAATAAACGGTAGTCCCTTCTGTCAAATTAGGATTGTCAATGTTGCCGCCGTTTGCCCGTGGCGGAATAGTTGAAAGCATTTCATCCGTATCAGGCGCAACTCCCATAACACCGGGGAACGGTTTTACCGGTATAGATATATTATTTTTGAACTGTACCGATTGAATGTTTTTACCCAGCTTGTACGTTTTAAGATACGGTTCAGTAAATTCATCCGCCAGTAATCCGAATCCGGGTGAAATTGCAACCCAGCCCCAATCCCCGACTTCGATCTTAAGCAGTTTTACAGCCAGTATATCTCCCGGTTCAGCACCCTCAACATATACCGGTCCGGTCAGCGGATGAATAGGATCAGATTCCATGTTAATCAGGTCATCGATCTCAGAATCGATCCTGATCTGTTCATCTGAAGCCTCCTCTGTCTCCGCCTCGATAACTGCACCTGAGGATACCCTTAAGACCGGCGGAATTGTACGGCTGAACTTGTTATGTGTCTGGTCCCTTGTCATGAAATACTCAGGTTCAGGCAGGGCAGTCTGCCCTGTTTCGGCTCCCTTTTCTCAGCCGCAGCCGAAAAATAGAAGCAAGGACAGAAAAATGATTAAACTCAGATTTCTGTTAAAATTTTTGTTGGTCATCATTTATTCCCTTTTTAATATGTTAAAGATTTCGCCTATCATAAAAACCTCACTAAAAGGTTCTTAAAGAAAAAATTTTATGGGTAGCTAAGATGAGAATTACAGGGAAATGAAAAAATATTTTAATTGCTGGAAAATAAGGATTTAATATTGGGTTGTCAAGATGTTTATAAAAGTATATAAAAGCCTGTGTAAATCCATTTATATTGTGTCCTCCTTGTTAAAGGTGTAACCTTAATTACGATGTTCCGTAATGTTAATTAGGCGTTATATTTTTAATTTTAAAACAGGAATTGGGTTATGTATTTATTACGAATTCGGTTTTTAATTTTGTATTTTGTTGTTTTCTTCTTTTCAAGTGAAAGAATCGTAGCTCAAACCAGTAGTCAATCACTTGAACAATATAAAATAGTATTGATCGGGGAAGATGATTCCTTTGAACAGTTTCTTGAACGGGTCTGGAAGCATTATGAAATGCCCGCGATTGCCGCTGCTGTTGTACAGACAAATGGGATAATTGAGATGGCTACTGCAGGTTACCGCAGCCTGAACGGGAAAGAGAAAGTTACTTTCAATGACCGTTTTCATGTTGGTTCATGCGGAAAATCAATGACGACAACACTTGCTGCAATACTTGTCGAAGAGGGGCTTCTCACGTGGGATATTACGCCCCTCAACATATTTCCTGAGCTTGAAAAGAACATCCACCCTGATTTTCGTGTGATCACTTTAAAAGACCTTGTATCACACAGAGCCGGGATTTTACCCTTTCATTCAGCTCATGATATAAATAACATGATCCCTGATGTAACCGGGACAGACCAGGAAAAGCGCCGCCAGTTTACCCGCTGGCTGCTGGAACAGGGGCCTCATGTGGACCGCGGTACTTACGAATACTCGAATGCCGGTTTCTCAATTGTAGGGGCAATGTTAGAAAAAGTGACAGGCCGGTCCTGGCAGTCTCTTATGACTGAAAAACTTTTTAAACCGTTGGGATTAAAAACCGCCGGATTCGGATGGCCCGGTGATAATAATAAAAATGAACCTTCGGGACATTTGAGCAGATATAATAACGAAATATATCCTGCTTCATTAGAACAGAACCGTATTCCGGTTGTTTTTGCTCCTGCCGGGGATATTTGCATGTCTATAGAAGATTTTGCAAAATATGCTATGATGCATTTAAGAGGGTTGAACGGCTTCGACGGGCTTCTTAAATCAGAAACCATAAAAATGCTTCATAATTCTCTTCCGCGATACTCATTCGGCTGGGGGATCAGAAATATTGATAGGAGAAAGATAAGTACTCATTCGGGAAGCGGCGGAACATTTTACGCAAGAATTTCAATTTCTCATGATAAGAATTCGGCACTCGTAATTCTTACAAATTGTGCAACAAGAAGCGGTATAAGATCGTTCCTTAATATTTTTGCAGAATGGGTAAGTAATTTTGTAGACTGACTTGCGTTTTCATTTTGGAGTATTTATCGAAGGCTGCCCTGAAAAATCAAACCGATCTTTTCGTCTCCCGTAACGGCTCTTTCAGGGCGCACGTGCTTTTCATCGAAAACTTTCAGATCGTCATAAGGAACAACAGTAACAAAATTTTCATTAATATCCCCGGAATTATTCAGGATATTATTCATATTCAGCCTGAGGTGTTTTGCCAGAAATCCGTATGCAGCCTTCCTTTTTGAGATACCGTAATTATGCTTTTCATTTTCGAAGTGTACATTCTGTACAATATTTTCTACATTGTAGAATTTATATACATTTCTGATGTACGGGAACTCGACCTCCGGTGTGTTCTTTGTCCAGTCATCTCCGTCTGAAATTATTAGCATGGGGCGCGGGGCAGCTAATGCGGCTATCTCGACGTTATTCGTTTCATGATTTTTGCTCTTGTGTATCGGCATACCGCTTTCACAGACACAGCCGCCGAAAAAATGAGCGGATATCTGGACGACCGGGACAGATACCGCTATCCTGTCATCTACGGCAGTCAGGATAAATGACTGTGTCCCTCCGCCTGAAGCACCTGTTACTGCAATTTTCTCGGGGTCAACATAATCCAATGTTAATAAGTAATCAACAATCCGTATACTGTTCCATGTCTGTATCTGTAATGCGCGCGGGTGGTCGTGGCTGCCCTGAGTGGATTCCCCGAATCCGTTCATGTCATAAGCAAAAACTACTGCGCCCATTCGGGCAAGTGAAGCACATCGCCGCTGCATATCCTCTCTGAACCGCCCGTAATCTTCCGGGTCTCTCCAGTGTCCGTGCGGGCAGAGAATAGCCGGATTTTTGCCTTTCAACTGAGCCGGTTTGTATAAATTCCCGGTAACATAATACCCTTTGATAGTTTCAATGGCTATATTTTCAACCGTATAACCGTCAAAAAATTTCCTGCTGTGAATAATCGGATTAAAGATCTTATTCCGGTATTTTTCCTGAATTTTGTCGAGTTCTGCACCCTTAATTATACCTTCTCTTATTGCTGCAGCGCGTTTTTCCCATTCCGCTCTGGTACTGTAGGTAGAGGCAAACCGTTTTAATTGTTCAACCGCTTCTTTTTCCGTCTGATAATACCCGACGCATAATTCAACTTTCTTATCCTGTGCCTGAATACATGCTGAAATAATCAAGAATGAAATGCTGAAAATTATAATCTTTTTTGTCATTTTATTTTTAAAAGCCCCAAAGATTAAAGAGAGAGAACATGATATTGGATTTCAGAATAAACATTTTTGAGTAGGGGCAAGGCGTGCCTTGCCCTTCTTTTTATGTTTTACAATCAAGGTTATCTCAAGGGCACGGCACGCCGTGCCCCTACAAATTTTTTAATGTTTAAAAAATAACAATTCTTGTCCCTCAAATCAAGATTATTATAATTGAAACGTGAGAAGTTCAAAATTTGCTTCCAACAGTTAATTCTTGACAACCCTTATTAAATTGAGTATAATTGACAAACAATTGTATATCATAATTGGCGTGTAAAAATGAAAACTAAAATCCTTTCTAAAATTTTAGTATTTTCTGTTTTAATTTTCACCTTTTTTTGTTCATCCGGGAAAAGGAAAACTTATGTGGTGGTATCTTTTGATGTTGAAGACTATACAACACCGGAATCCGAAGGGATCGACGATATCCCTAAATGGCTTGCTGAGATCATGACCGAAGAAGAAGCAACAGGGACATTCTTTGTGATAGGGGAAAAAGCCCGTTCCCTGGAAAAGAGGGAGCGTTTTGATGTAATTTCGGCAATGGCGAAACATGATATCGGAAGCCATATCAATTACGGTTCGATCCATCCTTCAGTGACCGAACAGCTGGAAAAGGCGGGATGGGATGAAGGTGTTGCTGAAATGTTTGAACAGGAGTCTGAGGGCTTCAGGGACCTGGAGCGTATTTTCGGAGTGCCTGTAACAGCTCTGGCAAAACACGGCGGCTCATACGGACCTCAGCTTGTGAGTGCCACGGGCAAACTAAATGCCGGTTTTGTTTACTCGCCGCTTAATCTGCCCGGTAAAAATGAGGTCTGGTTCTGTAACACCCTGAATTTTTACGGGGAGTATGGCGGGTTCGATAATACTTACTTTAAGGATGAGCTTTTCGAACCGATCTTTGATACTCTGAAAGTAAGGTTTCCAAAACCTGTACAGGAATCAGAAGTGATCACATTTTTTGTTTGCCATCCCTGTAAAGTGCGGACGAAGCAGTTCTGGGATTTTAATTTCTATTATGGTGCGAATCCGGACTCCGGTGAGTGGAAAACACCGGAAATGCGCTCCCTTGAAAGCATGGAAACGGTAAAAAAGAATTTCCGCCGGCTGATGAAATATCTTAGAAGCCGGGATGATATAGAATTAACAACCTTCCTTAAAGTTGTGGAAATTTATTCAAAACAAAAGGAATACGTGACATCAAAAGAACTCAATAAGATTGCTCTAAAGGTTCTTAAAGATAAAGCCGTTATTGTCGACGATCATTTCTCGCCTGCAGAAGTTTTTGCCGGGTTGATAAAATCGATTAATAAATACAAATCTGATAAAAAACTTCCTGACAGATTAAAAAGGATAAGCCCTCTCGGACCAAAGGAGATCCCGCCGGTAAAACCGGAGGTTGAAAAAATTGGAATTGAGCAGGTTTTCCGGCTGGCTCAAAAAGCAAAGGACTATATTGAACAGCATGGAACTCTTCCGTCTTTCCTGGAACTTGATAACAGCCGGATCGGAACCGGCTCTCTATTGGCATTGTTCAGTAAAATCTATCTTGACCTGAATTCGGGAAAACCAGCGGATGAATATTCGATTCCGGCTTTTGATGCTTATCCAAAGATCAATGAAAAAATAATTTCAAGGCGTGTTGAAGGGATGAAATCCTGGCCTGTACACCGCCGGGATCTTGATATGAGCCGTATAGTTGAAATGACCTTATGCCAGTTATGGACATTAAAACCGGCATGGGCGGATCTTTTTGAGTAGGGGCGAAGCATTTTAATACAAATCCAATGGTTGAATATAGCTAATACTCAAAAAATTCTTCGCCCCTACCTGAATTTTTTCCTCTCAACCTGATCAATCTTCAATAATTATCGACGGATTGGAATTCGCTTCCGCGAAATCCTTGTCTTCGTCATTCCAGATTGCATAGTAATGAACTCCTAAATTGGCACCAGGCTGGATTTGTTTCTCAACTGCGATACCATCATTTACCGGAAATACATGCTCACCAAAGATACTAATATCCGGAACAAAAACAACTGCGTTGGTTTTATGAGCTTTGAAAATGATCGAATCACAATCAGCCGCTTTACTACCCTTTTTAACAGCTAAATAATTTCCATTTGTTATCTTACTTGGCTTATTCTTATGTTTAATTATTCTTACTACATGATCTTGTGCCATGATTTCTCCCTCCTTTTAAATAAAACTTCATATATATATGAAATTCATTCCCCTGTTTTAATCTTTAATTTTTTTCAGGATTTGTTTAAACCTTTCATCTTCACGTAAATCCTGCAGACCCTGTGCTCTTTCAAGTAAATCCAATTCGTAACCGCCCTCAAGTGCTTTTCCGATCCATTCCAATGCTTTATCACGGTCTCCCAATATCTCATATGTATTCGCCATATTGAACATTGTTTCCACCTGTTCCGGCTGAAGTTGTATCAGGCTTTGAAGCAGACCGGATGCTTTATCTCTTTCTCCCAGCATTGAGTAATATTCCGCCAGGTTCGAAAGGATCTCCTGGTCATTCGGATTAACCTTCCTGTTCTCTTCCGCAATAGCCACAGCACGTTCAAACTTTTCCCTTGCCTTATCCCGTTCATCAACTGACCAGTACAATGCTGATGCCAGGTTACCCCAGATAATATAGTATCTATCATTTATTTCCAGGGCTTTTTCATACATTCGGGCTGCCTGTTTAAACTCTCCTTCATAGAAATAACATGTCCCGATATTTGCGTAAGCATTATAATGGTCTTCTATTTCAAGGGACCTGTTATAAATTTCAATGGCATCCCTGTACTTTTTTTGAAGAAAGTAGGCTGTACCAAGGTTCCTGTATATTTTAGGATTTTTTATATTCATTTCTATTACACTTAAAAATTGTTCAGCACCTTCCTCTAATCTTCCTTGGCGAAGGTAAAATGAACCCAGTACATTATATCCCGCCCAGTATCTGGGTTTCAGTTTAATTGCACGTTTATAAGCATCTTCTGCAAGATCGTACAATCCCTGTAGTGCATATGTCCTGCCGAGTTCTCTAAATGCTGTAAAGTTTTCAGGTTCCTGTGTAAGGGTTTCGTTAAGTTCTTTTTCTGCTTCCTCATATCTTCCGGTTCCGGTATAAATGATCCCCTTTGTCAAATGTACATGTGCCAGCATTTTATTTATTTCCAATGCACGATCGCAATTATTAACAGCAAGTTCAACCAAAATCGTTTCTTTGGTTTCACCGTATTTCCGCCAGTATGCTTCTCCCAAACCGGCATATGCAAGTGCATAATTTGGATCTTCATCAAGTGCCTGTTTAAAAAGCTTAATTGCTGTCTCTATATTCCCTATCTTATGATAATCGAGCAGATATCCTTTCCCTTTTGAATATAGTTTATATGCGTCGGATGAACGTGTGATCCCTGCCGCCAATACTACACCGACATCAGGTTTAATTTTAAGCTGGAGCATATCAGATAATTTTGTTACTGCTATTGATTGAAGTAATGATAAATTGTTAATATGATCTGTGATCACCTCCGATCTAAATTGCCGCAGGTTTTTAGTGTCAACGAGGTTTAAAGCCAGGCTGAAAAAATCATCATACCTCTGCATACTCCCGGTGATTACAAGATTAACTCCGAAAACATCTCTTGCCTCGCTTACACTTGATATGTTTTCACTCTTCACGTCGCTCATGGGTACAACCCAGAATGAGCCGTGGAACTGTTCAAGCTGGGTCAATCTGCTTGACAATATTTCTGTCAGCCCGTCACAGAAAAACTGGTTTTTCGGATCTTCTCCAATATTTATAATCGGCATAACAAGTAGACTTTTTTCAGACGGAAATCCTTCAAATCCGAACCGTTTACTTAAGAGATCAAATCCGAAGGTTATTAATAATACAAAAATAATTATCCCTGTAATGACAGTTGCAGGAACGGCAAGTTTACGGATGTTAAAACGGGGGGCAGACACCTTTGCATCCATTGAGCTGTAAGCAGAAGTTTGAATACGTTCATCCTCTTGGAGTAATTCCTTTAAACTGTTTTTAAATTCCGAAACGGACTGGAACCGTTTCTCAGGTTCCTTCTCCATTGCTTTATTTATAATCTGTTCCAGTTTTTTCGGAGCATCTTTACGTATCTGTGTTAAAGGTTCAGAATCAACATTCAGTATGGAATATAAAACCGCCTGTTCATATTCGCCTTTAAAGGGTAGGTCACCGGTCAGCATTTCGAAAAGGACTACACCAAGTGACCATATATCGGTGAGATGGTCAACTTCTTCGCCTCTTGCCTGCTGGGGCGACATGTATGCGGCAGTACCCAGAACAGTGCCTTCTCTTGTCTCAAAAGTACTGGAAGGCATTTTAGCAAGGCCAAAATCCGTTATTTTTGCCCTGCCCTTTTCAGTGATCATAATATTAGAGCTTTTTATATCCCGGTGAATCACACCTTTTTCATGTGCTTCCTCGAGCCCCTCTGCGATCTGTACGGCAGTGTCAATGGCTTTTCCCAGCTTCATTGGTCCGGCATTGACTTTCTCTTTCAAACTCTGCCCCTTAACATATTCCATAGCAATATAAGTTTCACCTTCTGTTTCGCCGATCTCGTAAATGGTCGCGATATTCTGATGATTAAGGGAAGCCGCAGCCCTGGCTTCGATTCTAAAACGTTCGCGGCTTACATTATCACTTGAAATATGCCGGGGGAGAAATTTAACAGCCACCTCACGTTTAAGTTTTGTATCTTCAGCTTTGTAGACAGTTCCCATTCCTCCTTCACCGATCTTTTCGAGCAGTTTATAATGAGATACGGCCGGCATTTGTACATCCGTTGGGGTACGGAGCCCTTCTCCCGTTAAAGCATAAACTTTGATCGGATGGTCCACATTCTTCAGGGTTTTTTCACCGATAAAAGCGGTGCTGATTTCCGGCATGCTCCGGACAGCCTGGTACACCTGTTCTGATATACAGACCCCCCCCGGTTCGGCTAATGTTTCAATTCTGGAGGCAATGTTTACTCCATCTCCAAATACATCCCCGGAGGAAAATACCACGTCGCCAATATGAATGCCCACTCTCAGATTAAGATCGGGATCGTTTTGAAGAACCGATTGAATATCCTTCCCGCAATTGACCGCCTCCACCGCACTGTGAAAACTGGAAAGGGTACCGTCACCGATCTCCTTTAAGAACTCGCCGTTGTGTTTTTTAATAAGAGGCTTTATAACATCTCTCTTTCTTTGCAATATCGCCAGAGCCTTTTTTTCGTCCCTCGACATTATTGCAGTGTAACCCACAATATCAGTAAACATGATCGCTGCTAATTTACGCGTTTCATTTTTTGATTGGTCTGTCATTTTAATTCCTTGATTTATAGAACACGGATTACACTGATTTATCAGATTTGCACGGATTTAAACTTTATCTGAGTTGATCCGCCTTCGCCCGGTTTTTCAATTATTTTGTAGTGTGATACTGTTTCTCCGATCATATATTGATATCCATAATTTATTCAATCCCGTAGGGGCGAAGCATTTTAACAGAAAAAAAACATTTCAAGCTCATAATATTTTTGAAAATGCTTCGCCCCTACAAAACATTTCTCCATGCATTTGCTTCTCTTTGATACGTTTCTACTCATTCACTTCATCGGCATTATATACTATGGTATCGGCAGCAAAATCGTGTATAGCTCTGTTGCCTTCTGTTACCGGAACCGTGAATAATGAAATTAATCCAAAAATAAGTTTTACGGCATATCTTTTATATGCCTGAAAAAGAGATATACGTCTTTTGTCCATAAACCGGCGAACCCTGATTCCTATTATTTTCTGTCCTAATGTGCACAGCTTGCTGGTAAATAACGGCTCATAAACTAAAAGGAGGAATAATGCAATTATAATCCATCCGGTCTTTGAAAATTCGATAACCGGACGCAATATATAAGCAGAAATAAATAATAATGCCAGAACAAGTAATCCGTCTATCAGGGCCGCAATATATCGCTTTACAATATTCGGGTAATTATTTTCCATATTTTCCATCGTCTCCATTATCTTGCTTTTTCCTTTCTATTTATTTCTAATCTTTGCGCCTTTTCCGCTATAGGCGGATCCCACCGTGGCGGGAGCAGGTTTTCTTTTCTCCTTCTTTCCTACTATTAATTATTCACTATTAATTCTTAATTATTCATCCTCAGCCTTCTTATTTTTCTATTTCCTTTTTATTACAACTAAAGTAATGTCATCGGTCTGCTGTACATTTTTTGAATGCTCGTCAACTGCCTGAAGTACAATCCGGATGATCTCCTTTGCAGACAGACCTTTATATTCGTTCAAAAGTTTTATAAATTTATCTTCACCGAACTCATTTTCAAACTCGTCGACTGCTTCAGTCACGCCGTCTGAATATATAACAAAAAGGTCCCCTGGTTCAATAGATGTTGTTTCATCGCAGTACTCAATGTTGTCCAGAAATCCCAGTATGGGTCTGTTCGGGATCAAAAGGACGGGACTTTTATCCTTTTTAATAAAAACCGGTGGATTATGACCCGCATTTGAATAACAGAAAGCATTATTTTCCATATCAAGAATCGCGTAAAACAGAGTTGCAAACTTGTCAGTATCTGTACTCCGGTACAGCAGTACATTTGAACGGTTGACACATTCCCTCGGCGAATTTCCCGATAAAGACTGGGCTCTTACCGTAGCCTGAAGATTCGCCATGAGCAGCGCAGCAGGGATCCCTTTGCCTGAGATATCGCCAAGACAAATGGCTATCCTGTTATCATTTATCGGAATAAAATCGTAATAATCACCTCCCACACTCATGGCGGGTCTGCTTGTTCCGGCAATATCATATTCCGGTATATCCGGGTCGGATTTCGGCAGAAGTTTTATCTGGATCTCACGCGCAAGTCTTCCTTCTTCCTGCAGGAGATATAATGCCTGCTCCTCTTCGTACAGCCGTGCGGTTTCCACGATCTGAGCCGATTGACCCGCAATTATGGAAAGCAGTCTCAGGTCATCATCAGTAAAACTTTTGCTTTTTATCTTGTTAAACATTGAAAGTATCCCGGTCAGCTTTGATTTCACTATTAAGGGCACACAGGCAACAGACCTTACCGATTCATCCCATTTTACCCCCTTGAAACGGTCATCATTGTGAGGATCGGTGATATTGAGCGATTTTTTATTTATCTGCATCCAGCCGAGAAAACAGTCATCCAGCCTGAAGGGTTTTCCGCTTCCATGGCTTACCATTGTCCGTACCAGGGTTTTCATCTCCTTATCAGCTTCATCTTCAACCAGGCAGATTGCACCCTGTTCAGCCTTTATCTGACTTATTGATTTTCTAATTAATGTCTGCATTATCTCTTCAGAATTAAATGAGGATCCAATTGCAAGAGTAAGCTCGTTAAGAAAGGCAAGTTCCTCAACAGCCCTCTTTAAATGCTGGACTTCTGTCTCTATTGATTTATCTTTCATATATATATCCTTATAATACCGGTTTTCGAATATTTCAACCTTTACCCGGGTAAGACATACAATTTTATTTAATTTATACTGTCTTTTATTAATAGATCTGATGAAAAAATCGACTATTTTCTGAAACTTGCCGCAGCGCGGTCAACAGTCTCATAAGTTTCAAAGAAAGATATAATCTGTGAAATCATAAGAAGACTTTTTATCTTTTCTGCGACTCCAACCAGCTTAATAAATCCATTCACTTTTACCAGTGAAGAATAACTCCCCATCAACATTCCCAGTCCCCGGCTGTTCATCCACTTTACCTTGGAAAGGTCCAGAACTACTTTTTTTATATCGTCATTTATTAAACCCTTAATGTGGTCATGAACCTCGTCAGTTTCTTTGCCTCCCATCAGTTTGCCGCTGATATAAAGAATAGCTATATCATCAACTATTTTTTCTTTTACTGACACGTATGATCCTCCTGATTAATTAAAATTTATATCATTTTATATTTAAATATTGTAATTGTGATGAATTTCTATAGTTAATATGAGATTGAAATGTCTTGTTGCTGTTAAAATGTTTTACCTCGATATTCTCAGGATTTTCTTCATCTGTTTCCCAATTTGACGGATTATTAACTATATATTCTCTTATTTGATTTAATTCTTTTTCATTTCTTATTATGTGTTCATAAAAATTCCTCTGCCAGACAGGTTCACCGGGTGTGTTACGGATTTGATTGATTTTACGTGTTGCAATTGATAAAAAATTCTGCATTATTGCTGATAATGAACCTGGTTTGGTACCGTGTGGTGTTTGTAGGGGCGAAGCATTTTTATTGGCTTTGTTGAATTTAGAGGTGTTCCTGTTGTTAAAATGCTTCGCCCCTACACCCGTCAATATAATTATACCGTGAATATGATTTGGCATAATGATAAATTTATCCAATTTCGTGTCTCTAAAATGTTTTGGTATATCCTTCCATTTGTTAAATACGATTTCACTAAACAGGTTCAACTCGCTCTCACCATTGTTTATTTCCCCAAACAAATATTCTCTCAAATGTGGGCAAACCGTTATATAATATACTGCGGGTGTTGAATAATCATATCCTTTCAACCGGATAGACCGTCTGTGATGTTTTTTTGGATCGTATTTCATATTCTATTTAAACCAATAGATTTACAAATTAACTTATTGGTTTTGGACATTATTAAAATATAATCAGGTATATCGGTGAAATTTATCTCGGCGAGCTTGCGCACATCTTTTTTGGGTGTTTTGGTCATATTAGTTTAATAAAATGATGTTTATATAACCAGCCCGGAAAGATTTTTTTCAGTAGAATACAATATTCAAGTTTAAAGGTAACAATTCGTTGAGCACAAGTCAAGAAATATGTGAGGTGTGAAATTCGTGAGTTTTACGCTGGATTCTCCCGTTTATGTGAGGAATTTCAGGAAAAGATCTCATCAACGAGTGATTGATCCCCTTTTTCGTCGATATGCTTATCCAGGTCTTTGATATCAGCAGGAAGTTTACCTTTGGCAATTCCCAGGATGTTATTAAATACTTTTATCAGCAGGTCAACCTCCTGTACAAGACGGTCAATTTCCTGGAAACCCATTGTTAGTTCAAATAGAATATCTTCGATCTTTTCGCCTGCTTTGATCCTCTCGGGAATTTCCATAAAAACATCAAGTGTTCTGTTGGAAAAATGCTCAATTGCGCTTTTTAACTCGCTTGCGATAGACTGTACCCTGGTATCGGATATATGGTGCTCAACATGCCGCGCAATATTGCTGAATGCTTCATACATTTCACTTTTGAAAAGACATGAGGAGAGAAGGGCTGCGTATATCGTCAATATATTCTCATAACGGTCAGACAGATTCGTCTGCGGAGCCGTTAACTCCAGTTTCCCCGACCTTTCTTCTCCCAGAAAACACAGTTCAAATTTAATGCCTTCTTTTATTTCCCCAACCTGATTAACAGAATAACTTTCCTTTAGATTCTTTATATCGGTCGTAAGTTTAAAATCAGAAAAGCCTATATCTTTGAGAGAATTTACGATCCAGTCGTATGCAGTTTCCCATTTAAAGATATTTTGCAGTTCGATGCCGGTTCTTGCCAGATGAGACAGTACATTGATCTCTTCACGCGTCAGCTCAGCGATCTTCTTCTGCTTCTGTTCCGCATCAGACAGTACTATCATTGTATGATCGGCTTTCCTGAGCCTGTTAATAAACACGGACATCAGCTCCTGAAAAACAGGGGCAGTATTTTTTATTTCCTGAGTGAACCGGTCGCAGTCTATTTTTACTGCTTTAACATCGGTCAACGCTTTGACAGAAGCAGAGCGGGGCATTTTGTCTATCAGGCTCATCTCCCCGACAATAGCACCTTTTTCAAGTGCAGCAAGTGCAACATCTCCCTTAGCGCCTTTGCGGAATACTTCAACTTTGCCATCAAGGATACGGTAGGCGACGGAATCTGTATCACCCTCTTTTAAGATTATATCTCCCGATTTGAAAAAAACTTCCTCACCGGGATTTTTGCCGGGTACTGCTTCAGACATTATTAACTCCTTACATTGATAACGAAATTATATTAAATTTATCAAAATTAATAATTTAATATTCTGTTGTCAAGATGTTTGTATTAGGGGCTGGATTCCTTAGTAAGAGCGAAGCATTTTAAAAAAATCAAGACTTTTTAATCCACAACATTTCTATAAATGCTTCGCACCTGCTATCATTAAATTTATTTCTTGCTTTCGGTGTTTACTCTGCTTATAATTAATTTAATTTAAAAAAACACAGGGGAGGTTATAAATATGTACAACAGGCGTCAGTTTTTAGGTGCTATTGGTAAGCCTGCCGCTGCGGCATTTGTTGCTGTAAATATTAATCCGGCAGGGGTCAGCCGTGCATTGGATGCACTTACAAATTATACGGGGACACCGGAAGAAATTGCAGAGGAGGAAGCCTTCTGGTTTGAAGTACAACAGGGGTTTACTGTTGACCGAAGCCTTATAAACTTCAATAATGGGGGGGTCTGTCCGTCGCCAGCATTTGTTCAGGATGCAGTGAAAAAACACCACGATTTTGCGAACAAGGCTCCGACCTATACGATGTGGCAGATACAGGAGCCGCAGAGGGAAAATGTGCGTAAAGGTCTTGCCCGCATGTACGGATGCGATCCTGAAGAGATCGCAATGACAAGAAACGCGTCAGAAGGACTGCAGATCGTTCAGTTAGGGATGGACTTGAAAAAAGGTGATGAACTTCTGACAACCAATCAGGATTATCCACGCATGATCACAACATGGAAACAGAGAGAACGCAGGGAAGGCCTCGTAATGAAACAGTTCTCAATACCTGTCCCGGCTGAAGATGATGATGAGATAGTATCTCTTTATGAAAAGAACATTACTTCAAAAACAAAAGTGATCCTTATGTGTCACGTTGTCAACCTGACCGGTCAAATATTGCCGGTAAAAAAGGTCGCTCAAATGGCACGAAAAAAAGGTATTCCCGTGATAGTGGACGGTGCGCATGGATTTGCTCATTTTGAATTCAAGGCCGAAGACCTTGACTGCGATTATTATGCAACCAGTCTGCATAAATGGCTATGTGCCCCTCATGGAACAGGTTTGCTCTATGTCCGGAAAAATAAGATCAAAGACCTCTGGCCTATGATGGCTGCACCTGAAGGTATGGACGAAAATATCCGGAAATTTGAGGAGATCGGGACGCATCCTGCAGCTCCTTACCTCGGCATAGCCGAAGCAATCACTTTTCACCTGGGGATCGGGGCAAAGCGTAAGGAAGCACGGCTCCGTTTTTTGCGGGACAGGTGGGCAAAAAGGTTAATGCAGCATGACAAAGTGCATTTGAATACAAGCCTGAAACCGGAATTTTCATGCTGTGTAGCAAATGTGCAGATAAAAGGGGTAGATCCGGGTAAACTGTCCAATCATCTCTGGCAGAAACACAGGATCATAGTAGTTCCTATTAAACACAGCGAATTCGAAGGTATCAGGGTAACGCCTAATGTCTATACACTGCTTGAAGAGATCGACACGTTCTGCGAAGTCATGGAAAAAGTTATTAAAAACGGACTTTAGTATTTTTGATTTATATTTAGACTTATTTTCACTCTTATAATTGTAGCTGATTTAATGTAAAAATTTATTCAAAAAACTCTGTGTTACTCTTTATTCTCAGTGTCCTCTGTGTTGAAAATACTTTAATATTTGTTGTAGAAATTCTCTGTGCAGCTCATTAATCTCTGTGGTCTCTGTGTTAAAAGACTTTTAGATAAATTTACTTATGAGAAATCCAAAATTCCTCGCTCTTTTTACTCTTGTCACCTGGAGTTTCAGTGCTACCCTTACACGGCTTATTTCAATAAAATCACAATTCCTTTTATGGGGAATCTCATTCTTTTTCACTTTCCTGACCCTGCTGGTCTATTTTTTAATTAACAACCGCGGTAGATTTGGGGACATTTTCAGGAATTTGAAATGGAAGTATCTGTTTTTCGGATTATTCGGGTATTTTATTTATGCAGTTGCTTTGATACAGTGTTTTGTCTCTTTTGACAGCGCATCAGAACCGACGATACTTAATTATACCTGGCCTGTTTTTACAGTACTTTTTACAGAAGCCGTATTCCGCAGAGAAAGAAAAAAATTATCGCTGAGGCTGGTTGAGATAACCGGAGTTTTGACCGGCTTCACCTCGATAATAATCCTGGGTACCGAAGGATTTTCTATTTCCATACAACTGGCAAATGTCAAGGGAATTGGACTGGGGCTGATTGCGGGTGCAAGTTACGGGTTTTACAGCGGTTACAGCAGCAGGGTACCTGAAGAAGACCACAGTATATTTCTTCTTGCATCGATATTTTCAAGCCTTATACTTATGATGATTTTTTCTGCGAGAGAATTCTCAATTATACATACTTTTACCCTCAGGGACATCCTTTACGTGGCATTCTTCGGAATTATCGGAAACGGGCTCGGTTACATTACATGGACCTCAGCCAACCGCATTGCTCTTGAAAAAAAGATCAACATTACTTCAGTTATATCTATTATTTTTTTCCTGCCACTAACATCTCTTATTATTATTACGGTTGTACTAAAAGAGACCGCAATTTTTAGACCTTACTTTATAGTTTCACTGATATTACTTATAATAAGTATGATTATTAGTCAAAAAACAAATTAAGCCGGTTTTTTCTATACTTGATTTGCTTCAGATTATCAATTATAGATTTTTTGATCATTGATTTTTGAAAAAATGTATAATTAATATAAAAATATATAATTTGAACTTGACATATAAAATATATTAAATTATCTTTACAGACATATTCTAAAACTTAAAAAGAAATTTTCCCTTGTGCTATAATGAGCAATAAAAATATAATTTTAAAAAATCCGATAATTATTGGATCATGCGGACTAACTGTTTCTTTAGATAATTGGAAGGAATATGCTAAAGCCGGAGTTGGAGCAGTAGTAACAAAATCTATAGCCTTGAAACCAAATAGAATTGTAGGTATAAATCATGAGTCTATCGGTGGATTTTTGGTAAATAAGGAAGGTGCTTCTGACAAATCAGTACAGGAATTTATTGAAAACGTAAACTCTTTTTTAAAATCAGAATTTGCTGCAAACACACAACTAATATTAAGTTTAGTTGGATTCATAAAAGGTGATAAACCGGATTTTATCAAATATTTAAATGGAATAAAAAATTTAACGAAAGAGCTTCAAAGTGGAATTTTTGCAAAAAATATTTCCATTGAACTCAATACAAATAAAACCATTAAATCCGGTTCTACAATGCAAAAAATAGGTCATAGGTCAGAAATGGTTTTTGAATTAGCTAAAACAGCAACTCAAATATGGAATGGTCCAGTAATCGTCAAATTATTATATACTGAAAATGAAAATCTACTTCGTGAAGTGATTGCATCTGCTTGTGATGGTGGCGCGGATATGATCTCCTTAATAAATAGTGTTCCTGCAAATAAGATCGAAGAAATTCCTAAGGGAAAATCTGATTTTAATGCTAGTGGAAAGAGAATTTTTCATATCGCTCGCAGACATTGGGAAGTAGCCCAGGAATGTTCAAGTATCCCAATTATTGCTGTTGGAGGTATTGGTCCAGATATTGAATCGGTGGAAACAGCTTTAAGTATTCCAAAAGTTAAAGCCGTACAAATTGTATCTGCATTATATGATGAAAAAGATTTAAAACGTAATTTCTTAAAAAATTTAGTTGAAAAATCTAAGGAATTTATAAAATGAAAAGAAATCATGAATTTAAAATTGCTCTTATTCAAAAGACGGCAAGAGAGTCTCATGAAAAAAGCCTGGATGAATCTAAAGAATTTGCTAAATCAGCATTTGAAAATGAAAATGCGGATATAGTGTGTCTCAACGAGTTTTTTTATTGTACATATTTCCCTAAATATAAAGGGGATAATAAAAATCGACATCGGGCTGCCAGTTTCGCTGATGATGTAATCAGAGAATTTAGCGAATTATGTCAAGAATTCAAAAAATATGCTTTTATTCCTTTTATTGAAAAGGAAAAGAAGAATGGAGAAATCCATTATTACAGTTCCTGTACATTAATTAATCCTGATGGTAAAGAGCAAGGGAAACGCTATCGGAAAATTCATGTTCCTGAAAGGTCTACGTCTGAACTTGGAGAATATTATGAAAAAGATTATTTTAGTGAAGGCAATAGTGGATATTTTGTATATGATTTGGAAGAATATTGCCGCATAGGAGTTCTTCTTTGTTATGACAGACATTTTCCGGAAGCTTACAGGAAATTAGCTATTCTGGGAGCAAAAATGATATTGATACCGGTTTGTACTGCTTATAAAGATAACAATCTCTACAATAAGTTAACAAGTGGTAATGTAAACCAGCCTTCTCCGTTTTTAGGTCAAACTGTTCAGGGACAGGCAAACTGTAATGGAATTTATGTAGCTGTTGTAAATAAAACAGGTCAGGAAGATGAGATGTTCTTTTACGGGAACAGTTTTATTTGTGGCCCCGATGGCCAAATTATCGGTGATACAATGGGGAAAGATGAGGGATATCAGACATGGAGTTTGGATATCTCAGAATGTTCAAAAGCATCTTCGAAAGTAGATTGGAAAGCATCAAGAAGTAAAAAAATGGATACTAATATTCCGGTGAATAATGTTTTTGACTATGTACTGGAAGGAGGAAATGTCTTCTATGAAGGAGAAATCAGGGAAAATTGGAATATTGGAATTAATGAAGATGAAATAGAGATTGTAACCAGGCATAAAATTAAGTCTGAGAAAAAACATAAAATTATCCACTGTAAAAACAAATATATTATTCCGGGCTTAATAGATTCTCATGTACATTGCTATCACGGGTCAAAAGATGATTATTATTCAATTTCTAAGGCAGCACTTCATGGAGGAGTCACCACAATAATCGATTATATTGTTACTGATAAAAATTCTACAAATGATCCTGGAGGTAAATTAATTGATGAAATAATTAGGCGAAAGAAACAAGCTAAGGAAAATAGTACTGTTGGTATAAGCTTTCATATCGCAATTAGATTAAAAGAGCATTTAGATAAAATCCCTGAATTAATAAAAGATGGAAATCTTTCTTTCAAAATATTTTTAAACAAAGATGACATTTGGTATAATGATAATGGTACATATAATGATGATATGCTTGGCATATTACTGGAAATACTACCTCCTGATACCGTTCTCTCTATTCATGCAGAGGATAAATCTATTATTGATGATTTAAAGAAAAAACAGCGAAAGAAAAAAGAAAAAACAGATACTTTTGATTTATACAAAAACATTTATTCAAAAGAAGCAGAAATCAAAGCTGTCAAGAAGATATTGGCATTATGCGATAAATTAAAGAATGTAATTGATTTACCTGTGTTGTATTTTTGCCATATTAGTACAAAAGAAGGAATTGAGGAAATCACCAAATATAAAAATAAGTATAAAGATGAGAATAGCAATAAAAATCCTAAGATATATGTCGAAACATGTCCACACTATTTAATATTTGATGAAGAAAAATATAAAACAAAAAGATCAAAAAATAATTTAAACTGGATTGTAGAGCCCCCTTTAAGGAGTGCAAATGACTGTAAAGCCTTATGGAAAGCGTTTAAAAACGGTAATATTGATGTCATTGCATCGGATCACTGTGCTGTTGAAAGATCAAGCTCAGATATTGATCCCGGAAAACCCAAAGGTGGAATTCCGGGTACCCAATTTCTTTTTCATATGATCTATACAAAAGCAAAAGAAGATGGTATGGATGAAAAAAATGCGATAAAAAATATAGTGCAAACAATGTGCATAAATCCTTCAAAAATATTTAATTTAGATAGATGTGGTGAGATCACACCCGGAAACCTTGCCAACCTCATAATTCTATCTTTAGGGACAAAATTACCGGTCAATAAAGTTTCTCCTATGTCAAATATTAAATTAATACCATGGCAGGGTTTTTTTAAAAGTAAAATTGAGCAAGTTTTTATTCATGGTTTAAACGCATTGCTTAATCAAAAAATTAATAATGAATTGTATAGTCATGAAACAATTATTACAAGACATCCTGCGAAAGATATTGAGAGTTCTGAAGAAGCAATTATAGGACCTTGTATTATTTTATGGTGTGATCTCTCTCAATCCACAAAAAAAATATTGGAACAGGAATATCATGGCATAAAGAGAATGGTTAAATTTCATAAATTAATTTACAAATCAATCAAGAAATATGATGGTTTAGTTCTAAAATCGATTGGAGATGAGATAATTGCTTATTTTGAATATAAAAAAGGTATGGAAAATAATGGGTATAGTGCTTTAATATCAGCTTTAAATGCTGCTATTGAGTTTAATTTCCATGCATCTCAAGAAGAAAATAAGATTGATTTAAATGCTAAAATCACTCTGACCTATTTAGAAAACTCACACTATTTTAATTTTAAAGACTATTCAGAACATTTGTCAAAACATCTGCATTTTGGTGCTAGATTACATTCTTTAAGCAAACCAAAACATATTATTATTGATAAATCTTGTTACAAAATATTGGAAAAAAATGTGGATAAAGATGGACATCTGGGTGAACTTTACATTGAAGATTGGAAAATTAATATAAAAAAACCAGTATGTTTTAAAATTCGGAAATTAAGAGAGTATAATAATATTGAAGTCTATGCGATACCTTGGATTATTGAGGGACAAGAATTAAATATTGATGGTAAAATTGAAATAAATAGACCTGCAAGAGATTATTTTGTTTTAGCTCATTTTGAAGGGGATTTTTGGGTGAACGGAAACGAGGCTAAAGAAGAAATTGGTAGGCTTTTTTGTGAAAATAATGTGGCTAATAATTATAAAGAAAATCACGAAAAAAAGTATAAGTCTTTACCTAACTTTTCTCATGATGTAAAATATTGCGGTAACGTAACATTTGGTAAAGGTGTCTTGTTTAAAGATAAAGAAGTAAATTCCCTTTTTAGATTTAGATTCAACAATCTTGAAGAATACACTGTTTTCATAACGGATACAATATTAAAAACTCTTGAAGATTTAAAAATGACATTTACAATTATTGTGCTACCCGCACATCTATTAACTAATAAAGAAGTACTGGATAGTCATGAATATCTTGGCAGAAATGAGTTTGATTTTGCAAGTGAAATGTCAAGAGTTATTGTCCTTATGCAAGTCAAGAAAGGCAATAAAGATATTTATGAATACTTTAAAAAAATAATAATTAATAGTAATTATAAATTAAAAAGCAAAAAAACCGGTCACGAAATAAGGATCTTGGAATTTGGACTCATTTTCGGTTTTGCAGAATTTGTTGCTGTTTTTGATAGTGAGTCTATAGGTAAAACTAAAGTTGACAATGAAAGAAAACTTTGGGAAGATATAATTGATGAACTTTTTGGATTTAAGAATAACAAAGAAATTGAAGGCTTTAGAAGATATGTCGGACGTATTGAAAGAAACAGGTTTCTGTTAAGTAAAACACCAAGTATGTTCTGAGTTTATTTGATATAAAAAATTTTTTATAGTATGTCGAAATAATGGAATCAGACAATAAAAAGTATAAAGATATCTGGCCGGAAGCCCGAATAATCGCATCTTCAAGATGCAATCTCAAATGCCTTTACTGTTCCGGTGAAGGTGGAGGAAACCACCCAAGAAGAAATTGGTGGAAAGATGATTTTAGCCAGGAACATACTTTTCAATTAGTTTCTATTTTGAGAAATTCTGGTATTGAACACATACATCTTACCGGTGGAGAACCGACTCTAAATAAAAACTGGTATAAGATTGTTAACGTTTTTAAGCGAACAGAATCCTTTAATGTTGCTATGACAACCAATGGGCTGCTTTTTTATGAAAAGATTTTAAAAGAACTACCCCGATATCTTGACGAGATACACGTCCATTATTTTTCAAAAAATAAAAGCTATTGTCAAAAAACATTGGGAGAGAATTACAATCCTCAGACAATAATTAAATTAATTGAAAGATCAAGATATTCTATAGTTACACGTCTCGATATACCTGTAACAAAACAAAATATAAATGAATTAAGTGAGATTCTTGATTGGATTTTCTTACCAGATAATCAGGAAAGTGAAAACAAATTAAGTGCAAAGCTCTTTGAACTTCTTCCAGGCAATAACCCATTTTTTGAGAAATTTTCAATTCCGGTTTCTGAAATTGAAAATGAACTTATTAGATGGGGAAATAAGAGAAAACTTAAATTAGAGATTCCACATTCAGTAGAAACGGAATGTGGGATTTATTTGGGTGTTAAAGGATGTCAGGGCGAAGTTATAGTTGTTCCTGCCAGTATTCCTTGTATTGAGAAAATTCTGGCTCAGAATACAAGTAATTTTTATCAAAATGAAAATGTCTCCAATCACTCAAAGTTGACCGTAGCAAACCATGATTTTATTTATCACCCTCAATTTGAAAACAGATTCTGGATTGGTAGCGGTAAAAAAAATAAATTCTTGTTTACACCCTGTATGCATGAAAAACCTGTTGAATTAAAGCCAAGTCAACTGGAAAATACTATCATTGAATGGAAGAAATTGAGAAATTCAACTAATTAGAAAAATCGATAGTATCCCATTTCCTTTTACTTAAAATTTTTGCTATGTTAATTGCATCAAGGATGTTTTGTTCAATAGAAAAAGGAAGAATATTAGCAATAATAAATAAAATATCTATTTTACTTTGTATATGATCATTTTTAATATATATTACAAAAGAATTTACGATTTACGATTTTCTTCGCTATGCTGGGAGTAACTAATTAATTTCAATTCAGTTTAAAAGGGATTATACATTTTGCATTTTAGCTTTTAACTTTTGACTTTGTATAATTGGGTAAATAAATGTCAAAAATAAAAGTCTGCATATTATTTACAACCGCACTTTTTTTGTCCCTTAGTTGTCCTTACCAGGAAAAACTTTTGCAGCGTCCGGGTATATATTACATTTCTCCTGAAGGAAATGACGAATGGTCGGGAATGCGTTCTAAACCGAACTGGGACGATACCGACGGGCCCTTTGCCACACTTGAAAAAGCAAAAGAAGTAATACGTGAGCTGAAAAAGAGTGGTAAATATCCAATAGATGGGGTTTCGGTAAATATAAAAGGGGGAATTTACTCCATTCTCAAAACTTTTGGGCTTGAAAAAGAGGACAGCGGGAAACCGAATGCCCCAGTTGTCTACCGCCCTTATGAGAATGAGGACGTTATGATTATTGGAGCTCTCAGCATAACAGGATTCAGGAAAGTATCCGATCCCGAAATTCTGAGATATTTTGACAGGCAGAACCGCGATAAAATATATTTTACAAATTTGCCATTGCTTGGTATCAGGAACTTTGGTGAAATTAAGAAAAGGGGATTCGGCAGACCTATCATGACGGCTGCTCTTGAATTGTTCTTCCAGGACAAGGCAATGACGCCGGCGCGCTGGCCCAATAGTGGATGGACAAAAATTGTAGATACACCCGCCGGAAAGGATGGAGGCAAATTCACGTATGAAGGTAACAGACCCCACCGCTGGACATTTTCCTCCGATATTTTCCTGCATGGATACTGGACATGGGACTGGGCGGATTCTTACGAAAAGGTTAAATCCATTGATCTGAATAAAAGGGAGATCACAACGTATGCACCGCACGGCGTGTACGGTTATTCCCCCGGTAAAAGGTTTTATGCATTCAATATATTAGAGGAACTTGACCAGCCCGGTGAATGGTATCTTGACCGCAAAACAGGGAACCTGTATTTCTGGCCCCCCGGTGATCCGACGGAAAGTTTCGCTTTTGTTTCTCTAATGCAAGACCCGTTTATAAAGATGAACGGGGTCTCATATGTGAATTTTGAAAATATTACATTTAAATATACACGCGGTTCTGCTGTTGAAATAAACGGCGGGAACGGCTGTGTGATAAAAGGATGCACATTCAAAAATATCGGGACGTATGCAGTGTCCATTGACAGCGGTTTGAACAACGGCGTTCAAAGCTGTGACATCTCTGACTGCGGTGAAGGAGGGATTATTTTAAAGGGGGGTATTCGCAAAACTCTTGCTCCGGGACGGAATTTTGCAATTAATAATCATATATATAATTACAGTAACTGGGTCAGGACGTACCGTCCCGGCGTACATGTTCACGGAGTGGGAAATATTGTTGCGAATAACCTAATACATTCAGCTCCTCATATGGCAATTGGATTACACGGCAACGATCATATTATTGAATACAATGAGATCCGGAATGTCTGCAACGAAACCAGTGATGTCGGGGCTTTTTACATGGGACGTGACTGGACGCAGAGGGGAAACATCGTCCGGTACAACTATTTTCATCATCTGGGGAGTATCGGTGAAGGGGTTGGTACCATGGCGGTCTACCTCGACGACTGGACAAGCGGTACTACCGTTTTTGGAAATATATGTTATAAAGCGGGCAGATCGGTGCTCATAGGCGGCGGCAGGGACAATACCGTTGAGAATAATATCTTTATTGACTGCACACCCTCAGTGCATGTGGACTCCCGCGGGCTTGGGTGGGCTAAATACTATTTTGACGGGACGAACACAACACTTATCGACAGGATGAATGCCGTAAATTACAGGGAGCCGCCTTACAGTACGCGGTACCCTGAACTGCTGACGCTCTATGACGATGAACCTGCAGTGGCAAAAGGGAATAAAATTATCCGCAACATCTCGTTCGGCGGCAGGTGGCTCGACCTGCGCAACGGGCTGAATGAACAAATAGTTCATTTAAAAGATAACCTGATAAATGTTAATCCAAAATTTGAGAATTTTGAAAAAGAAGATTACAGACTAAAAAAAGACTCTCCTGCACTGAACCTTGGCTTTCAGCAGATCCCCGTTGAAAAGATCGGGCTTTATATTGATAAATACAGGACTGAACTACCGGAAAACAGATAATATTTAAGAAAATTAAATTTTATACATTATATAACGAGATTCTTCACTTCTCCCCCGATCCCGCTAAGCGGGACGGGATATCCGTTCAGAATGACGTTTGTATATCGATTCTTTCCGTCATTCGGAGCGTAGCGAAGAATCTCAAATTTAGAAATATTTAGACACTAAAATTGAGTTATATTTTTCTCTGCGCCTCTGTGTCTCTGCGGTAATATTCTAAGGGAGGATTATAATGAAACTCAACATTAAAGCTTTTGCATTAGCCTGCGGGCTTTTTGCCGGGTTTGGATTGTTTTTTATTACATGGTGGATGATATGGTTCGGCGGGGCACAGGGCGAACCGACAATAATAAGCAAGGTATATCTTGGCTATTGCGTAACGCCCTGGGGAAGCTTTATCGGTCTGGTATGGGCATTCTTCGATTTTCTGATAGGCGGGGCAATTTTCGCATGGCTGTATAACATGCTGGCAAATAAATTCGCACCCGCAAAAACGGAATAAAGTATACATAACAAAAAACCGCAAAGACGCTGAGACGCAGAGACACAGAGAAAGGCTGAGGCTAAGACTGAGGCTAAGAGGAAAAAACCGCTCAACCCTGCCAGCCCTGTCATTGCGAGGCTTGTCCTGATCCCGATTAGCGGGAGAAGGAACAGACGAAGCAATCTCTCTATTAATTCTAACAAAACCACGAAGACTCTCCGCCAGAGGCTGATCTGCCTCTGGCAGAAACTCCTAACTTTTCTCACTTTCCAATTGTTTTAATCACATTTCAAATATATATTTCCCAAAAGCTATCTTATCATGAACACCCCAAACCACAAGAATCCTTTTCCCAAACTCCTGATCTTATCACTGTTCCTCATCATCCTTGACCAGGTATCAAAGGCAATAATAAGAACCTCTCTTCAGCCGGGGGAAAGTATAAAAATTATCGATAATATCCTGCAATTCACGTTCACACCGAATTACAGGGGATTGTCCTGGTGGGTGCCGGAAATGCCGCTGTCTGTGCATATTTTATTTGACGTGCTGATCGTTTTGATAATACTTTTTTCTTTCCCGGTGTACCTCTTCTTTACAAAAACAAGGCATAAAAGTATATGGGCAGATTTAGCTGTGGTTGGGATCTTTTCAGGATGTTACGGCAATTTTTTAGATAAATTCTTTACCCCGTATACAACCGACTTTATTCACATATTTAACCTCAGACCAAAACCTAACCTTGCGGACGTTTTTTGTACGATAGGATTGATTGGACTTTTTATTGAAGTTATTTTATATTACAGAATCAAGCGCCCAATCTGGAAAGGGATCCGTCATTTTTTAACGGGTGATATAGTAACTTTCAAAGAGTTCTTCAGATTTCTGAAGAACGGTTTTAAAGAATAAAAAATGAAATCTGTGTAATTAACCGCAGAGACGCTGAGATGCGGAGAAAACAATATAGAGGTTTTTCATAAAGTCCGTCGATTTTGTACAAAGTTATTAATAGACAGGCAGGAATGCCTGTCCTACAAGTACAAAATATGTTAGTAATATTGGTAGGACAGACTTTCCAGTCTGTCTATTTCTTTCGTTTTTCGGCAGACGCCGTGGTGTGTCTCTACAAAAAATAAAAGTAATCTCTGTGTCTCCGCGTCTCTGTGGTTTAATTTTTAAAGGAGAAAAAGAATGAAAATTCACATTTTACTGACATTATTGTTTTTTGTTTTCGTTTTTACCCTTTCCTGCAGCAGAAGATGGTCTTATCCTCACGCCCGTAAAGGTGATATAGTTGAAAACTTTCATGGGACCGATGTTGCGGATCCCTACCGGTGGATGGAAGACCCGGAAGCGGAGGAAACAACTGCCTGGGTGGAAGCGGAAAATAAAATCACTGAAGAATTCCTCAGCGATGTTGTCGAACGAAGTAAGATAAAAAAGAGACTTACAAAACTTTGGGATTACCCGAAATTCACTGTCCCTTCCAGGCACGGTCAAAAATATTTTTTCTATAAGAATGACGGGCTGCAGAACCAGTACGTCCTTTACGTCCAGGATTCCCCCGAAGCAGAAGCCATGGTTGTTATCGATCCCAACAAATTGAGCGAAGACGGAACTTTATCCATGAGCGGGACAGGTTTTAGTGAAAACGGCAAATTCCTTTCCTATGGTCTCTCGCAGAGCGGAAGCGATTGGCAGGAAATTAAAATACGCAATATCGAAACCGGTAAAGATTTTGATGAAACTTTGAAATGGTGCAGGTTTTCCGGTATGGCATGGACGCATGACCATAAAGGATTTTTTTACAACCGCTTTCCGGCGGATGGAGAGGTGCCCCCTGAAGACAAAAACAATTTCAGCAGGATCTGCTATCATAAAACCGGGACCCCTCAGGCAGAAGATATACTTGTTTACGAGCGTCCTGACAATAAATTGCTGGGTTTTTACCCGTCGGTAACCGATGACGGTAAATACATCATCCTTTATGTCTATAAAGGAACCGATGTCCAGAACAGGATCTATTTTCGTGAAGTAGAGGGTAAAGGTGATTTTGTCCGGCTCTTAGATGATGCGGATGCAGCCTACAGTTTCATAGATAATGACGGTCCTGTCTTCTATTTTCAGACCAACCTGAATGCTCCGAGGTATAAGGTCATTGCTGTTGATATCAGGAAACCGGATAGGAAGAACCCGAAGGAAATTATCCCTGAACAGGAAGATGTGATGCAGTTCGTCGAAGTGATCAATGACAGATTCGTGATTGCGTATCTGCATGATGCTTACAATATTCTAAAAGTATACGACAAAAAAGGAAAATTCCTTCAGGATATCGATCTTCCCGCGATCGGTGCAATTTCCGGGCTATCAGGGAGAAAAGAAGACTCGGAGATGTTCTTCGGATTTACATCATTTATTTTCCCGGAAAGAATATACAGGTATGATCTTAAAACGAATAAGTCTACTGTATTCAGGGAGTCAAAGATCGATTTTGATCCTTCCGGTTATGAAACAAAGCAGGTCTTCTGTAATTCAAAAGACGGTACCAGAGTGCCTGTATTCATCACTCATAAAAAAGGGATCACTCTTGACGGGAACAATCCGGTGATCCTGTACGCTTACGGAGGTTTTAATGTAAGCACAACACCCTCTTTTTCTGTTACACGGCTTGTTTGGCTGGAATACGGAGGTGTGTATGCGGTGGCAGTGCTCAGGGGGGGCGGTGAGTACGGGGAAGAATGGCATAAAGCGGGCATGCTGGAAAACAAGCAGAACGTTTTTGATGATTTTATAGCAGCGGCTGAATGGCTCATAAAAAATAAGTATACAAGTACACCTAAACTTGCAATTGACGGGGCAAGCAACGGGGGGCTCTTAACTGCCGCCTGTCTGATCCAGCGCCCCGACCTGTATGGTGCGGTTCTTTCCCGTGTACCTGTTATTGATATGCTGAGATATCATAAGTATACCATAGGTCATTACTGGGCAGGCGAATACGGGAATGCCGAGGAGAATCCGGAACATTTCAAATTTTTATACGCTTATTCTCCGCTTCATAATATTAAAAAAGGAGCTTCATACCCGCCGACGCTTGTTACCACCGCCGATACCGATGACAGGGTCGCTCCGGCGCATTCTAAAAAATTTATTGCCGCACTGCAGGAAAATGATTCAGGGGAAAATCCTGTTCTTATCCGCGTGGAAACCAAAGCGGGGCACGGCGCAGGCAAACCTACGGCTAAGGTGATCGAAGAATATGCTGATGTTTATGCATTTCTCTTTAAAACTTTGAAAATCGAATAAAGACATTTTTCTTTTTAGTGTAGAGACACGCCATGGAGTCTGTCGGAAAATTGGATTATGGCGCCCATATCTTAGTCGTATTCCGA
>JBHPGK010000009.1:0-36966 GCA_042570605.1 Candidatus Zhuqueibacterota bacterium
CAGATTCAAGAAAAAACAAATATTTATTTAAAAAAACTCATCCCAGGCTTTGATCAAGACATCCTTTTCTTTAACAGTACATAATGACTTGACAAAAAGATTAGCACATTGAAGATTAGTTATCAAAGGCAGCGAGAAGTCTACTGCAGTTCGTCTGATTATATAATCGTTTGAAAGTTCAATTTCTTCGTCGTTTTTTGGAATATTAATAACCAGGTCAATTTTCCTTCCCCTTAAATAATCTAAAATATTCGGATTTTTCTTTTCAAGAGGCCAGTATAAAACCTTAGTTTCTATATCATATTTCCTGTAAAATTTTGCTGTGCCTTTTGTAGCATAGACTTTATATCCATTTTCGATAAGCAGTCTCAAAGATTTCAGAAATTTGGATTTACTTACAACATCTCCGGTTGAAATTAATATGTTTTTTCTGGGAAGTTTGAATCCGGTCGACAAAAGTGCTTTAAGAAAAGTCTCTGTTACCTCTTCTCCTATGCAGGCAACCTCACCGGTAGAAGCCATTTCAACTCCTAAATGCGGATCAGCGCCATGAAGCCGTGTAAATGAAAATTGTGGTGCTTTTATTCCAACAAAATCAAGTTCGAATGCTTTTGTTGATATCTCCTGAAGAGGTTCATCCATAATTGCCTTAGTAGCAATATCAATAAAATTGATATTGTAAATTTTAGAGACAAATGGAAAGCTTCTGGATGCTCTCAGGTTGCATTCTATTATTTTAATATCATTGTTCTTAGCAATAAATTGGATATTTACAGGGCCTGTAACTTTAAGTTCTTTTACCAGGTTCCTTGTTATTTTTTTGATCCTTCTGATTGTCTCAAGGTACAGCCTTTGAGCAGGCGTAACCAGAGTTGCGTCCCCTGAATGCACACCGGCATTTTCAATGTGTTCGGAAATTCCGTAAATGATTATTTCACCGTTTTTGGCAACAACATCCATTTCTATTTCCTTGGCACCTGTAATATATCTTGTGACCACAACAGGGTATTCACTCGAAACAAGCTGGGTTCTTTTGAAAATTTTCTCAATGTCTTCAACTCTGTATGCAACACTCATAGCGGAACCGCTCAGCACATATGAAGGCCGTACAAGTACGGGAAATCCGACATCTGCTGCAAATTTCTTCATATCGCCGATATTGCTTACCTCTTTCCATTCAGGCTGATCAATATCCAATTTGTCTAAAAGTGACGAAAATTTATGCCTGTCTTCTGCCCGGTCAATATTTTTTGGATCAGTACCAAGGACTTTTACTCCTGCTTTATTCAATTTAATGGATAAACTGTTAGGTATTTGTCCGCCCATAGAAAGTATTATGCCTTTGGAGGATTCTTTTTCATAAATATCCATAACTCTTTCGAGTGATAGCTCTTCAAAGTAAAGACGGTCGCATTCGTCATAATCCGTGCTGACGGTTTCCGGATTGTAATTTATAATTACGGTGGAATACTTCAGGTCTCTTAATGTTCGAACCGATGTAACACAACACCAGTCAAATTCGACACTGCTCCCTATGCTGTATGCTCCCCCTCCAAGAACTATGACAGCTTCATCACTGATCTTTATGTCATCTTCTATCCCATTATAAGTAATGTATAAATAATTTGTCTTAGCGGGATATTCGGCTGCTAATGTATCTATCTGTTTAATAACAGGGATTATTCCTTCTCTTTTACGAACCGCTCTGACCTGATCTTCATTATATTCACCTTTTAATATATTTGCAGCCTGCAGGTCTGAAAAACCGTGTTTTTTTGCTGTTCTTAATAATTCTGAAGGAACGTTATCAAGAGAGTACCTGGAGAGGTCTTTTTCAGTGTCTATAATATTTTTAATCTTATATAAAAACCATTCATCTATTTTGGTTTTTTCATACAATTCGTTAATATCCATGTCATGTCTTAATGCACATCCGACAGCAAATATTCTTTTATCAGATGGATTTTTCAGTTCATATTCAACATCTTTCAGTTTGACTATACCGGAATCAAGACCTGAATAACCTCCTTTGATCATTCTCAAACCTTTTTGAAAGACCTCTTCAAAACTCCTGCCTATAGCCATCACCTCACCGACACTCTTCATACTGCTGCCGATCTCCTTTTTAACTCTTTTGAACTTATCAGTATCCCATCTCGGAAATTTTATGACAATATAATCGAGTGCAGGTTCAAAAAATGCTTTTGTCACACCTGTGATCGGATTTTTTATCTCAAGCAGACTATATCCAATACTTAATTTTGCAGCTATATAAGCAAGAGGATACCCTGTTGCTTTGGAAGCCAGAGCACTGCTGCGGGAAAGGCGGGCGTTTACTTCTATTACCCTGTAATCATCACTTTCAGGATCAAGAGCAAATTGTATATTACATTCACCGATTATTCCTAAATGTTGAATTACAGCAATTGAAATTCTTCTTAATTTATGATATTCGGCATCATTTAGTGTCTGGGATGGAGCAACAACGATAGATTCTCCGGTATGAATACCAAGAGGATCAACATTTTCCATATTACATACTGTGATGCAATTATTGAATTTATCCCTAACAACTTCATATTCAACTTCTTTCCAGCCGCGGATCGATTCCTCAATTAAGATTTGAGAAGAAAAAGCAAGGGCTTTGCTTGCCGCTTCCAGCAATTCCTTTTCATTTTCACAAAAGGTAGAACCTAATCCGCCCAAAGCATATGCAACTCTGATAATTATAGGAAAACCAATTTTTCGGGCTGAATCAACTGCATCATTTACTGTTTCAACTGCAATACTTTCCGGGGTTTTTATATTTATCTCATTTAACTTTTTAACGAAAATCTTTCTGTCTTCAGTGGCAATAATAGTTTCAATCGGTGTCCCTAATATTTCAACGTTATATTTTTCAAATACTCCCCGCTTATACAGCTCAACACCGCAATTAAGAGCTGTTTGTCCTCCAAATCCCAGTATAATACTGTTTGGTTTTTCCTTTTCAATTACACTTGTAACAAAATCTGCATTTACAGGAAGGAAGTACACTCTATCTGCAAATCCCCACGAAGTTTGAATTGTTGCAATATTAGGATTTACAAGAATAGTAAATATATTTTCTTCTTTTAAAGCCTTGATAGCCTGGGAGCCTGAATAATCAAACTCTCCACCCTGTCCGATCGAAAGCCCACCTGAGCCTAATATCAATACTTTTTTTATTTTGGATTTTTCCACTCTTTTACTCTGTTATAAAAAATATCAAACAAATATCCGGTATCTTTTGGTCCTGCTGAGCCTTCAGGATGAAACTGGACACTGAAAAAGGGTTTGGTATTATGCCTTATACCTTCATTTGTCTCATCATTTGCATTGACAAAAAATTCGTTCCAGTCTTTAGACAATGATTTTACATCAACTGCAAAGCCATGGTTCTGTGATGTAATATACCCCTGTTTTGTACCGCAAATATAGCACGGCTGATTCTGGCTTCTGTGTCCGAACTTTAACTTGAACGTATCGGCTCCAGCCGCTAATGCAAGTAGTTGATTACCAAGGCAAATGCCAAAGGTTGGAATTCCTTTTTTAAGACATTTATTTATATTATCAATGGTCTGAGTACACATTTTCGGATCTCCGGGACCATTGGAAATAAACAGGCCATCAAAATCTTCCTGAAAAAAGTCGTAATCCCAGGGTACGATCTTCAAAGAAAAATCCCTGTTTAACAGTTCGCTGATAATAGAATTTTTGATCCCACAGTCAATAACGACAATTCTGTATTTCCCATTTCCAACATTAATAACCTCTTTTGTAGAGACAGAACAGACAAGATTTTCTTTATTGGGATCATAAAATGGGATATCTTTATCAATCTCAATTTTGCCCGGCATAACACCTTTTTCTCTCAATCTTTTGGTCAGCGCTCTTGTATCGATATCATAAATTGCCGGTATATTATATTGTTTCAGCCAGTCAGCCAATGATCTTACTCCGCTCCAGTGGCTGTAATCTTTGGAATAATTCGAAATCACCAATCCTTTGACTTGAATTTTAGAAGATTCAAAATTTATGCAAATACCATTCTCATCAAATGCTGGATCCGGAATTCCGTAATTACCGATCAAGGGGTAAGTTAATGTAAGGATCTGACCACAATAGGATGGGTCAGTAAGGCTCTCGGGATATCCGACCATCCCGGTAGTGAAGACTACTTCTCCGGCAACTGAATGTTCACTTCCGAAGGAAATCCCGGTAAAGACAGTACCGTCTTCAAGAATTAACCGGGCATTTTTTTTATTAGTCAATAAACACAACTCCCATGAAAAATTTTGAAATAAACTTAAATAATTTTACATGAAAATCCAAGCAAATTCAATTCTAATTTAAAAATAACAGGGATTAAAAACAGATGTGTCAAAAACAAAATATTTGAATAAAAAGAAATAGTAGAACTAAAATTTTGACTCAATAATAATTGTAACCGGGCCATCATTTATAAGCTCTACATCCATCATTGCTCCAAATACACCTTCGGAGACATTGATTCCATAATTTCTAAGGTTTTTATTAAATGTATGATACAGTTTCTCTCCTTTTTCCGGTCCGGCAGCTTCGATAAAACTGGGTCGCCGCCCTTTTCGCGTATCACCATACAGTGTAAATTGTGATACCGATAATATTTCTCCGCCAAAATCAAGCAGTGAAACATTCATTTTCCCATTCTCATCCGGAAAAATCCTCAGATTTACAATTTTGTCAGCAAGATACTCTGCATCCTTCTCTTCGTCTTTTACAGAAACTCCGAGTAATACTACGAGTCCCTTTTCAATTTCACCTATAATATTTCCATCAACAGTAACGGTACCCCTTTTCGCTCTTTGAACTACAGCTTTCAAAACATACCTCTTAATACTGACTATAATTTTCTAAAATCAATCATCATTTCATGACCCTGGTATTCAATGATAGAAATATCACTGGCATTTAACAATTTTGAAATAAATATGCTGATCCTTTCAGTTTCATTCTTTATTTTTGACAGCTTTTCAATAATGGCCATTGCACCAATTTTATCTTTTTTCAGCATTATTTGAATGCTCTGTACACTACCCTTAACAATTGAAAGAGGATTATTTATTTCATGATTAATAGTTAATCCCGCCCATTCCTGGATCTGCATATCGAGATCTTCGGGTTTAAATGCGAAATCCGGAGCAAAGGTCTTAACGCGTTTTTCAATTAATATTGTCTCATTGTCAATTTCATTTAAAATTTCACTGCACCCATTTTTAATATATTCAAAATCATTGATATTTTCATTTAATAACTTTTCACAATTTCCAACCAGACCAATAATTTTGTCTACTTTCTCTTTTATAGTGCTTTCAAGGCTCTCGGCAATAATATTTAAATACTTCAATGCCATTTTTTTCTTTTTCATTTTGTACCCATATATTAAATAAATAAAATGACGTTATCTGCTGTAAGTGCTCTTTTGACCTGTTATTTCGTATATTTTTATAGTTCTGCCCGTTTCACGAAGAGCGAGATGCCTAAAGGGTGTTATTACAATATCCTTATCTTTGAAATTATGGCTTTCATAAAATTTTTTATTAATGACTATTTGTCCATTTGAAATATACCTGCTTAAATACTTGGAAAGATTAGTAGTGTCATCCTCAAGTACTTGTGATCTTTCCAATTTATCGTCGTAATTTGCAATAGAGATATAACCTTTACTTATTCCAATACCTATACTCCATGATTCATCCCAGAAAAAGCCCCATTTCCTGTTCAATTTATTCATTTTACTTCTCATTTTAAAAGCAGTATTGACAACTTTGTTCTCAGCAGTAATTTCTGTTTTTCTTACAGGAAAAAAGAAATAAAATCCGTTTTCGCAGAATTTATTCATCCCGCCTTCTTCTTCTCGGATAATTTTCAGCATTTCCACCAAAAATTCATTTATATACTCTGTTAATTCTGATGATCTGTCTGAAAACCTGTTCAATATTTCTTTAAAATTACTGATATTACAGTATCCCGTTACAGCATCTGTTCTCCTGCTTCTCTCGCTTGATACTTTAAAAACTTTTGGTTCTTTACCGATAACTCCATCATTCTTTCCTGAAGCGGAGAAAACGGGTCCTTTTAGATCACTTTTTGATATCTTTTTATATGAGAAAGCGGAAAATCCCTTTTGAGATATCCTGCCTTTATAAGTTTTTCTCTCCATAAAATTCTATCTGTATTTGAAATATTTGTAATTGATCTTATACGTAAATTGAGCAATAGAATCAGCCGGTATAGATGTGTAGACATCAAATGGACCTGTAGCCCCCGGTTTTAAGGAGCTCCGGCTTTCTGTGGCATCCCCAAAAACAAATTTTATTCCATCTATATATGCCCCTTCACTAATGATCAGTTTATTATTTTTATCATACATTTCGAAATCAACCCGGATAAAATCAATTCTGTTTTTTGAATAATTTTTTACTTTACCTTTAAATATTCTCCTGCCCCAAAAGTCTTTTTTCAATTCAATTTTGCCTACAAGTTCAATTGCTTTTTTCTTTGACTGAAGATTTATACCGGAAATATTTAAAAAGAATATTGAGAACACCAGAATCAGAATTACTTTTTTACTCATATATTAATTCCTTACTTTTAAAACCAGTAATGTAATGTCATCATACTGGCAGACTTCTTCAGTGAAATTTAATAATTCCTGATAAATTGAGTTTTTAATTTCATCAGCGCTAAGTTCTTTAATAGACTGAACAAGTTTAACAAGTTTAACTTCAGAAAATTCTTTTTCGGATAAATTGAGAGCTTCGGTTACACCATCTGTGTAAAAGATAATAATATCTCCCTTTTTTAATTTAATAATTTCTTCGTCGTATTCATAATTCTCAAGAAAACCGAGAGCCATTCCGCCTTTTTTTAATAATCTGATATTTCCTTCCTTATTTAATAGAATCGGATAATTATGCCCTGCATTTGAGTAAATCAGCGAATTATTTTTCTGATCAATAACACCGTAAAAAAATGTAGCATACTGTTCCGGAGATGTAGATTTGACCAGATGATTATTTATTCTGAACAGAATTTTGTTGATTTCAGTCTTTTTAAAATCTTTCAAAAATTCAACTGATGTTCTAACAGACGCCTGAAGATTAGACATTAAAAGTGCTCCCGGGACCCCCTTTCCTGATATATCCCCAATTGCTATCCCAACTTTATCTTCTTCAATCTGTAATATATCAAAATAATCACCGCCTACTTCCTGAGAAGGAATATTCATAGCGCTTAACTCGAAATTATTATACTTCGGTATCTCTTTAGGTAATAATGCATTCTGTATGTTCCTTGCAAGATGAAGTTCCTTCTTCATTTTTTCTTTTTCAAGAGTTTCCTCGTAAAGTCTGGCATTCTCTATCGCTGATGTAATTTGATTAGATACCAAATTTAAAAAAGTAATATCATCAATAGAATAATCCGATCTGATAACCTTTTTACCCAGGCATAGGAATCCTTCAAGTTTACCACGGTATTTTAAAGATAAGATATATTTTGTATCAAATGTCTTCAATAGCTCGATCAGATCACTTTTCCCGGAATGTGAAACCATCTGATCAAAAGCGATAAGGTTCTCTTTTGTATACAAGAAATTGATGATTTCGCTTTCATCTTTTATAAATGTATTTTCATCTCCAAACAGAACATACCGGCTGTCTTCAACCTTTAAAAAAACTTCGATACGTTCGAGCATCAGATAGTTTTTCACTTCATTCTTCAAAAAGGAAACGAGTTTGCCAATATCCATTAAGACCATAAGTTTCCTTGATACAGACTCAAGAATATTCTGATAAGTTTCACGTTCTTTCACAAAGATTCTTTCAATGAGACGTTCAAAAAACGCCAGGATCGGCTGGAATAATAGAACAGCAATTACAATAAAGGCAATTTCCACAACCGGTATATCACCCATTATATTGCTGGAAAGTTTTTTAATCTGGTTATAAACCAGAAGATATGATCCTACCAATAAGCCGGAGCTGATTGAAAATACAATGCTTTTTCTAATGATGATCTGAATATCAAGAAATTTATATCGAATAATAGCCCAGCTAATGGAACCGGCTCCAATGGTTACGGCAACCGCAGTAAGAATAAATTTTAAATTCTCACTGAAATTCAGAGGAAGGATCAAAGGAAAAACATAAGCAATCGTGTATATTCCTACTGAACTGCGAAGCCCCCAGATTACAAGGGCAACCTGTCTTTTAAACCTTGAAGGCTGTAAATTTGAAAAGCCAATATGTAGAAAAATAAGTGCCGAACCAACGTACAAAATGTTGATTATTGCAAAAAATTTATTATGGAAGGAGTATAGTAATCCTGATAAAAACAGAAAAAACTTAATAAGATAATAGAAAGGTATAGAAATAACACCAAAAACTTCTTTGAATTTTTCCACAAATGCGATATTTGTAATTTCGTCAGGTGAATTAAATAAAAAAACGATCAGGAAATGAAAAATATATGGAAGAAAAATAAGGAATATTTTTTTTTCGATCCTTGGAAAAATTTTCTGTTCTCTAGGAAAGATAAAAGAAAAATAGAGTAGTTGAGGAAAGAAAAATTCCCATATTAATAAACCCTTTTTTAACGACTCTAATTCAATTTGAGTTTCCAGAGGCAAATAAATGAATAAAGAACCTAAACCGCCTAAGATAGTTCCAAAACCGGATAAAAACAGCATTGTACCGGTCACACGATTAATTCTCTGCTTAGGATTTTCCCTGAAAATTATCATTCCCAGGAAAAACAATATAACACCGAAAGTAAAAAAAATACCAGATTCAAAATAAATCTTAAACATTATTCAGAGACACGGTTTTTTTTCTTCTTATGCATAATAACTGTGGTCCCTTTTGCTGAAAATTTAAAATCCACTTTATCCATAACAGCTTTAAGTATAAAAATTCCTCTGCCGTGTTCTTTTAAAAGATTTTCCGGTTCTAACGGATTGTCAATTTTTTCCGGATCGAATCCAATCCCTTCGTCGGTAACAAAAATCGTTAATTCGTTTTTCATAAGCTTAAAAGCTATTACAACTTTTTTATCTTTATTATTTTTATTCCCGTGAATTATCGCATTATTTACAACTTCTGTTACTCCAATTGAAATATTATCGCATTCGTCTTCTGAAAATCCCATTTGACAAGCTATTTTCTCAACTTTCTTTGAAACACGTGATAATTCTTCAATATCGCTTTTAATTTCAAAAACTATTTCCTGGT
This sequence comes from Candidatus Zhuqueibacterota bacterium, assembly GCA_042570605.1. GTDB lineage: Bacteria > SM23-31 > SM23-31 > JBHPGK01 > JBHPGK01 > JBHPGK01. Next base: position 9,294 of record JBHPGK010000009.1, read on the forward strand.
TCTTCATAATATTCTCAAATAGAATAATTCATACTTATTTCTGCCGTTTGAAACAAGGATTTTCCACCACCGCGGACAATCCTTCTGTTCAGCAAATTAAACCTTGATGTTAATTTATCACTTTTAAATAAAAATCCAAAGGAAACTCCAAAATCATCCAGATTCTTACTTTCAAAACTACCGCTCCTGATATCAATACCCGAAACATATTTCCTTGATAAAAATTCAATTCCACTAAAAATAGTAAAATTTTCCGAAATTTGATAGCTATAATTTGTTCTAAAATTCCAATTTATTTTCGAAAAAATCACATTTTGTTTGAATTTTGACCAATCCAGCATTCCATTCTCTTCTTTTTCAAGTTTCAGAAACATATTCAAGCTTGATTTTTTACTTAAATTATAAACAAAATCAGTCAGATTACTGAACTTTCTAAATACAAAACTCCTTATAGCCGGTAAATATTCTTCGTAATCATAATCCGTATAATTTGAAATAACTTCACAGGAATTGCGTAGAATAAATCTGGGATTAATATAGCCTACTCGCGTCCCGAAAATAAATATCCGGTTCCAATTATTTTCAATACTTCTCTCTTTAAATAAAAAGACAAGATGATTTAAATGAATATTCAGGTAACCTCCAATTAAAAGATCTGGTCTGATTTTATAAAAGTGAGATATTTGCATATTTATTCTTAATTCATCCCTGTCGTCATTATTGATTTTTGAAGGAGTATCATAACTGTGTTTTTCCACATAAAAACTCATATTCACAGAATCTTTTCTGAAAAAATTCCCTCTAAAATCAGTACTCAAAAAAACTGTTTTAGATTTACTGCTGGGGGTATCAAACGGAATCAGACCTGCAATTTTGTTTTGTCCATCCCCGGAAAGTTTATAATTGTGTTCCGTGTTGTCAAATCCAAATACAACATCAAAGTATTTTCCGTTGTTTACGTGATTTAATCTAAATACATTATTTATAACAAAATCATCTCTGGTCTTCTCTCCTCTTGAACTCTTAAACGGGTATTTAATTTCGGTTCTCCCAAGACTTACAAACGACTGCAGATTTACGGAGGTCTTTTCTGAAATGAAATAATTCAAGGTATTATGAACTTTCCTGAAAAGTGTTTTTCTTGATTCAATGTCCAGATTCGGCGAAATATAGTAATCATACCGGTTTTCATTCCAGGATACAGATAAGCTATCCGAACTCTTAGAAATAAACCTTTTCCAGAAAGTTAGTTTGTTGACAAAGTGGTAATTTCTACGGTTGCCGAGTTTTTCATTCTCCAAATTTGAAGCGATATCTATTTTGTAATCATTTATGCTTAAATTATTGTTTTCCATTGAAAATCGTAAGTTCAGACCATTGTCCTTCTTTGCCATTCTTTTGTCGGTTACCCCGCTAATAGCACCGGTGAAATCAAAATTTTTATAATTAAATGCAGGACTAATCCCGGCCGTCAGGTTTCCGTAATCATTATTAAGACCTGTATGCCGGTCATTATAATTAATAGTATTCAGAAAATAGTCTAATGTGAAATCCTGAGTTACAAAATGTCTCAATGAAGAATTAAAATAGTAAGTATCTTTCCACAGATTATCAGCGAGGTATTTTATCATTTCAGTGTTAAATGATGTATTCAGATTAAAAAGCAGTTTTTCAGAGAATCTGGAGTTAAATCCAAAGTTGCCCTTCCACCCAAATATATTATTGTTTTGATAATAGCGAAGAATTAAAGGATTAAACCGGTAAGAAAATGCTCGTTTTTTTTTATCGTCTGAACAAAAAGGATAACCTACTTCAAAGAATATTAGTAAAAACAGTAAAAACAGGTTAATCTTCTTTTGTTCTGATAATTTTATAGACTTTTTCCCCCTCTTTTATCATTCCAAATTTTTCTCTAGCCACCTTTTCAATATAGTCAAGATCTTCCTCTTCAAGCAGCATAATTTCTTTTTTCAACCGCTCATTTTCCATCTCAAATTTTACAATTTCCGCTTTAAGTCTATTTTCCTCATTTTTCCGTTCAAATAACCGGATAATATTATTATTGCTGTTACCGTATAAAACATAGGCAAACAACAACGCTAAAAAAACAAACAGGTATTTTTTAAATTTTCTTTTTAAAATTACCTTTCTGTTTTTATAATAATTCTGTCTCAATTTCAAACAACTTTATTTTAAGAACTTAAAAGCATCTTTTCCGGCAAATTGAGCTTCTTCGGCAAGATATTCTTCTATTCTTAACAATTGGTTATATTTTGCGATTCTATCTGTTCTGCAGCCTGAACCTGTTTTAATTTGTCCGGCATTTACACTTACAGCTATATCGGCGATTGTTGTATCTTCAGTTTCTCCAGAGCGGTGAGAGATCATGGTTGAATAACCATTTTTATGAGCTGTCTGCATTGTTTCATATGTTTCTGAAATTGTCCCGATCTGATTTACTTTTATCAGGATAGAATTACATACTCCCATTTTGATGCCCTTTAAAAGTCTTTCCTTGTTTGTAACAAAAAGGTCATCTCCCACAAGTTGAATTTTATTTCCAATTTTTTGAGTTAATAATTTCCATCCTTCCCAGTCTTCTTCGGCCATTCCGTCTTCAATAGAAATAATTGGATAATCTTTTACCAGACCAGCGTAATAATCAACCATTTCTTTTGAACTAAGCGAAAGATTTTCGCTGGAAAGATTATATTTGCCTTTTTCTTTATCATAAAACTCACTGCTGGCGGGATCCAGTGCGAGATATATATCCTTACCCGGTTTAAATCCGGCTGTTTCAATAGCTTCTAAAATCATATCCAGTGCTTTCCTGTTCGATTTTATCTCAGGGGCAAATCCTCCTTCATCACCTACACCGGAACTTAATCCCTTGTTTTTGAGGACTTTCTTTAATATATGAAAAACCTCGACTCCCATTCTTAAAGCTTCCGAAAAGGACCCCGCATTAACAGGCACAATCATAAATTCCTGGAAATCTATTTCATTTTCTGCGTGGCTGCCTCCGTTAAGAATATTCATTAACGGTACAGGAAGCACTTTAGCCGCAATCCCTCCAAGATAATTAAATAAAGGAAGATCACAATACATGGCAGCAGCTTTTGCACAAGCCATGGAAACACCAAGCATTGCATTTGCACCAAGTTTTGATTTATTTGGCGTGCCGTCAAGGTCAATTAGAAGAGAATCAATTTCACTCTGGTACCTTGCATCCATGCCGATAATTTCGCTACTAATTATTTCGTAAACATTATCAACGGCATTTAATACACCTTTACCCGAATAACGCCCTTTATCTCCATCCCTTAATTCAACTGCTTCAAATTCTCCTGTAGAGGCTCCTGACGGTACTGATGCTCTTCCAACAATCCCGCTTTCAAGAACGACCTCAACTTCAACAGTTGGATTGCCTCTTGAATCAAGGATCTCCCTTGCAATTAAATCAATAATTTCAGACATCTGTACCTCATTAAATTAAAATAATCCAAGAAACTTTTTCTTCTTTTCTTCCGGAACCAGGTTATCAATCACCCTTTTATCTATTTTATTACTGAAAAGGGCTTCACGTTTTTGTTCTATGGGAGTTTCATCGCTGAATTTCTTCAATATTTTCAGTGCTTTTTCTTTTTGCTCTTTAAGCCTGATCACATTAATATCAGCAAGCAGATCTCTTGCTCTTGAAACAATCTGTCCTCCTTTTTTTATTATGATATCGAGTTTTCTGATTTCATCCGCGGAGGAATTTTCATTTGCTTCAAGAGTTTTGATCCTCTCTTCGAGTTTTGATTTTGATTTTTGACCTCTCTGTATTACCATATTACAGAAGTTTGCTGCCTGCTCATATTCTTTGAGTTTATAATACATCCCAGAGATCATAAGCACAAGGTCCAGCTCAGCAGCGGGGGATTTAATTCCAGGATGTAATTTAAATGCCTGCTCCATATATTCTGCGGCTTTTCTTAAATTCGCTTCTTCATCTATCGGAATCTCGGGCCAGAATTGCTTCAATTTTGAAAAAGCAGCAGAGAGTTTTAGTACCTTTTCCGGTCCTTTTTCCTGATTTCCAAGGTCTCTGAACAGCCACGCAGTTCTCAAATAATATCTTCCAAGTTTTAGAAATTCTCTGTCATCCTGCTCTTGAGGAAGCTCCTGAATAAAAACTCCAAGAAGATGAAGTTTTATCGACATGAGGAAGGTCATTTTATTGTAATCTATTGCTTCGGATAATTTCTGTACAAGAGCGGCTGCTTTTTTATCATTCTTTACCTTCTCTACGTACAATTCCTTTATCTTAGAAAAGTTGTTCCAGTATTCTTTTGTGGGATTCTCAAAATCAATAGAATTATCAGTGAAATTGCAGTTATGACAATGCCAGAAAAAATACAAAGGGGGGTGAATAAAACTGAAATCTGAATTTTTCCAGCCATACGCCTGAACATGTTTGTCAAAATCGACATTTTTTTCCGCAAAGATCTTTGTCTTAAATTGCCTGAGTTCGTTAACATTCTCGCAAACGGGGCAGGTTACCTGTTTAAAAAAAAATGGTGAATTTTCCCCGGGACTGTTTAAAGCCAACTGGATCTTTTCTCCTTTTGAAGGCGTCTTTTCCTGCTTTTTGGGTTTTGATTTTTTCTTCACTTTTGCACAGGCTGAGCATACCAGAAAATCCATATTATAATGTTTACCGCATATATTCGGTTTTCCACACTCAGGACACGTAAAATTATCCTTTTCGTTAAATTCACCGCATACAGGGCACTTTTTTCCCATTAATATACTCCTTTGATTTTATAAAATCTCTGGTTAATATAACCATTTAATAAAGTAAAATCAATCAAATTTACTTTCCAAAAATGCACAAATTTCGAATAGTCTTTATACTTGATTGTATTTAAGATAATATTTAAATTAGGCAAAAACCCTATACATGGAGTGATAAATGAAAAAAAAGATATTTGCATTCCTTTTTATAGGAATATCAATAATAACTTTTGCACAGAATGCAGCAGAATTTCAGGATAGAATAAGGTCATTGCAGAAGGAACTGCCTGAATTCAGTGTTGTAATACTATTTTCAAAACCGGAAAACAATGACACCAGATTCAGATACCGCCAGGAATCCAACTTCTATTATTTCTCAGGATTTAATGAACCGAATGCTATTGTTTTTATTGATAAAAGACAGGCTAATTTGATCTTAAAAGGCCGGGATCCGGATGACGAAAGAATAAACAAAATTAAAAACGACACCGGATTCAGAGCAGTCAGGACTTATGACAATTTCCTGAGAATGCTCCCGTTTTTTCTAAGACAAATAGAAACGGTCTTTACAAATTCTCCGAGACCCCGTATCGATAAACCTATTCCTGAAAGCCTGATTTTTTTTAAGGATTTGAAAGACAGGTTTTATGATTTTAAGCTGAAAAATGTTACAGAGCTTTCGGCAGATCTGCGTGTAATACACTCTGAGGAAGAGCTGAAATTAATGCAGAATGCGATAGATATTACGGACGATGTTCACCTTGAAATGATGAAGTCTGTAAAACCCGGAATGTATGAATATCAACTGGAAGCAATTTTGGATTATGTTTCTAAAAACCAGGGGGCAATGCAGTTAGGATTTGAAGCTATTATTGGAACGGGAAAAAACGCACTTGAACCTCACTACAGTGCTAATACAGATATTATTGAAGAAGGAGATTTGATCGTAATAGATATTGGGGCAGAATATAAAATGTATACTGCGGATATTACCAGAACGATTCCTGCATCCGGTAAATTTACAGAAACACAAAAGAAATTTTACAACATTTTGTTAAAGTCGCAGCTTGGCGCAATAGAAGCTGTAAAACCGGGCGCAGATTTTATGGAACCTTACAATGTCTCATTTAGAATTATTCAGGAAGAACTTGAAAAAACAGGATTTATCAACAAAGGTGACGGAAGAGCGGTTAGAAGATATATGAAGCATACAATAAGCCATTTTCTCGGTCTGGATGTACACGATGTCGGAAATACAAGAGAGAAATTAAAACCGGGTATGGTTATTACTATTGAACCTGCTTTATATATACCTGAGCATAATTTTGGTATTCGTATTGAAGATGACGTTCTGGTAACCGAAACCGGATTTAAAGTCCTTTCAAAAGCGCCAAAAACGATTGAGGAAATTGAAAGGATCATGCGGGAAAAATAAAGGTAAAACGCAAATTTCAGAAATAACAAAAATATATTAAAATAATGACAGGAGGTATAAAATGCCTGACAAAATTTCAAGAAGAAAATTTTTTAATTCAAGCTTTGGTATGGGAGCAGGCTTTTTGTTTTCAAAAAATATTAATATTATAAAAAGGTCAAAAACCGGAAAGGTTCCATTGATCGTCACCAGTCATGGAAATGATTTAGGAAAAAGCGCAATGGAAGGCGCCTGGGAGATCCTGATGAACGGCGGTTCTGTAGTTGATGCTGTAGAAAAAGGGGCTAATATTATCGAAGTTGATCCCGATGATTCAAGCGTAGGATACGGAGGCACACCTAATGAAAACGGGGTTGTACAACTTGACTCCTGTATAATGGATGGAAAGACCTATAATGCCGGGGCTGTAGCATGTATTGAAAACATAAAAACGCCCAGCTCGGTCGCACGGATCGTTATGGAAAAAACAGATCATGTTCTGCTCGTAGGGAAGGGAGCCCTTGATTTCGCTAAAAGATGGGGTTTTAAAGAGGAAAACCTGCTGACAGAAAGATCCAGAAAAGCATGGTTAAAATGGCGCGAAAACCTTAATCCGGATGATGACTGGGGACCTCCGGATCATCTTAGAAAAAAAGATATGGGTTATTATAATCCGGAAAATGATCCCGATTTTCACTACGGTACTACCAATGTTCTTGCGGTTGATAAGAACGGTGATATTGCAGGGATAACAACAACCAGCGGTTTAAGCTGGAAAATCCCGGGAAGGGTTGGTGATTCTCCTATTATTGGTGCCGGTTTGTATGTTGATAACGAAGTAGGCGCTGCGGGTGCTACAGGCAGAGGAGAGGACGTTATCAAATCATGCGCAACATATTATATCGTCCTGAAAATGAAGGAAGGCAGAACGCCTCAGCAGGCTTGTGAAGACGCTCTGAACATGATAATCGATAAATATAAAAAAGTGAATCCAGATTATATTCCCGGCGAAAAATTCGTTGCGATCAATAAAGACGGTGAAGTTGGTGCATCAGGCATGCCCGGTGAAGATCCAAGAAATTTGGCTATGGCTACTGTGGACGGCATAAAAATTTACGAAGGGACCGGAATGCCAAAAAGATAACTGAACCAGAAAAAAGCGAGGGCATAAATACCCTCGCTGAATATAAAAAAGGTGGTTAAAACCACCTGATAACAAATAAAACTTTTTTAAAAAGACTGAGGGATTCATATTTTATGAATCCCTTTTTATTAATAATATCACACTCTCCTGACTGTAACAGCAGTCCCGTAACATAACACTTCGGTAACACCTCCCATCACTTCAGTTGTATCATAGCGGACTCCGATTACTGCATTTGCCCCGATCTCTTCAGCATGAGAAACCATCAGCATAAATGCTTCAGAACGGGTCTTCTCACATAATTCCGTAAAAAGTGTAATATTCCCTCCGACTATTGTCTGCATTGCCCCACCGAGTGTTCCAAATATCGACCGGGATCTTACTGTAATGCCTCTAACTACTCCAAGTTGTTTCACTATTTTATAGCCGTCGAGAGAGAAAGTAGTGGTTGTCATTGAATGTTCCATTTCTTTATCCTCTAAATATTTTTCCAATTTAAAGAACTGCTTAAGCATAATAATACTTAAACCTGAAAAGTGCAATTCCTTTTCACAACTGTCCGGTTAAAAAATATCAATATATTTTATGTACATCATAAAACTGGATTCCAGCCTTCGCTGGAATGACACAACATGAATAATAACAAAAATATAGGAACTGTCATTCCAGCGAACAGACTGTGTGAAAACGCATGCTTAAGTATAATTTGCGAAATTAAATGTCATTGCGAGGTAGCGAAGCGACGTGGCAATCTCACCGTTAAAGTATTGTTTTGTAAGAATATCGGAGATTACGACGGTCGTCCCAAAAATATGGGACTCCCTCGTAATGACAGTCAATTATTTTGATTTTTTTATTTTCACACAGTCTGGAAGGCTGGAATCCAGTAACTTATAATTTTGGCAATTTGATTATTTTTTTCAAAATCAATTAATATTTATAATATTCTGATTTAAGTTATATTAAAACAATAGTTTAAGTATAGGTTTTTTTTAATTTAACCGGACAGTTATGATCGTTTTTATCTTAATTGAGGAACAACATTTATTCTGAATTAAGTAGGGGCAGCTTTGCGGCTGCCCATATTTAAACGTGAAACTAAATCAGAAATATTTTCCCCTTATATACTCATGCCATTTTTCTTCAAATTCCTCTACACCCAACCCAAGCACATTTTCGATATCTCCGTTCGCTTTAATCAACTGGATAAAATAGTCAATCGTCCAGTGTTCAACAATATACTCAGCCAGAATATATCCGACAGCATAAATCTTTTGAAATCCGTCATTGTAACCGATGTTTAATTCTGCAATTGTCGGAAAATCACCGGCTGCCATATATTGCAGAGAAGCAGGATCAACAAAATCCCCTGTTACATATAACGCAGCAGCTTCCCACAACCAGCGTGGATTATTCGGGATACTTGAATTGACAAAAATCGAAACAATGTGAGCATACTCATGCAGGGCAGTTTTGGAGTCTAAAACCGAATAATTGCTTGACAGCATACAGCATTCCAAACTACCGGATACGTATCCGGTAGCTCCATTGTAAAGAGTTCCGGTTTTTTCAACCATTACTTCATAGAATTGCTCTGAACTTCTCCATAATTTCATTTTTACCCTGGGGATGCTGCCGGCTTTTAATTCACTGTTTATTCTTAAACAATTTTCCTCAAGATATTCGGCAATCAAATTTAGATATTCTTGTTCAATCGTGTCGACATAGAAACTGAAATGTTCAGTCTCTTTCTTCATCTGAAGTCCGTCTTCTTCCACTATAACTGAATCCGGGGAATCAATTTCATCTCCTGAACAGTAAATTGATAAAGGCATGCAAAAAAACAGCAGCTGGATCAAAGAAGATTTCAACATCAGAAGCCTCATATATTTTAAAAATCAATAAAGGATATTCTTGTCACCGTTTTGTAATCACGGTATAAAGAGACATAAACTGATTTTTCTTTCATATCGTAAACCGCAGACCATTGGGTTCCTTTAACAGAGACACTCTGCAGAATATCCATTCCTTCTTCCCGGGTTACTTTTCCATCAAATTTCTTCAATAGATCAAAAGCATTTTTGTATCTCCAGCAGGTATTTTTTATCGAGCTTAAAGACCTGTCATATACCGGGGAATTGGTTATTACCTGAAATGATTCTGTATTCGGTATCACCTTCATTTCACCATCATAATATTCCATTATTACCGAACGCCCAGACGGATCTGAAATCAGGATATGATGAGAGAGTGTATTTATATTTGAATCATATACATTCATGCCTTTTACTATTTCAACCGCCTCATCTATATTTTTTGCATTATCAAGGATTTCACGTACCATATGTGTTACAAAAGTGTATTTTTTATCCTTATCAGCTTTAACAGGCAGACTTCTCAAATATGCCAGGGCAACTGTAACTCCGCACTCATTGATACCATCTGGAGCAAAAAACGGTGCACTGAGGAACGGCTTTCTTTCTTCAAATGAAAGGGAGTTAATATCTACATTTTTTTCAAATCCGAGATCATTAATTCTGGAAAATGCAATAGATGACAGTTTTCCCGGAGGATTATACAACCCAATCAATACACCGCATTCGGGGTTATCAAAATTACGTCCGTATAACAGATTTCCGGCATCACCAAAAGCGGCAAACATACTGCATCTGATCTCTTCACTTGAATTACCACCGCTCCGATTTATCATTCTGTTCTCTACATCATTCAATAATTTTCCATAATCGCCATAATAGTTGATCTTTATAATCCCGTTCTCCTTACGAAGACTTGACAGGGTGTTAACTGTATCTATACCGGCAAATGATGTTTTGAATAATCTGTCATGATCTGATATCAGGTATGCTTTGTTTTCCTGAAAAAACGTAAAACTCAGTACAAAAGCAGATATTATCAGAAATAAAAAAAATCTGATTTTATTTTTGGACATATATTCCTTTAGTCTATTTAATGATCTTCTACAAATCAGTATATATAATTTTATTCGTTTTTAAATGAAAAAGTGATAACATCCTGAAAATAGTGACAAAACACGTTAAATACGGGTTAAATAACAAATACATGGGACGGAAATCTGCCCTTATTCAGGTAAAACCGGGATTATTTAATACATGCTAAAACAGCTCTTTAAATTTCTCACGGTATTTTCTGCTTAAGTTCAGTTCCCTGCCATTTTTGAGAATAATTAAATATTCGCTGTTAAACATAGGGTGGATTTCTTTAATACGTTCTATATTGACTATTGTAGACCTGTGAACTCGAAAAAACCTGTCCGGATCAAGTTTGTTTTCCATACAATTCATGGTTTCGCGCAAAAGGTGCCGGGCATTTCCGACATGCAGGGTCAGATAGTTCCCGGCTGCTTCGATCCAGTCTATCTCATCGACCTTTAGAAAAAAGATCCTGCCTTCAGATTTTATGATCAGACGGTCTAAATATTTGCGTTCCACCTTAACTTCATCCAACAATTCTTTAAGCCGGTATTTAAAATCACCATCTTTTTTCAACTTTAAATACTTTATCGCGCGGTTCAGGGCATTTTGGAACCGTCCCCTGTCAAACGGTTTTAAAAGATAGTCAAGTGCATGAACTTCAAACGCACGGAGTGCATATTGGTCATAAGCAGTGGTAAAAATCACCTGAGGCATTTTATTACAGCCGACCTTTTCGACAACTTCAAAACCGTCCAATCCGGGCATCTGGACATCGAGAAATATCAAATCAGGTACTTTTTCCCTGATATCTGTGACGGCATCAATTCCATTAGCAGATTCACCAATCACATCAACATAATCATCATCTTCCAGAAGGTCCCGGATTCGTTCACGTGCCAATGGTTCATCATCAACTATTAAAGCACGAATTTTCATGAAATCTATCCCGGGATTATTTTTGGCTGTTTTTAAATACTATACGGAAGGGAATTTTAAATGTTCCAATCGTGCCCCCGCCTTCTGCATTTTCAAGATTGAAATTACCTCTTTCACCATACAGTTGATTAAGCCTTTCAATTGTATTGGCAAGACCAAAACCTTTCTTTAAGGCAGACAGATCGTTTTTCTTTAAACCAATTCCGTTATCATAAACCTCGACAACTAAATTATTATTTTCATGCCTTGAACTTATTTTGATCATGCCCCCTTTAACATTAGGGGCAATGCCGTGCCGAACTGCATTTTCGACTAATGGCTGGAGTATGAGATTCGGGACGACAGCACTGAGTGTTTCCCTGGCAATATCATATTTCACGTTTAGTCTATCCTCAAACCGGGTTTTTTCGATTTCAAGATATATTTTCAGCAGCTCAAGTTCTTCCTTTAATGTAACTTCCTGTAAACCTGAGTTATCCAGTGAAAATCTGAGCAGGTCACTCAATCTGCTTATCATTTTGTCAGCAGCTTCCGAATCTTTATGTAAAAGAGCAGATATAGCATGTAGAGTATTGAAAAGGAAATGAGGCTGCAGCTGCATTTTTAAAACTTCGAGTTGTGATTGAGCAAGGCGTGTTTCAAGACGGGATGCTTTCAATTCACGTTCACGGAATTTACGGTAATATTCAAATAAGTAATAAATGCTGATCACAATTCCGTAAGCAATTATATTAAAATGAATGAATCCAAAAATAAGGCTGGATAAGATCCGGAAATTCCATACCGGCATCAAGTTTTTAAATAGACCGATGAAACAATTATAAATTCCTGCCTGAATTACCGTGAAAAAAACACTTAATACCAGATGAAATAAGACCGGACCAAACCATTTTTCTCTTCTTACAGGAAATCTTTTAATAAAATAAACAATTAGGGGGGTAAAGAATGCCCAGGGAAGCCATCGTACAAGAGTCCATTGTATCTGGCTCAGAATATTGATAGGCTGGTCTTTGACAATACTAATCAGATAAGACTCACTTGCAAAAAACACAGCCACAAATGTAAAAAAGAATAAAAGTAATGAAAAATTTCTCAATTGTTTTTTATTCAGGATTTTCATTTCACACCGGGTTCATTCCAGAATTTCAATATTAACTTAACAGACTAATAACAGGTACAAATGTGTCATTGCGAATGAGTCCTGATGCGTCAGGAGGATTGAAGCAATCTTATAAATGATATAATAACGATATTTTAGCGGTGAGATTGCCGCGTCGCTTCGCTCCTCGCAATGACATTAAAAACTTTTAGATTATTTTAATTTATGTGTTCTCACACAGTCCGTAAAGAATAAAATCAAATATTGTATTCTTGTATATGGGAATATAAAAAGAAAAAAATTAAAACAAAACCGCTTATTCTGCTAAGAATCTTTAAGAATTTATTTTCCCATTCCTCGAATGTTTTGCTTACCCCTTTTTGTTATGTTGAAAGGCGCCGCATATAAGCGGCGCCTTTTTTGGGGGGGGCAAATACAGAAAGACTATTTTAACCATAAATATGACAATTTAAGCTGTAAAACCTTATTTGATGAACCGAACCGTGGAATTATTTCTTCTCCGAACCGGTTAACATAAGGACTTTCATCGAACCGCTCTGTATAAGCAAGATATAGAAAACTTTTAGGCCTGAAATTATATGCCAGAAGGTAATAGGTATTCAATCTCTTATCCATGTCGCTGTACTGAAAGATCACACGGGCATGCAGATCCGGATTAAAATGATAATAAAATTTTGTTCTCCAGACTTCGTAATAACTCTTATCAAGATTATTGGTTTCAGTATTAACTAATTTTGCAAGGCTTTTGTTATAGCTGATCTGAACGTTTATTCTGTCATTAGGTTTAATTCTAAACATACTGTTATAACTCCAGCTGTAGCCGGTCCGGTATTTTCCCTGCGCGTGCTGAAAATTAAAGAAGTAAGGCGAATTATAGTTGTTTGAAAAACCCAGGCTAAAAGAGTCGGTTGGATAAAGCAAATTGTCAAACCGGTCGTAATATTTTCCGCTATTTTTACCACCGCTTATCCTCCAGTAGTTCATAAATTGAATATAGAAATTGTTGCTCCAACTTCGTGACATCCTTTTTTTATCAAAGAAATCCGCAGCCCAGAAATTCTCGCCCTGAACACCTGTCATAAACCTTAACTGCCTGATACCGATACTTTCTATTCTCGGACCAAAATCAACCCAGGCGTTTGCGAACCTGAAATCGTTATATGAATAAAAACCGATATCATTTCCAACAAAATTTGGAGCGTGTTCCTGGTAATTTAAACCAAAACTGAAAATATCACTCTGTCTGTTAAATCCTGCGTCTATCATATGATTTTTTTCATTAACATCGCTGGTAAATGATTTTACAGCTTCAAAAGCTAATATAAAGTTGCTTTTAAAAATCATACTTCCATCAAGACCGAAAATTCGGTTATAATTCCCGGAGTACTCTTTGCTCATTGTAATAAAACCGATTTTAGAACGGGAAAAAATATCCCTGCTTAATCTTATCACATTATAAAATGCCTCATTTTTTGTGCTTTCCGGGATATCTTCATTTTCAATTTTTGCATTTATACCCGCATCATTATCATTCATTGAATGAAGTACACCGACATCCCAATTTCCAACTTTACCGTTAATTTTTAATCCGTAAACCGGTTCATTTATTCTTCTGGTGTAAAATAAACCACCATGAAACTGGCTTCTTGCAGTTCTGAATACGTTTAAACCTTCAGTAAAAAAAGGTCTTTTTTCCGGCAGATAAAGAGGATACCTCGATAAATTAATAAGATCTTCATCAGCTTCTATCTGTGCAAAATCCGGATTTATAGTTAAAGTCGCCGTCAAATTTGAAGTTACGCCGTATTTAACATCAACTCCGGTTATCCCATTATCATTCTGCATCTTTAATGAAGATATCCTGTCATCATGGACCCTGCTGGTTACATAAGGTAAAATTTCCAGATTCAATCCGGTTTTTATTGATTCAAGTCCTTCAAGATGTCCGTATTTTGAAACTCTCCACATGTTATCCCTGTTCGCCTCCTGCCAGAATGACAATTCATTATTTCTGGTAATTACCCGCCTTAGATTGAGTCCCCAGGTATGAACATTTTTTTCGGGGAATTTTAATGTGGAAAATGGGATTTTAATTTCGGCTATCCATCCATTTTTTATCATCCCTGTTTTCGCCCACCATACTCCATCCCAGGAATTATCATAATTCATATCATTAAAATATCTGCCGTCATCCTGCGTCCCTGCTGCATTAACAGCAAATTGGAAAGCATCTCTGTGGTCATGGAAAGGGTCTAAATATACTGATATGTAATCTGTATCCTCGATCTGATCCCTGCTGCCGATACGTCTGACGATCTTATCCGGCTCTTCGTCATAACAGTATACTCCAATATAAATGTTCTCATCATCATAAAGAAAATAGACTTCGGTTTTTTGAGAAGCCGGTTCTCCTTCATCCGGATTAAATTGTGTAAATCCGGTCGCCATTCCGCCTTTTTGCCATTCATAATCATGAAACACACCGTCGATTTGAGGTGTGGAAGTTCTAACAGCTGTAACTGATTTTGTAATTTCCTGTGAGAATCCGATTTTTGAAATCAGGACAAAAAACGATATTAGCAAAAAATATAATTTTCCGGACATAAGTCCTCCTGCGGTTTTTAGTTTTACTTACCTGAATAAATAGAGTTATGCCCTTACCCTTGAACAAACATTTTCTAACTAGAATTACTTAGACAGTTCCGATTGTGAAAAGGTTTGCAGGACATTATATAAATCAACAGTTTAAATTAAAAACATTTAGTGATAAATTGCAGAAACAAGTGTTAAAACGTAAATTTTCAGGGATAAGAGGAAAAACATTAAAATGCCTTCAAAATCATGCCCTATTCCTGCTCTGTTAATAGCTGTCAAATTAACACCTATATTATATACTGCATAAAAGGCGCCATTAAATATGGAGACCTGTTATTACATAAAAATATTCTTGACGTACACACTACCACATAAAAAGATTTGAAAGCTTAACCTGTAATATCTTATTTGAAGAACCGAACCTTGGAAATATCTCGCTACCATCAATGCCGGTATAAGAGGTTTCGTCAAATCTTTCAGTATAAGCTATATACAAAAAACTTTTTGGTTTAAAATTAAATGCTATCAAATAATAAGTGTCGAGCCTTTTTTCCAATCCGCTGTATTGAAAAATCAACCTTGCATTGAGATCCCGGTTAAACGAATAATGAAATTTAGTTCTCCATACTTCGTAAAAATGTTTATCCATTTTTTCCGTATTTGGATTTATAAGCTTTGCAAGGCTTTTGTTATAACTGAATTCTACGTTTAAACGGTCAGTTGATCTTAATCTTGCAGCACTGTTGTAACTCCAACTGTATCCTGTTCTATACTTACCCTGAGTGTGACTTAGACTTAAATTAATCCTGGAAGTATGGTTGTTTGTAATATTAAACTGGTACGAGTCTGAAGGATAAAGAATTTCATCGAACCGGTCATATCGTTTCCCAAAATTACTGCCAAACATAAATCTCCAGTAATTCATCGAGGTCAGGGATATAAAAGTACTCCATGAACGTGACAATTTTTCTTTATCAAAAAATTTATTGTCCCAGAAATTTTCTCCCATAATACTATTTGAAATGTTTAACTGTCTTATGCCGATTTTCTCCAGCCTTGGTGAATAACCAAAGGAAATCTGGGCTCTCCTGTAATTGTTATAATTATATATCCCCAGTTCATTTCCGATAAAGTCGGATGCCTGCTGGAGGTAATCTATTGTATATGAAAAAAGATCAGTACTATAGAAAAGTTCAGTAAGAAGCGAGTAATTGTCTTTTTTTACATCCGGTGAATAAGATTTAACTCCTTCAATAAAAAAGATATAATTGTCCTTAAACCTGAATGTTCCATCGAAACCTATTATACGGTTATATCCACCGGAATATTCCTTGCTCATTGTGATAAATCCCACCTCTGACCGTGAAAAAACATCTTTTCTCATTCTAATAACATTATAAAATGCTTGATGTTTTGTGTTTTCAGAAATCTCATTATTTTCAATTTTAGTTTTGACCCCAAAATCATTATCGTTTAAAGAATGAATTACACCAAGATTCCAGTTACCGATTTTTCCGGTCATCTTTAGACCATATACCGGTTCGCTAATCCTTCTCGAATAAAACAGTTTTGAATTTGGAAAATTACCGGCAGTATGAAAGATCGAACTTCCTTCAGTAAAAAACGGTCTTTTTTCCGGAAGGTAAAGCGGGTAACGGGTTAAATTTATCAGATCTTCATCAGCCTCGATCTGTGCAAAATCAGGATTAACAGTCAAAACCGCCGTTAAATTTGAGGTCAGCCCGTAATTAACATCAAATCCTGTTATACCATTTTCATTTTTTAATTTTAAAGATGAAATCCTGTCTTTTTGAGCCATGCTCGTGAAATATGGCAGCAGTTCAAGATTCATCCCGGTTTTTATACCTGCAAGCCCTTCAAGATGACCGTCTTTTGACATTTTTATACGGTCATCTCTTTTACACGGCTGCCAGGATGTCCACTCATTTTTATTTGATATCCATCTTAAAATGTTTAATCCCCAGGTATGATTTTCTTTTTTGGGAAACTTTAAAGTCGAAAAAGGTATTTTATACTCCGCAACCCACCCGAAATCTGTTACGGAAGTTTTAACCCACCATACTCCATCCCAACTCCAGTCCTCGGTAAAACCGTCCTCAGAATATTTTCCGTCACATTTTGCACTGCCGGGAGTAGTGACAAAAAGGTATGCATTCCTGTGGTCATGAAAAGTATCAAGATGAATCTCCAGCCAGTCCGCTGATCCCTGGTTATCTCTTCCCGTTATCTGTTTAACAATTTTATCCGGTTCTTTCGCATAACATTTAATACCAACATATAAATTTTCATCGTCATATAGAAAATAAGCTTCTGTCCTTTCAGTAGACGGCTCGCCTTCTACCGGTTCCATCTGGACAAATCCTTCCGCTTTACCGCCTTTAACCCATTCATAATCATTAAACAGACCATCTATTTCAGGTGTCCCTGTCCTGACAGCCGTAACTGATTTAACATTTTCCTGTGGGAAGGAAATTCCATAGATGAAAATTGATAGAACACAAAAAACCAAAATAATCCTTCTATTCATAAAACCTCCGGTATTTTTTCATAATTATCTTAGAAAAAGATATGAGAGTTTAAGCTGTAATATTTTATTTGAAGAGCTGAACCGCGGGAACTTTTCTATACCTGCCCTGTCAAAAAATGCAGTTTCATCAAATCTCTCGGTATAAGCGATATACAGGAAGCTCTTTGGTCTGAAGTTATACGCAATAAGATAATAAGTATCCAGCCTTTTTTCCATACCGCTGTACTGAAAAATTACTCTTGCGTTCAGATCCCTGTTGAAATGGTAGCTGATTTTTGACCGCCAGACCTCATATTTGTGATGATCCAGGTTTTGGGTTTCAGTATTAATAAGTTTTGCAAGACTCCGGTTATAACTAAACTCAATATTAAGTCTGTCACTTGCCCTGACCCTTGCGGAATTGTAATAGCTCCAACTGTACCCTGTTCTGTATTTCCCCTGATTATGCGAAAAACTTATCAAAACAGGTTTACTCATATTACTATGGAAACATATATGATATGAGTCTAACGGGTAAAGAACATTATCAAATCTGTCATATGTTTTTCCTATTGTTTTATCGATGCAGCCACCCCAATAATTCATAAATTGGTAACTTATATTAAATCCTAATTCTCTTGATAATTTTTCTTTATCAAAAAATTTATTTGACCAAAAATTCTCACCATACACTCGATTTGAGAAAGATAATTGCCTTATTCCTATTTTTTCCAATCTTGGACAAATATCAAAGCTAAAAGCAGCAGTGCGGTAGTTATTATATGAATAAAACCCCGCATCGTTACCCCGAAAGTTAGGGGCTTGTTCATTATAAGATGCTGAAAAACGAAAAAAATCTGCCTGGCGATAAAAACTCATGTTTACTGAATGATTCTTATCTTTATGGTCTTTGGTAAACGATTTTACTGCTTCATAAGAGAAGGTATAGTAATTCTTAAATCTTATATTCCCGTCTAAACCGAATATTCTGTTATATCCTCCGGAATATTCTTTGCTCATGGAGATAAATCCAACCTGTGAACGGGAAAAAACATCCCTGCTCATTCTTATTATATTATAAAAAGCATCTGTTTTTGTACCTTCAGGTAATTCTTTATTTTCGATTTTATTCTGAAGTCCGGCATCATTATCATTCAAGGCGTGTAAGACACCTACATCCCAGTTTCCTATTTTACCTTCTACTTTAAGTCCGTAAACCGGTTCATTAATTCTTCTCGAATAAAAAAGCCCTCCATGATGTCCTGAACCAGCTGTTTGAAAATTGGAAGCTCCTTCGGTAAAAAACGGGCGTTTTTCAGAAAGATAAAGAGGATACCGCGTTAAGTTAATTAAATCTTGATCGGCTTCTATCTGGGCAAAATCCGGATTTACCGTAAGCGTAGCAGTAAGATTAGTGGTTATTCCATATTTCATATCTATTCCTGTAACTCCGTTATTATTTTCTGCCTTAAAAGCTGAAATCCTATCTTTTTGACCTCTGCTTGTTAAATAAGGTAATATTTCAAGATTCATGCCCGGTTTTATGCTTTTAAGCCCTTCAAGATGACCGTCTTTCGACATTTTTATTCCGTCATTTCTCTTGCACTGCTGCCATGATGTCCACTCATTTTTATTTGAAATCCACCTCAAAATATTCAGTCCCCAGGTGTGTACATCCTTTTTAGGGAATTTCAAAGTCGAGAAAGGAATTTTATACTCCGCAATCCAGCCGTAATCAGTTACATTTGTTTCAACCCACCATACACCATCCCAACTCCAATCTTCATTCCCACCGTCTTTAGAATATTTTCCATCGCATTTTGCACCACCGGGAGTTGTGACAAAAAGGTAAGCATTCCTGTGGTCATGAAACGTATCAAGATGTATTTCAAGCCAGCCTGAAGAACCCTGGTTGTCTCTACCGGTTAACTCTCTGACTATCTTACCAGGTTCAGTTACATAACATTTTACTCCAACATACAGGTTTTCATCATCATACAGAAAATAAGTTTCGGTGTTTTCTGTCGATGAAGCTCCCTCTACAGGATTCATTTGAATAAAGCCGGCCGCTTTGCCGCCGTGCAGCCATTCAGAGTCATTAAAAATCCCGTCAATCTTAGGTGACGTTGTTCTAACGGCTGTAACAGATTTAACGGTTTCCTGTGAAAAGGAAATTCCATAGATGAAAATAAATAGAGCACAAAAAACCAAAATAATCCTTTTATTCATAATAACCTCCGGTATTTTTTCATAATTATCTGAGAAAAAGATATGAGAGTTTAAGCTGTAAAATTTTATTTGATGAACTGAACCGTGGGATCCTTTCTTCTCCGTACCTGTCAAAAAATGCAGCTTCGTCAAACCGCTCAGTATAGGCAAGATATAGAAAGCTCTTTGGTCGGAAGTTATACGCAATAAGATAATAAGTATCCAGCCTTTTTTCCATACCGCTGTATTGCAGAATTACACGTGCATTTAAATCACGGTTAAAACAGTAATTAAATTTTGAACGCCAGACTTCATATTTATGATGATCCAGGACATTAGATTCAGGATTAATTAGTTTTGCCAGGCTCCTGTTATAGCTTAATTCCATGTTTATCCTGTTCGCCGGTCTTATATAGACAGAATTATTGTAACTCCAACTGTAACCGGTACGGTATTTCCCCTGACTGTGCTGAATATTAAAATATATTTTTGAATTCTGATTATTTGATAAAGCAATATAATATGATTCAGATGGATAAAGTGTTTCATCAAATCTGTCAAATGATTTTCCGGTATCCCAGCCGCCGCTGACCACCCAGTAGTTCATCCAAATAATATAGAAGTTATTCCCCCACGATCTGGATAATTTATTATAATCCAGAAAACGGTTAGACCAGAAATTCTCCCCCTCCACAAAAGTCATAAGAGCAAACTGTCTGATCCCGATATTTTCAAGCCTTGGACGAAAATCAAACCAGAAGCTGCCTTCCCGAAAATTATTATAAGAATAAAATCCGATCTCGTTACCCATAAAATTTGGAGCCTGTTCACCGTAATAAGCAGCAAAACTGAAAAAATCAGTTTGCCTGTAAAATCTAAGATTAGTAGAATGGTTTTTATCATTTTTATTATCTGATAAAGATTTTACAGCTTCATATGAAAATGTGTAGTAATTTTTAAACCTGATATTCCCGTCTATTCCGAATATTCTGTTATGCCCACCCGAATATTCCTTGCTCATTGCAATAAATCCAACCTGTGACCTGGAAAGAACATCTTTACTCACTCTCAAAACGTTGTAAAATGCGTTAGTTTTTGTTCCTTCCTCAAGGTCTCCTGAACTGATCATACCTTTAACACCTGCGTCATTATCATTTAATGAATGAAGTACACCTAAATCCCAGCTCCCTACTTTACCGTTTATTTTAAGCCCATAAACAGGTTCATTTATTCTTCTTGAATAAAATAAACCGGCATGACCGGAGCCTGCAGTTTGAAATATTGAAGCTCCTTCTGTAAAAAACGGTCTTTTTTCAGGTAGATACAGTGGATACCTTGTCAGATTTATCAGATCTTCATCTGCTTCGATCTGAGCAAAATCAGGATTAACAGTAACTGTAGCGGTGAGATTTGTTGTTAATCCATATTTTATATCAAATCCTGTAATACCGTTTTCATTTTTAGTTTTAAAATCTGAAAACCTGTCTTTCTGACCTCTGCTGCTCAGGTAAGGTAAAATCTCCAGGTTCATACCCGGTTTAATACTTTGAAGCCCTTCAAGATGACCAAAATCCGATACTCTTTTTCCATCATCTCTTTTAACTTTCTGCCAGTGAGAAACTTCATTTTTCCTCGGAATAATTCTTTGGATATTCAATCCCCAGGTGTTAATGTCTTTTGCTGCAAACTTAATAGTGGCAAACGGTATTTTCAATTCTGCGATCCATCCGAACTCCGTAATATCCGCTTCACCCCACCATACACCATCCCAGTTTACGTCATAATTATTGTCATTGAACCACTTTCCATCACTTTTTGTACCGGAAACTGATATACCGAAACAATAGCCGTTCCTGTGATCATGGAATGTATCCATGTAAATTGAAATATAGTCTGCTGTCCCAACATCATCACGAGAACCCATTTGATTTATTATTTTTTCCGGTTCTTTATCAAAACACTTGATTCCTATATAAAGATTTATGTCATCATAGAGGAAATATACTTCAGATCGTTCGGTTTCCGGCGCACCTTCAACCGGATCCATCTGTATAAAATCTGAAGCTATTCCGCCGTCACGCCACTCTGCATCATTAAAAACTCCATCGATCACCGGAGAATTTGTTCTAACCGCTCTGACAGATCTGATAACTTCCTGTGAAAATACATTGATTGAAAAAAATAAAAAAAGAAGTGTAAATAGAATAAGTTTACGAGACATAATCCCTCCAAAATTCCCAAGATTTAGTGCCTAAATTAATTTGACTATGCCTCTACCCCGTGCCATAAAGTATAGTTCTTTTAGATAGATACGGAATATTTCGTTAAAAGATTTGAAAAAGTGACTAAGCCCCGGATATCTGTGATTAAAGGTAATTAATGCAGGATAAAATGATCAAAATCTTAAAATGAATCCTTAAAACGTTCCTTGAATTTTTCTCTATATACCTGTCCTAAAGTCAATTCAACATTGTTATTAAGGAAAACTTTATATTCTCCTTTAAAAAAATGCTGGAATCCCTTTATACAATCAATATTGACAATTGTCTGCCGGTGAATACGGATAAATTTTTCAGGGTCAAGCTTTTGTTCCATGTTTTTCATTGAATCTCGAATAACATGTTTTTCATTTCCGGCATGCAGTGTTAAATAATTCCCGGCTGATTCTATCCATTGAATCTCATCAGTCTTTAAAAAAGAATACCTGCTGCCTGATTTTGCTATCAACCGTTCGACATATTTTGTTCCTGTTCCCTCAATAAGCGCATTCAGTTGACCATTAAAATTACTATTATTCTTAAGTTCGATATATTCAATCGCTCTCTTTAGAGACTTTTTAAATCGTCTTTTATCAAACGGTTTCAGAAGATAATCCAGCGCATGAACTTCAAAAGCATCCAGAGCGTATTGGTCAAATGCTGTTACAAAAATAACATGCGGCATTTTTTCAATCCCGATTGTTTTAATAACATTGAAGCCATCCATTTCAGGCATCTGTACATCAAGAAAGACCAGATCAGGAGTTTTTTCTTCCAGCTCAATAACAGCCTCAATTCCATTACAGGCTTCTCCTGCAATTTCAATATCATTTTCATTTTTTAATAAATCTCTGATTCGTTTTCGAGCGAGAGGTTCATCATCCACAATAAGTACCCTGATTTTCATTCATTATCCTCTATTGACTTAGATTCCTCACCTGATATACGGTATGGGATTTCGAGAGTTACAATGCACCCTCCACTATCGGTATTTTTTATTTCCAAACTGAAATTCTCACCATAAAGCTGTTCGAGTCTTTCTTTTGTATTTGAAATACCAAAGCCCTTTTTGATTGAACTACTACCAGCTTCTTTTAAACCAATCCCATTATCAATTATTTCTATCAGTACATTTTCATTTATTCCTCTGACATTTATTTCTACTTTTCCCCCTTCAGCTTTTGGGGAAATACCATGGCGGATCGCATTTTCTATCAAAGGTTGAAGAAGCATACCTGGCACCAAAATATCAAACATACCCGGACTGACATTGATTTCAACTTTTAGCCTATCCTGGAAACGGATCTCTTCAATTTCCAGATATAAACTCAAAAAATCCAATTCTTCTTTTAAAGGAACTTCCTGCTTTTTTGAACTCTCAAGCGTCAACCTAAGAAGATCACTCAGAAGTCCAATCATTCTATCAGCAGCATCAGGATCATCGGGAATTAAAGCTGAAATAGCATGCAGAGTATTAAACAGGAAGTGAGGGTGGAGCTGGATTTTTAAGACTTCCAATCGTGCTTCGGCAAGCTGATTTTCCAATCGAAGACTTCTAACCTCGCGTTCACGAAATTTCCTATAATAATCCAGTAAAAAAAATGTCCCCAAAATAAAAAGATATACTAGTAATTTAACGTGCATTAAATTCAGTGAAAGGCTGAAAACAGTTTTCACATTCCATTCATGATTAAAATTCCCATATAGATCGTTCAGAATACCGTAACTAACCGGCTGGATTATTGATAGAAGAACAGCTGCAGAAGCATGAACGATCACTATTACAATTAATTTATAACTCTTAAAACGGAAATGCTCTGCAAGATAAAATATGAAAGGGGCAAAAAACGCCCAGGGCAGCCAGCTTACCAGGTCCCATATTAATTCATCAAGAAAACTGACTGTATCTCCCTTTGTCAGATATTTAAAATATACCTGTCCTGCCGAAATAAAAGAAATTAAGACGAATAACGTGAAAAACAGGATAAAAATGGTAAAGCGGTACTTACTAAAGATCTTCATAATTGAATTTCGTATAGTCTGATGGCTTTAAATATACAATTAAATATACTTTAAGCATCAATATCTTTTGAATTTAATAAATTTTTCGTAAAACTCATCGTCTTTTCTTTATTTGAGTTTCATCTCTTACTTCGAAATCAAATAAGAAAATTTTACCTGGAAAATTTTATGAGTCGAGCTGAAATTCGGGAACCTCTCTATTCCCGCACTGTCATTAAATGCAGTTTTATCAAATCTTTCTGTATATGCGACGTATAAGAAACTTTTTGGTCTGAAATTATATGCAAGCAGGTAATACATATCAAGTCTTTTCTCCATACCGCTGTACTGGAAAATTACTCTCGTATTCAGTCTCCTGTTAAAGTGATAAAAAAACTTTGATCGCCACACTTCATAATTATGATTTTCCAGTTCATTAGTTTCATTATTTACCACCTTTACGAGACTTTTATTATAACCTAACTCGATATTTAACCTGTTCCCTGCCCTGATCCTGACGGAACCATAATAACTCCAATTGTAGCCTGTTCTATATTTGCCTTGATTGTGCCCAGCGCTAAAAAAAACATCCGACACTTGATTATTAGTTAGTATAAACTCGTAATCATCAACGGGATATAAAAATTCATCGATCCGGTCATATTCTTTTCCCTTAGTCATGTACGCCGATACTCTCCAATAGTTCATAAGAAATATATGAGTATTGTAAATACACCATCCGCTTAACTTACTATTATCATTGAACCTGTTTGCCCAGAAATTTTCTCTCCAGAAGTTAAAATTAAGCAACCATCGTCTGATACCAATATTTTCCAATCTGGGAGCAACTTGTACCCAGAAAAAAAATTCTCTAAAATCATTGTAATTATAAAAACCGATATCATTACCCTCAAAACCCGGAGTTTGTTCACGATATCTGACCTTAAAATTAAAAAGATCGGTCCTGCGTTGCACCTCCATTAAAATAGAATGATTATTGCTTTTACTGTGGTGAGTAGAAGATTTTATACCTTCAAATAAAAATTCAAAATAGTTTTTCATCCTCAGATGCCCTTCAATACCAAATAATCGGTTAAATCTTCCTGAATATTCTTTGCTCATTACAATCAATCCAATCCGTGATTTAGTAAAGATATCTTTGCTCAATCTCAATATATTGTAAAAAGCTTTTGGCTTTATGTTTTCCGGCAATTCTCCTTTATTTATTTTACTTTTAATTCCAATATCATTATCATTTAAACTGTTTAAAATACCCAGATCCCATTGACCAATTTTACCATTTACTTTCAGCCCGTATACAGGTTCATTAATTCTCCTGGAATAAAATGGTGAACAGAATAAATTAAAAAAACTGTAACTTCCGGAAGTATTGAAAATTGAGGCGCCTTCAGTAAAAAATGGTCTTTTTTCCGGAAGATAAACAGGATATCTCGTCAGATTGATCAGGTCTTCATCTGCTTCAATCTGAGCAAAATCAGGATTTAAGGTCAATGTTGCCGTAAGATTGGAAGTTACAGCATATTTTACATCTATACCTGTAATCCCATTATCATTTTTTAACTCCATGGGAGATACCCGATCCTTCTGCGCTCTACTGGTAACGTAAGGTAATATTTCAAGATTCATTACGGGTTTTATTCCTTCTAATCCGACAAGATGTCCTCCTTTAGAAACTTTAAAATTATCATCCCGTTTTAAAAACTGCCAGAAATTTGTCTCATTTCTTCTTCTTATCCATCTGTTAATATTCAGACCCCAGATTTTTGTGTTATTTTTTGAAAACTTAATTGTTGAAAACGGGATCTTGAATTCAGCGATCCAGCCTTTATCATTAATACCTGTTTCCACCCACCAGACACCATTCCAGCTCTTGTTTGCGGTGCTGCCGTCATTTGAATATTTCAGGTCGATCTTTGTCCCGGCAGGTGAAGTTCCAAAACTATATGAATTTCTATGATCGTGGAAAGTATCCAGAATGATCTCAATAAAATCTGCCGTTCCGAGGTTATCCCTGCCGGCAAATTCACTCATTATTTTCTCAGGCTCATTATCCAGACATTTTATCCCCACATAAAGATACTCATCATCATAAAGGAAATAAACCTTCGTTTCCTGTGAAGCAGGTTTCCCCTCTTCAGGATCGGTCTGAATAAAACCGGCTGCTTCACCACCATGTACCCATTCTGAATCATGGAAAATACCGTCTATAACAGGGGAAGTTGTTCTTACGGCATTCACAGATTTTACATTTTCCTGAGTATGCACAAGATTAACAAGAGCAAAAATTATAACAATAAAAAAAGTATTTTTTTTACAGGACATAATTTCTCCTTTCAAAGAATCAATTTAACCTTCAATATAGAAAAGATGCCTTTTATCCCCTGTCTTTATTTCAAAACCAATTTATAAAATGTTAAGAGAGATGCAAACTCTTTTATGATAAACAAAATCATACTGTGATAAACACAATAAAATATGTGATAAACATGAAAAACCAGGTTCTTTAAGCTGTGAAATTATTCTCTTTTTTTTATTTGGAATTTCAATAAATATTTATAAATTTACTACTTAAATTTAAATGCAAAATGGTTGATAAGGAAAAATTGAAAATGAGCAAGCCAACATTTAAGGGCGGAGTACATCCGCCTGAATTTAAAGAATTATGTGAAAAAGAAAAAATCGAACCTTTCCCAATACCGGAAAAAGTCATAATCCCTCTTGCACAACATTTAGGAGCACCTTCCAAACCTTTGGTTAACGTCGGAGACGAGGTTAAAACCGGAGATCCTATCAGTGAACCGCAGGGTTTTGTATCCGTTCCTGTTCATTCATCTGTTACCGGGAAAGTCAAGAAAATCGCAGAATACCCTCATCCACTTGGTGTCAGCATGACGGCTGTCGAGATCGAGACGTCTGAAGAAGAGGTCTGGAATGATAAAATCAAATTCAATCCGGATTACATGAACAAGACTAATGAAGAGATGATCAATGACATTAAGAATGCCGGTTTAGCTGGTATGGGCGGCGCTACATTTCCTACACATGTAAAATTGTCTCCCCCCAAAGAGAAGAAAATGGAAATAGCTATTCTGAACGGCGCTGAATGTGAACCTTATCTTACGAGCGACCACAGACTTATGCTGGAGCATACTGAAGATATAGTTAACGGATTTAAAATAATAATGAAGATCCTTGGGGCCAATACGGGAATTATCGGTATTGAAAATAATAAAATGGATGCCGTTGAAGCGATGAAAAAAGCTGTACAATCCGAATCGAATATTTCTGTTGTAGTGCTTCCGGTCAAATACCCTCAGGGAGGTGAAAAACAGCTTATTGATGCATTAACCGGCAGACAGGTGCCTTCGGGGGGACTGCCGATGGATTGCGGCTGTCTTGTCAGTAATGTTGGGACTGCAAAAGCAATATATGACGCCGTTTCTTCGAATAAGCCTCTCATTGAGAGAGTTGTAACAGTAACGGGTAGATCAATTAAAAACAGAAAAAACTACCTTGTCAGGATCGGTACTTCATATAATGAATTATTAACTTCCTGTGGTCTCGGAGAAGAATTCAAAGGTAAGATCATTTCCGGCGGTCCAATGATGGGAATAGCAC
Source organism: Candidatus Zhuqueibacterota bacterium (assembly GCA_042570605.1). Lineage (GTDB taxonomy): Bacteria > SM23-31 > SM23-31 > JBHPGK01 > JBHPGK01 > JBHPGK01. The sequence continues at coordinate 36,869 of JBHPGK010000009.1, forward strand.
AGTGTTCACGGGAAGTCCCGGTTATTAAGGGCACTTCAGGAATTGTAGTACTTGAAGAAAACGAAGTCGTTACCGATGAACAATTGCCCTGTATCAGC
>JBHPGK010000010.1:0-35158 GCA_042570605.1 Candidatus Zhuqueibacterota bacterium
ATTGTACTTGTACTGCCGTGCATTGAAATATAAGGTACTACAACTTCATTTTTCATCCATATATTATAATCATTTCATATTTAAAACAATTACATTGGTTAATAAAACCTGACAAAATATTCAAGTATTTTCAATCTTTTTTCAGGCAATTTTTGCAGATTCCGTTATAATATATCTGAAAATATAAAATTTTGTGCCCGTTTATAAAATCTTTTTTTAAATCGTTGAACTCAACATTGATGTCATACACACTTTTACACTTTTCGCATTTAAAATGTAAATGATGATCCATATAGTAATCGAATCTCATTTCATTTTCATCTATAGTTAAACCAGAAACGATCCCCTTATCCATAAAATTATGCAGAGTATTATAGACGGTCGTTTTTGAAAGTGTCGGAATTTCCATGGAGATTTTCTTATAGATCATATCAGCATTCGGATGATTTTTGTTGTTTATGAGATATTCTAAAATTTTTAACCTTTGAATCGAAGACTGTATCCCCTTTTCTTCCAAAAGTGACCTCAGTTCATTCAAATCAATATTTTGTTTACTGCTCATTTAAATATCTCACCTGTTTCGCTGTACCAGAAAATTATATCCAGATGCGATAATGGTATTTTAACATTTCCGGAAAATTCTCTCATATTGTTCTCAATCTCCAGGTATTTATTAATAGTTAGTGATCCCGGGATTTCATTAATAACACCATATTTCAAAAGGTTTTTTAAAACATGCCTGTCAAGTATAGCAATATTTTCACCTGAACCGATATTCCTTAAAAAGTGGCTCGCTTCTTTAATTCCTATTCCTTTCACATTTTTATACAGCCACAACCGTGTTTCCTCAACGTTTGGAAACCCAAGCACTTGATCTTTAAAAGATTTACGGTTTTGTAATAATTTTCTTGCTTCAACAATATATTTTGACTTATTATTTTTAAATCGGACATAGTTCATATATTTTGAGATCTGTTCCCAACTGCCGTCAAACACAAGATCCTTCTCAATTAAGGTTTCAATCGTTTGCCAGCAGGACTTCGCCTTTGACTGAGGTGTAAGCAGGCAGAATAACAATTCAATAAAAATCTCATTATCAGAACCATTTCTTCCGATCAGACTAAACTCATTAAGACGGTTCACAATATCTGCATTCAGCTTTTTATGAACGTTTTTTAATTTTTCGATATCGTTGTTTTTCAATTCAAGCTCTAAATTGTTTTTGGATTTACTATCTAATCATTATTTCCAAATGTTTCGATTATAAAATCTTTGATCTGATCTCTGACATTCCTGAAAACCTGCAGAATTTCTTCCTCCGATCCATTAGCCGCGGAAGGATCTGTAAAGCTCTTATGAATAAAAATTTTTCCGTTCGGGAAATATGAACATGTTTCTTTTGCGCTGTCACATACAGTTATAACATAATCGAAATTAATATCCAGGTATTTAATTATATTTTCCGATTTATGAAAAGAGATATCAATCCCTGTTTCTTTTAAAGCTTCAACAGCATATTTATTTACTCCTCCGGGTTGTGTCCCGGCACTGAAAGCTTCATATTTATTTCCGAATAAATGATTAAGCAGTCCTTCAGCTATTTGAGACCTTGACGAATTATGTGTACAAACAAACAGAATTTTCTTCTTGTCCATTTTATTCCCCGGGATTTTCTGTTTTTCAGAAATTACAGGCTATTTTTCTTTCTCTTCTTCATCCTCTCGGAATTCTCCAACCAGTTCAAATCCTTCTTTTATTAACCAGGGTATCATAAGCAGTGCTGCAACAGGATCTGCCCACCACCATCCTACCCAGCTGTTTAAACCCAAACCCAGCAATAAAGTAAAAGACAGGTATGAACACGCTATGGTTTCTTTTGCATCAGCTTCTAATGCCCGGCTTCCTATTCTTTTAGCCACTCTTATCTTCCCGTATGCAAGAATAGGCATGACAATAAGTGAGGCAATTGATAAAATTATACCGATCGTACTTTCATCAGGAATATCCTTTTTCCATAGAATAGAGACAGCTTCAAACAGAACGTACGCAGCGAGCATGAAAAATGTGATTCCAACGATCAGGACTGCCCTTTTTTCGATCTTTTCAAAACTTTCAGCATCTTTCCCCTTTAATTCAATATAAAGTCTCCACAAAAGGGTAATGCCTGCAATAAATTCAATAACCGAATCGATCCCGAATCCCACCAAAGCAATACTTCCGGCAATAACGCCGGCAATAATTGCTATAAATGCTTCCAGAAAATTCCAGCCAATCGTGAACCATTCAAGTAATATTCCACGCTTTATATCGCTTTTTCTGCTGCTGTTCATATTTCCTCAAAATTGTTTTAGATATTTGTAATCATTACACATTTAAAACAATTACACATTCTATAAACTTCAAACATTTTTTTTTGATAAAAAGTTCTATACGGATCAATTTATACTGAAATAGATTAATATATATATAATGGTAAATATAAAACGATCTATATCGCTTATACATCGAAATGAGAAACCCAATTATATATTAGAATACTTTCCGGATTAAAAACAACAGCTAATTTTAAACTGTTTTTTATGAAGGTGAGATTGGTTATTTAAAAACCAGAAACAAATTCCCTGTTATTCAGAATAAGTGTATAAGAGCTTATTTATTATATCAACCGCCTATATCATAAGTCAAAGCAAGAGAACCATTTTTCTTGATCAATTTTTCTTCGGTATCTTCAAGAACGACATCATTGAATACACTTAATACAATTTTCTCGATTACAATTCCATCTCTGTCCGGAACCGACTGATCATTCCATGTGAATATACTTTTTCCATAAACATTAGAGAGGACTTCCTCTTCCTGTGTTTCAGTATAATAATCTCCTCTGGTTGAAGATCCATCAACTCTGCTGAGTGTATATTTTTTAACCAGTGCAAATACTCTTACATAAACGCCCGATTTCGGCGAACCATTTTCAGTAACGGTAACCTCAAGAGTAACCTTATCTTCTACCGTAGGAGTCGTGCTTTTTTTGCCGCAAAATGGAATAGTCAGGGAAACCACTAATAATGTAAAAAATAATTTTTTCAAAATATCCCTCACTTATTAAATTTATTATTTCTGTTTTAAAAAAATCTCAAAAAACTTAAATTTCGAAAGTCAGTGATAACGAACCGTTTTTCTCAATTACTCTTTCTTCGGTGTCCTCAAGGACAATAGTAAATCCTTCCCTGATCGTTATCTTGTCGATAATTATCCCATTTCTGGATGGGATTGACTGTTTAGAATAAATAATTTTCACTTTTCCATATTGATCTGTGATCTCTGGGTCTGTCCTCGAAGCTTCCATTGCATCAGTATGCATTCCTGAATCCCTGTTGATCACCCATTCCCAGATTGTCGCCTCAACATCAACAAAAACATTCTGAGCCGGGCTGCCGTTTTTTATTACGGTTATTTCTAATGTGATAGTGTCTTCTGTCTCTTCCTCTGAAGATGTGCTATCTTTACTGCAAAAGGTCAAGGTAAGACCTAAAACTAAAATTAATAGTAAAACTTTTTTCATATTTACCCCTTATAAATATGTTGCTTCCTCCCCAAAAAAAATTAAACCCTAAATTACTTTTTAATAAATTTAAAGACTATAATTCGTAATCGAGTGATAATGAATTCCCACTTTCAATAAATTTTTCTACATCATCCTCTAATAATACATCATTTAGTCTTTTAATAGTGACCTTTGTGATAAAAATCCCCCCATCATTCGGTAATGATTTATTAGAATAATTAAAAGTTGCTTTTCCATATACTGTAGTTGTTATTTGATCCGTCTGAGTTGTTTCATAACTGATAACCTCGTCTCCTTCAGCTCGATTTTTCACAGATTCTTGTACTTTAGCTTCCACGATAACAAAAAGATTCTGTACAGCAGCACCATTTTCTTTAACGGTTATCTCCAGGGTTATTTTGTCTTCTTCTTCGGTTGAATCTGTACTTTTTTTACTGCAAAAAGTAAATACTAACGCTAAAGACAAAAGTAAAATCAGGAAATATCTCATACCTCCTCCTTCAGATTTTATTCTACATCATAGGTTAATTTTAAATCTTCATTTTTTTTGATAAACTTTTCTTCAGTATCTTCCAAAATCACTTCTGATAATCGTGATAGAACAACTTTTTTAATAATTATTCCTTTTTCATCCGGCAATGACTGGTCCCTGTAATTAAAATTTACTTTACCATATGTATTTGTTAATTCCTCATCAACCTGTGTTTCCACAAGTGCGACAGTCTCCACATCACCTGTGACACTGTTCTGATTTAAGTGGTTCAGTTTGACCATTGCATGAACCTGGACATAAATTGTTGAGGCAGGCTGACCATTTGAGTTAACCGTAATTTCAAGTTTAACTAAGTCTTCATTCGAAGGAGCAGTCGTTTTCTTACTGCATCCTAAAACCAAAAATGCGCAGATTAAAAACAAAAATATTTTTTTCATTCCTCTAACCCGGATTAACGTTAATAACTTATAAAAATTTAGAGAGTATATTCAATATCAAGATTGTTGTTCTTTCTCACGAATTTTTCTTCAGTATCCTCGAGAATAACTTCAAATCCTCTCTTTATGGTCACTTTTGAAATAACAATCCCTCCCCTGTCAGGTACAGATTGATTTTCAAACCTGAATTCTGCTATACCATAGTTATTTGTTAAGTCTTCAAATGCCTGAGTTGTAGTATACGATGTTGTTTCCCAGTCACTACCATCTTGTAGACCGTAAGTTGACAATTGGATCATTGCTTCAATTACTACAAAAATATCAGCAGCAGGCTGACCATTTTCATACACTTTTACACTGACATTGACCACATCTGCAGTATTGCCATTTGAATCATCATTATCCGTCGACTTTTTCCCACAGAATAGGATAAGGGGGATCACTAAAAACAGTATTTTAATTGAGTTAAATTTCATTGTATTCCTCCAAGCTTAAAAATAAGCTGAAAATTTCCTCAAATCAATAGAAAAATGAAAAAAGTTGAATTAATAAGTAGAAGTTTATAGTCCGACTGTTTCGGAAATATTTATTCTTGCCTTTGTAAGATACACTTTTAATCCTTTAAAAACCGCTTCGGCGAGGTCATTTAGGAACTCATCATCAAGTAAAAGCATCTCATCTTCCACATTTGAAAGAAATGCACCTTCAACCAGGAAAGTTAGAACTGAAGTCTGTCTGGTTATGTAAAATGAAGCAGAAATGTTACCGAAAGGGTCTAAACCAATATCCTTTAAATATTTATAGGTGATCCTTGAAATTTCAAATGAATGGGGATGAGTATAATATGTGCTTGTCCCCCTTACTTCAAAAGGATCCGTTGTTAATCCTATTGAATTGTTATGCAGCCAGACAAAAATATCAGCATTGAGGCTGTCAGCAATTTTATATCTTGGTGAGAGGAACATCGTTGTATCAATGTTCCTTGTAATAATAACGTCAGCACCTTCGCTTTTAAGTAATTCAGCAAGTTTAAATGTATAATTTAAATTAATATCCTTTTCCATGACCCCCGTACCTCCCACTGCGCCAAGATGTTCACCACCGTGTCCGGCATCAAGTGCTATTTTTACACCTTTAAATACTGATTCAGGTTCAGGAAAAAATTTCGGAGGTTTTTTAATATAAAACAGCATTCCACCATTTACATATTCAGTTTTATATCCCCAAAGCTGGTCTATATTGAAAGAAAACTCCAATGAATAAACATCATCATATTTCTGAACCGGTTTTATAAAGTATATCAGGCTGTCATTTTCAGGATACCGCATCCATCCCCCACCGTCGTATGCATTATAAATATTTAAGACAATAGTTGCCTGGGAAATATTCTCTTCTACATTGAAAGGACATTTCCCACTCATTGAAAGCCTCAGGATATAATGATCATCAGTCTGCTGTATTGATATTCCATTTACTCTAACACTCTGAAAGAAACTTCCTTCAGGTAACAATTTAATATTACTCTCGTGAACGTAACAATGAAAATTATTCGTTAACCTGATCTTGAAATAACTCCCAAATTTACCATTAATATTAACCTTAACACCACTATTCAAAGATGTAAAGATTGCACCGCCGGGTTTTACCCTGACGATAGAATCATCAGAATTTATTACCCCCACCATTGGAGAATCATTAGAGTAAACTTTAACCTGTGCTTCAGATTTAACTTTTACTCTTTTTCTGTCTAGGCCTTTTAACTCAAATTCAACCTGTTCAGATTTTCTATCACCCTTATCTTTTAATATGAGACTTCCTGAATAAATCCCTCTCAAACCTCCTGTCTCCTCAGGAGGAAGCTCAGTCATAGGAATGTTTTTTCCCCACTTCCCAAACTTGAATTTCGCATTACCGCCGGGACTTCCCTTAAATTTGACATTAAGTATTTCTCCCGGCATAATAATTAAATCCTGAGAAGGTTCCATCATAATGTTTTCAATTGACGTAGGAGTTTCTGATGAAGATCTTATTCCCGGTTTCCTGTATATGTTTAACACCCTGACCTGGTAATCTTCATCCTCCTTCGACTCGACCCTGATTTCATTCCTTCCTTCTTCTAAATAATACAGATACCCAAAAGCGCCGGAAGGATACACTTTAACATCCTTGGAATTTATAGTAAGTTCCGCCTCAGGATTTGTAGAACCGGATATTCTAATCCTGTTGAACGACACGGTATCTTTCATTTCCGGATAAACGATGAGAAGTTTCAAAGTATCAATTTGAGCAAATACGGAAACAGGTAACAGCAGCAATAATAGAGGAATAATCTTTTTCAACTTTTTATCTTTTTAAATACAGGATTTTCCTGGTAATTGTCAAATCATCAGTTTCTAAACGGCATAGGTACATTCCTTCAGGCAGTTCATTTCCACTTTCATCTTTACAATCCCATCTGAAATCGTAAGTACCCGCACTCATATAATCATTGTACAAATTTTTTACTTTTTCTCCAAGTATATTATAGATTCCCAGCGAAATATTTCTACTTTCAGGCAAATTTAAAGAGATTCTTTTCAAGCTGTAAAATGGATTTGGATAATTCTGCTTAATTGAAAAATGATCGACAGAGACTTCAGTTGTATCGAACTCAACTTTGTTCGTATACTTTAAGACCACGTTTTCCGGATCTATTTCCACTTCAGTGGGTAAAACATTGATCGGTATTTTCAAAAGTTCATCTCTTGTTTCATTCATTATAACCTTATCGATATATCCGCCGTCATGCTTTATTCGTACTGTTAAAGGCATCCTGAATACAGGCCCCGATGTCTGAGTCTGTTTTATTCTAAAGTATAAATAATCATCTCCAAAATCGGTACCTCCCTTAATATGCTTCCACCCATATTCATATCTCGGTCTGCCCGAATTCATTATCCATTGATTAAAAAACCATTCCATATCTTTACCGTAATATTTTTCACATACTTTTTGGAAATCTTTTGTTGAAGCATTACCATATAAATGATTCCGTCTAAATTCTTTTAAAACCTTAAAAAATTTGTCGTCTCCAATCAGATCTCTCAGCATATGAAGTACAAAGGCAGCTTTTGAGTACACAATTCTGTCAAGAATAACACCCGAACTATTTATATCACGTCTATATATGGAACCTGAATAACCCCTGCTTGAAAAACTCGCCACATGGTCTTTATACCTTTGCTTCCCGTATTTTTTTTCATACCAGATTGCTTCAGAATATGTAGCAAATCCTTCATTTATCCAGCTATTCCGCCAGTCAACACAGGTTACCATATCTCCCCACCATTGGTGGGCTAATTCATGAGCTGTGACATTTTCCCCAAAACTTGTCATTGAAGAATTGGTCTGATGCTCCATAGCACCACCCCAACTGAATTGAGACATTGCATATTTTTCTTTAATGAAAGGATATTGCCCATAGATATCAGAAAACACTTTTATCATTTCCACACAATAGTCTATCCCGGGATTTTGACGGTCCATATAATCCGGAAAAACGTAATACTGGACTTCCATAGAGTCAGTAGGTGAATATTTATACCAGTGCGAAAATGCTTCATATTTGCTTACGGCAATGGAGACCAGGTAGGTTGCTATAGGATAACTTTCATGCCAGTAAAAAGTTTTAGTACCATCTTTATTATCCACTACTTTTTTCAGCAGTCCATTTGAAGTCGCAGTAAGCGTATCAGGAACAGTAATATTTATATCAACTGTGTTAGCTTTATCTCCGGGAATATCCTTGCAGGGATACCATGCTCGTGCATAATACGGTTCACTTAGTGTTGTTACAAGTGGATTTCCGTTTCGAACTCTAAATGAAAATGATTTCATTCCCACTTCCATCGGGGAACCGCTGTACTCGATATGGACTATAAATTGTTCCCTTTTTTTAAGAGCTTTTTTCAGCTTTATTGTAAGAACATTTGAAGAATGAGTAAAGTTCTCTGCGTCCCCTGTCACATTTTTTACTTTAAAATTATTATAAAAATCAAGAACTATGACACCAAGATTTTCAACAACACTTTTTCCTTTTACGGTTGTATTACCGTATAGAGTTCTATTATCAATATCCAATTTAAGGTCAAGTCCATAATATGTTGCATCAAATTTTCCCTGTTCCAGTAACTTTTCTTCAGGGTCATGCACGGAAGCGTTATTGGTTATATCCTGTTGAACAATTATGTTTAATTCGGCTTTAGCAGTATTTCCGAATAAAAAAACAATCAGACATGCTGCCGGTATAAGGTAGGATCTTATTTGCATATAAAACTCCCCTTGCTGTTTTTAATATTAACAGTCGTCAACTTAGAGCGGATAATAAGAACTACACTTTCACTACGTTATTACAATGACATTGTTTCGGTAAAAGGTATGGAATGACGAATTTTTATTTCAGGTATATTACTTTTTGTATACCTGTAAATTCGTCTGAAGAAAATCTAATGAAATAAACTCCCGAAGCAGAATACGACCCGGTATTATCCTTTCCATCCCAATCAAAAACGTAAATTCCAGCATTTTTAAAACCGGAATACAGTTTTCTGATCTCCTGTCCAAGAATATTATAAACAGATAAAGACATTCTCTGAGCTTTAGGGAGATATATTTTAACATTTGTATAACTATTGAAGGGATTTGGGTAATTCTTGGAAATGGAAAAATTATTTGGTACAATTCCATATGGATCTATTCCTGTAGTATCAAATTCTACCTGAGTAACATATTTCAAAACAAGGTTTTCCGGATCAATTTCAACGCTATTTGGCGGGAATTGAACAGCGATTGTATGAAGTTCATCTTTGGTAATATTATCGATCACATAATCCTGGTATCCCGAATTATAGCTGAGCCTTACTGTAACAGGCATTTGAAATGTAGTTGAAGAACCCTGGATCTGTTTAATCCTCACAAAAACATAATTTGATGTATCTCCTTCTGCGTATTGCCAACCGTATTCATAATAAGGCCTTCCTTCACCATATATCCACTGCTGAAAAAACCAGTCAAGATCATTTCCATACAGTTCTTCACAGACCGCTTGAAAATCTTCAGTCGAAGCATTGCCCCACTTAAAAAGGTCACGATACTCCAGAAGGATTGCGAAAAAGGTATCATCTCCAACAATATTACGGAGCATATGAAGAACAAAGGCGGCTTTATAATAAACAATCCTGTCAAAAATACCCCATGGATCCGAAATGTCATGGATATATATCGAACCGGTATAACTTCTGTTAGCCCAGAAATTCAGATAACCTTCATACGCAGCTTTTCCGTATTTCTTCTCCTCCCAAAGTGCAGAAGAGAATGAAGCAAATCCCTCATTGATCCATATATTATGCCAATCAGAGCACGTCACCATATCACCCCACCATTGATGAGCTAATTCATGTGCAGTCACAGACTCACCAAAATCGGTCATTGATGAATTCGTTTGATGTTCCATAGCTCCGCCCCATGTAAACTGCGACATTCCGTATTTTTCATCTATAAAGGGGTACTGTCCGTATGCTTCGGAAAATACTTCGATCATTTCAACGCAAAGGTCTATTCCGGGATTATTCCCGTTGACATCATCCGGAAAGACATAATACTGTACTTCCATCGAATCAGTAGCCGTGTACTTATACCAGTGTGAAAAAGTCTCATAATTACTTACTGCAACAGAAATTAAATATGTAGATATTGGATACTTCTCATGCCATTTATAGGTAACTGTACCATCCTGGTTATCAATTTTTTCTCTTAAAAGCCCATTTGAGGATGCAGTCAGATCAGAAGGTACCGTAATATTTATATCAGCGGAATCAGCTTTATCATCAGGAATGTCCTTACAGGGCCACCATGCACGTGCCAGATAAGGTTCGCTGAGAGATGATATTATCGGATTACCCTGAATTTCCCTGAATGTAAAGGATGCAAGTCCGCTTTCCACAGGCTTACCATCGTAATCCACAATGATCGTAAACACCTCATCCAAAAGATGTCTTCTATCAAGGCTTACGGTTAAGATGTCGTTGGAATGAGTAAAACTCGCCGCATCACCAGATACACTAACCACGTTCATATTATCAAAGAAATCCAATACAACGGCACTTAGTTCATTAACATTGCTTTTGCCTTTGATAATAGTACTTCCTGATAGATTCTCATTGTCAACATCGATATTTAAATTAAGACCGTAATAGACTGCATCATAATCTCCCTGCTGAAGCAGTTTATCCTTTGGCTCAAGTAATGATCTCTGAACCGCTCTTTTTTTTGCCTTTATTTCTTTATCTATAAAAATATCATATTTCTGCAGTTCCGGTTTGGGATATTGAGCAAATATTGCTTGAGATATTAAAAAGAGTATAGAAATAAAAATCATTTTTTTCATAAATTTAGTCCCCATTGAAAGTTCCGAATTCTAATAAAACAGAAAAATCCTTCCAATAATTTAATACCATTTGAAAAAAATTGGAAACGAATTAACATCAGCACAAATTTTTTCAACAGTGTATTATATATTTAAAGACGAGATTTTAGCAGGAAAGTAACGATTTTTTTTAAAAAACGGCATTAATCTAAAAATATTTTCATAGCCCTTTTGCATAAGCGAACAAGCTTCCGGCTTTATAAATATCCATCTGAACTTTGGAAAATGGATCAGTTTTACCGACAGGATTGTTTTTCGAAATATTAAAAAGTACGCCGGTTTCAAGGTTAACTTTTAGTTCCTCCCTGTTCTCAATTTCTAAAGAAATTTTCTCCGGAAGAGAATCCATAGTCAGAATTGGGAAACCTGCATTGATCGCATTCCTTTTGTATATTGCTCCGAATGATTCTGCAATGATCAGCGAACAACCTAACGACCGGAAACAGTCAACCGCCTGCTGCCGTGAAGAACCCGCACCAAAATTCTTACCAACAATTATTATATCATTTTTTTCTGTTTTCTGAGGGAAATCCTCCCATCCCTCGAGATTTCCAAAAGCGTATTTCCCCATTTCCTTAATATCAGTTATAGCAAGATGGGCATTATGAAATATCATGTCAGTATCTATATCATCAATAAGATTTTTATTTTTATCAGTTATTATCCAGACTTTTCCGGTTAAAACATTATCCATTTTATCCCCAATAATTATTTCGTTATTATTCTATAAATCTTCCGGTGTACAGATTTTACCTTTCACGGCACACGCAGCAGCAACTGCAGGACTGCAGAGATAAGTATCACCGCTGCCCTGCTTTCCTTTAAAATTCCTGTTGCCGGTCGAAACCTGTACTTCCCCTTCTCCTGTCATACCAACCTGTCCCTGTGCGCAACCGCCGCAGCCGGGATTTGTTAAAATCACACCGGCATTATAAAATAATTCAACGATCCCTTCTTTCAGCATTTCCCCATAGACTTCTTTTGTAGCGGGAACAACTCTCATCATTACATTTTCTTTGACTTTCCGGTCTCTGAGAATATCTGCTGCCTCCCGCATATCCTCTATTCTACCGTTGGTACAGGAACCTAAAAACACAGAATCAACTTTTCTCCCCCTGACATCCCCAACATTCACCACATTATCGGGTTTCGGAGGTGCTGATATCAAATAATCGACCTTATCAAGATCAATAGTAATTATATCTGAGTAACTAGCGTTTTCATCAGCTTTATAATCCGGGACTTCTTTTTTCCCGGAGCGTACTTTACAATACTCCAGAATATCGGAAGAAGGCGGGATCAGCCCGACAATACCGCCGGTTTCGGTTATCATACTGGCGAGAGTTATTCTACCTGCCAAAGATAATTTATCGATCTCCTCACCATAAAATTCCACAGCTTTACCAAGTGCACCGTTAGCGCCCATTTCCCTGACATAGGCAAGGGTCAGGTCCTTTGCAGACAGTCCGTTCCTGAGTTTTCCTTCAAAAACAACCTTAATAGTCTCCGGGATTTCAAACCATGTTTTCCCGGTTTTAAATGCAAACGTTATATCCTGGTCTCCCATCCCTTGGCCAAACGCACATACTGCACCCAGAATATTAAGATGGCTGTCTGTACCAACCAGAGTAGTTCCGGGTATTACATACCCCTTTTCAATTGCAAGATGCGATCCTATTCCCTGGTCAACATCATAAACTTTAACCCCCTGTTCTTCAGAAAACTTCCTGCACAGATGCTGATTATTCGCATATGGGATCGTTTTTGCAGGTGCAACAGTATCAAATGTAAAGAAGGTTCGTGAAATATCCGCAACCTTTTCACCGGGATATTCTTTTATAAAATTTTTGACAACATTCGGACCGCCGAAATCACGTGCAGTCCGGTAGTCAAGGTCTATCCAGACAACCTTGCCGGGATAAATATCTTTATCATCAGAATGATCCCTGATTATTTTCTCAATTATTGTGTAACCCAAAACAAACTCCTGATTATTACTATCTGGGAAGAATATTTATGCAGCCTTTCGCAATAACTCCTAACAATACTTTACGACTTCTTCAGCAACTTCTAAGCTGGTATTTGAGCCGCCCATATCATATGTTCTGACTTTTTCTTCTTTTATTACCCTGGCTATTGCATTTTCCAGTTTTCCAGCCAGAGTATTTTCATTTATATGTTCAAGCATCATTTTTGTAGTTAAAAGCATTGCCATTGGGTTTACCTTATATTGTCCGGCATATTTCGGTGCAGAACCATGAGTTGGCTCAAAGACCGCATATTTATCACCGATATTTCCACTGGAAGCAAAACCCAATCCTCCAACAAGTTGAGCACATAGATCACTTATAATATCTCCAAACATATTTGAAGATACAAGTACACCGTAATCATGAGGATTTTTAATAAGCCACATGCACATTGCGTCAATATTTGTTTCCCAGAGTTCGATACCGGGGTAATTTTTGGCAATTTTCCTTGCTTCTCTTACCATCATTCCGGAAGTCTCTCTGATAACATTAGGTTTTTCAACGACAGTAACTGTCTTGAAACCATATTTTTTTGCATATTCAAAAGCTGAAAGAAGAATTCTTCTACAGCCGTTGATTGTAAATATTCGTAAAGACATTGATACTTCATCTAAAGGAAGCTCCATAAACCTGCGTGCTTTTGGATGTAGTTCATGCAGTATTTTTGCCAGATTTTCCGGAACAGGATGAAATTCCACACCGCTGTAAAGTCCTTCTGTGTTCTCCCTGAAAACTATCAGGTCAATACCGTCCTTAAAATTCAAAGGATTACCTGAATATGCTTTACAGGGTCTCAGATTTGTATGCAGGTCAAATTCCTGCCTTAAGCGAACGATCGGGCTGAAATAGGTTAAGCCTTTATCCTGAAGCTCCGGTATTAGTTCTACCTGGGCTTCCTCTTTAGGTTTGGACGTAATTGCCCCGAATAATGCACATTCTGTGGTTTTTAGCATTGCAATTGTTCTGTCCGGAAGCGGATTACCTTCATTGATCCAGAATTCCCAGCCTATATCACCATGAATATATTCCGCATCGAGTTTCAAAGAATCAAGAACGATTCGGGCAGCATCCATAACATCATTTCCAACGCCGTCTCCCGGCAGCCAGGCTATTTTATGTTTTGCCATAGTTCCCTCCAATATTATGTTTTTGGTTCAGGTTGAATAACAATATAATTAATTTCCTCAATATTTTCTTTGATATTCTTTTCAACTACACCGATTATTTTATGCACCTCTTGAACTGTTAAATTTTCCTCAAATTCACAGTGTAAATTGCATTTTAATGAATTTTCAAATTTATAGATCTTTAAATTATGATAACCTTTGATATCCGGAAATTTTTCAAGTATTTCATGTATTTGAACAATTAATTCTGCATATTCTTCAGAAACTTCAACAGTTGAGAGTATTTCTTCATTTTTATCCTCAATGTGGACATTGACCTCTTCAACATTTTTAATGTTTGTAAATATTTCATCTTTAATTTTTCTTGTAAAATTGAAAGCATTCTTTAAACTGGTATTATGATCAAATTCCATATCAAGATCTATATTCAATTTCCCTTCGGTATCGATAATCAGCAGATCATGCACAGAACCTTCATATTTAGAAATTATCCCCTTTATTTTGTCCTGAATATCCTCTTCTTCTCTTTCCACAGGCTCAGCGTGTATAACAATATCAGCATGGTCAATTTCTCTTGCTATATTCTCTTCAAGGTTATCTACTATGTTATGAGATTTTTCAAAAGTCCTGTTCCGGTCAATTTGAACATTAACATCAATAAAAGTTTTTTCTCCTACAGACCTGATACGAAGATCATTATACCCTAATATTTCAGATGACGCTGAAAGTACATTATTAACTTTTTCAAAATCTTTTTTGGGAGCAGAATCCATTAGAGAATGAACAGTATCCTTTCCGAGTTTAAAACTAATACGGATAATATAAAAAGCAACAAAAATACTTGCAATGGAATCACCGATAAAAACACCGGCTTTAACAAAAACAAGACCGGTTATAACAGCTAAAGTAGTGATCATATCACTCAAAAAATGTACAGCATCTGCTTCAAGTGCCGAACTTTTATATTTTTCTGCAGTTTTTTTTAGTACTCTATATCTTGAATAATCAACACCTATTGCACAAATCATTACACCAAATGTCCAGACACTGATATTCATATTATAGTCATTGTTAAAAATTCTTCCAACAGCTTCATAGATTATCCAGACACCTATCAAAAAAAGTATTATAAATTCCACTAAAGCTGAAACATTTTCTATTTTACCATGACCATAAGGATGTTGGGAATCAGGTGGTTTTTTTGATATTCTAACCGCCAGATATGTTATTCCTGATGCGACAAGGTCTACACCGGAATGTGCTGCATCAGACAGGATACCCAGACTTCCGGTAAGTAAACCGACAAAAAGTTTACCGGTTGTTAATCCGACTGCAGCAACAATAGAGAACAGTGCAGCATTTTCTTTTTCTTTGGAGGGATCTTTGATACTCATAAGTTATTAATATTTAAAACCTTACTCCAATCCACAAAATATTTCCGCTCGCTTTTGAAGTTATTTTTGTAGATCCGATAATTGGAATGTTCTTTGTAGATTCCAGGTCATTGAATACTCTTTCAAACTCTGCAAATGCACCAAAGCCCAGCAGGCTGAAATCAAGCCCTATTTTAAAACTTCCGCCGAAACCTTTGACAGTTTCATTGTCACTTGTGTCAAATAAGTACATGCTGTTTATATAATATCCATAACTAAGCCCAATATAAGGTGAAAAGACACCCATTCCCCCGAGTAATTTTGGCAGATAAAGTGTTCCTACACCTTTTATAAAAATGACCTTTTCCAGTGCATGAGATCCCGGTGCAAATGTACGGATATTTTTGTCAATCGAAATTTTACCATAATCTGCTTCAATTCCGGCATTTATTGATACTAATGGCATAGTGAATCTGAGTGCGTACTCTACTCCCAGCATGTTTGCATCATCTCCGGAAATATAATATTTTCCAATTTTAATCTTCATGTCTTTCCCGATACCTGCACCCGGAACCTGCGCAAACGTAATTCCGATAGTAAAAAATAAAGTACCCAAAACTAAAAATAGAACAAAAAATGACTTTTTCATGTATCCTCCTATTACATTTTTTTCTAAATTAAACATAATTGACAATTTTTTCAAGACAAATTGAAAATATTGTCAATCTCTTTCTTAATGACATTTTACAAATTAAATCGTTAAAATGTTTCGGTGGTATCAATCATTGACCATTTTATCCTTGTCTTCTCCTTTTAGAAAAAAATTGGTAAGAATTGAAGCTGTTTTTTGAGGATTCTCTTTTGAAAATTGAGTGACTTTTTTAATTGCATCTTCCCGCTTTTTTGCCTCTTCTTTCAATTCTTCTTCCAGTGATTTGACCTCCCAATCAGACCTGATCCTTCTGTCTTTCTTGAAAGGATACTTTATATCTTTGGAAATCATTTTGAGTACATATAAGACAAAAATGAATATAAATCCAACTATAATTAATCTTGTAACTGTAAATTCCATTTGAACATAGTCTCCTTTATTAAATTTATCATCATATTTACACAGGGTCAAGTATAATTTTAAAATATTTATTCAGTAATTTCTCAAAAATCCAATCACGGATCCAAATTAAAAATATTGATTTTAAAAATTTAATGAGCTATTTTCATATAAAGCAGCACCAGTAAAAAAATTGTTTTTTCTTTTTCCGGGGGTATTCCAGAGACAGAAATCATCAAAATCCTGATCCATTGTATTTATTTTGTTTCTCAGAAAATTCTCTTTTTAATAATGATCATATATTAAAATATAAAATGATATTTAGTTTTTTTATACATAGAGGTAAGTATGGATTCAACAGCATATGAAGAGCTTAAAACCCATGTGAGAGAGCTTGAAAATACTGAGTATGAGCTAAAAAAGACAAAAAACCAACTACAGCTCAGTAATAAAATGTTAAATGCTCTCAGTGAAATTCAGTCTCAGTATATAATTGACAGCAATCCCTCAGAAATTTTTAATAAACTTCTTGAAAATCTGCTTGAACTCACCGAAAGTGAGTATGGTTTTATTGGTGAAGTACTGTATACATCAGAAAACAAACCTTATCTCAAAACTCATTCAATCACTAATATTGCCTGGAATAAAGAAACCAAAAGTTTTCATAAAAAGAACAAGGAGAAAGGATTTGAATTTTATAACCTGAATACACTTTTCGGTGCAGTTCTTAAAACACGTAAACCTGTAATTTCAAACGATCCAACGAATGACCATAGAGCAGGGGGAATTCCGGAGGGGCATCCACCCTTAAATTCATTCATGGGAATACCCATTATTTCAAAAAAAAGGTTAATAGGAATGGTGGGAATTGCAAACCGCCGATCAGGGTATAATAAAAAACTGATCGATTTTTTGAAACCGTTCATGTCAACATGTTCAAATTTAATATTAGCTATAAGAAATGATTTCAAACGCCGTGAAGCGGAAGAATCTTTAATGGAAAACGAAAAAAAATACAGAGGTTTATTTGAAAATTCTACCGATTTTATGTACACGCTGGATTTAAAAGGTAATTTTACGGACGTTAACCGGGCTGCAGCCGGATTAACCGGTTATTCTAAAAAAGAATTGATAGGAATGAATTATAGAGATTATACTCCCGGAAAGGATCACAAGAAGATTTCTTCAGCTTACTTAAATATTCTTAAAACCAATAAACCTCTCCAGGATTTCCCGCTGGAGGTTATCATTAAAGACGGGGATACAAAATACTTTGAGACAAGTGTTACTACTTTATTAAAAAGAGGAAAAATCATTGGATTTCATGGAACATCAAGAGACATCACTAAACGCAAAAAAGCAGAAAAAATAATCAAAAAAAGCGAGGAATACTACAGGGACCTTGTCGATAAAGCTGAAATTGCTATCTCAATAGAAGATAAAAACGGTAATATCTTGTTTGCGAATGAAAACAATGCAAAACTTCACGGCTATAATGTAGAAGAAATGAAAAAACTTTCTTTTATAGACCTCATTCACCCGGATGATTATGACATGGTATTAAATAACCACAAAAAGCGTTTAAAGGGCAAAGAAATGCCCAGATATGAGTTTAAAGGTATTAAAAAAGACGGTTCCATTGTTTATTTTGAAGTTGACTCATCTATTTTAATAGAAGATGGAAAAATCACCGGTACACGAACTTATTTATGGGATATAACTGAACGTAAAAAAGCGGAAAAAACTATAATAGAAAGTGAAAACAGGTATCGAACACTTTTTGAAGATTCTCCAATTTCTTTATGGGAGGAAGATTTTTCAGATGTAAAAGAATACATTGATAATTTGAAAAAATCAGGGATCAATAACTTTAGATCTTATTTTGGTGAACATCCTGAACAATTAAATGAATGTATGTCATTAGTGAAGATCATTGATGTTAATAAAAGAACGGTCAGTTTGTTTGCTGCAAAAAACAAAAATGAATTATTGAAAAATTTAGGCAAAGTATTTGCCGAAGAATCTTTCAATACATTTAAAGATGAAATAATTGCAATTGCTGAAGGGAAAACAACATTTGAATCAGAGACCGTTAACCAGACCTTAAAGGGGGAGAAAAAACATATCTACCTTAAATGGTCGGCAGCTCCGGGTTATGAAAAAACTCTTTCTAAAGCTATAGTTTCAATTATCGATATAACAGAACGTAAAAAGGCGGAAGAAACTTTAGCAAACGAACGGCTGCTTTTAAGAAATGTCATCGACAATCTTCCTGATTTCATATATTTAAAGGATTTAAAAGGACGTTTCATATTAAGCAATATTTCGAATGCCGCAGCATTTGATAAAAAACCTGCAGATATTATCGGAAAAACAGATTTTGACCTTCTACCGAAAAAATTGGCTGAAAAATCCTATGATGAAGAGAAGGAAATTCTAAATTCCGACAAACCCGAAATTAATAAGGAAATGCACAGTAAAGACCGGAAAAGATGGGGTTTATATTCGAAAATACCTTTGAAAAACACAGAAGGTGAAAATATTGGACTTATCGGAATTAATAGTAATATCACACTTTTGAAAATGACAGAAAATGCACTGCGCGAAAGTGAAGAGAAATTCAGAAATATATTTGAGCACGCTAACGATAGTATAGTTTATACCGACAAATATGGGAAAATTTTAGAAGCAAATAATAAATCTGTTAAAATTTACGGCACAGATAAAGAAAAACTTATCGGAAATCACTTTAATGAAATAGGTATCTTCGACGGTGACGACATAAAGCTGATGTGGAAAGACTTCCGAAAAGTACTTTCGGGTAAAAAAGCTACAATAAATTTGACCATTAAAGACAAGGAAGGTCAGGAAAGGTATTTAGAATCCTCGGCATCCCTGATAAAAAAAGACGGCAGAATTCATGGTGTAATGGTTATTTCCAGAGATATCACAGACAGAATAACTGCTGAAGAGGAAAAGGAAAGGCTGCTTGAACATCTTTATCAATCTCAAAAACTTGAAGCAGTGGGAAGGCTTGCGGGCGGTATAGCACATGAATTCAACAATATCCTTGGAAGTATCATGGGACATTCAGAGATGCTCAAACTGAAATATGAAGGAACTGACTCAAAGGAAGAGCGTGCAGCCGACGTGATCATAAGAAGTTCGGAAAGAGGTGCATCATTGACTCAGCAGCTGCTCGGTTACGCAAGAGGAGGAAAATATAATCCCCTACCTCTTAACATGAACGATATAATAATAGAAACAGTAAAAATTACTGAACCAAGTTTTGCAAAAACTGTTAAAGTGGATTATAAATTAGAGCCAAACATTAAAAACATAATTGCTGATTACAACCAGATTCTGCAGGTCCTTACAAATTTGATATTAAACGCAAAAGATGCAATGCCTATTGGTGGAAATTTAACTTTTGAATCAGAAAATATTTATATTGATGAACTTGACGTGGCTGCAAGGCCGGATTTGTATGCCGGTCATTACGTAAAGATCAGCATCTCTGATTCCGGCATTGGCATACCTGAAGGTATGCAGGATATGATATTTGAACCTTTTTTTACTACAAAAGATGTTGGTAAAGGGACAGGATTAGGATTAGCAACAGTCCACGGAATTGTAAAAAATCATGGCGGAAACATCTCTTGTTTTAGCGAACAGGGAGAAGGAACAACATTTGAATTATTATTCCCTGCAATAGATAGAACAATATTGAAACTAAAAAAAGAAGAGGGGAAAGAGGTCATTGAGCTTGAATCAGGCACTGTTTTTGTAATAGATGATGAAGAAGAAATAAGGAACACAGCAAAAATTCTATTGGAAAGTCTTGGATATAATGTTTTGCTTGCGGACAGCGGTAAAGAAGCAGTAAAAACATATAAAATGAAGCATAATGAAATAGACGTTGTTCTTCTGGATGTCATTATGCCGGAAATGGATGGTAAATCAATTTACAAGAAATTAAAAGAGATAAATCCTGATGTGAAAACTCTGATCATCAGCGGTTTCAGTAAAGAAGGAAGAGCATCAGATATGCTGCGGGACGGTGCTTTGGGTTTTGTTCAAAAGCCGTTCAGGAGATACGACCTGGCGCAAATTATCCGGAATACAATTTTGAAAAATACTTTAAAATGATCTTTGTAATTAAGACTGGCTGTTAAAAACTCCAATTTACGCTAAATGAAAAGATTTGCATCAATAGATATTGGATCAACGTCGATTTTACTGTTGATTTTAGAAAATTCTAACGGAATAAGAACTCTTCTCGAAAGAGCTGAAATTGCTAATCTTGGATCTGATTTAGAGAAAACCGGCACTATAAGGGAAAACAATATTTCCCTTGCTGTACATATTCTGACCGATTTTATAAAAGACTGTCAAAGTTATAATGTGCCTGAAGAAAACATAATTATTACAGGTACTGAAATATTAAGAACAGCTAATAACACAAATGAATTTCTTGAAATTATTAAAAGGAAATTCAATAGCGTGATCCGGATTCTGACCGGAGAAGAAGAAGCGACATACTCTTATTTCGGACAAATGATTGAAAGGGAGAACGTTTCCAAAAAAATAGCAGTACTTGATATTGGAGGAGGATCGACCGAAATATCGGCAGGAATTGAAGGCGAGTTAATTTATAATCATAGTATGAAAATCGGCGCAAGGCGAATTACAAATAAGTTTTTTGTTAATGATCCCCCGCTGCAAACAGAAATTCAAAATGCGAAGGATTTTATTATTGACAGTTTTAGCGTTTTAGATTTTGATTTTGACTCGTATGAGCTGGTTGGTGTTGCATCGACAGTTACTACAGCATGTACTGTTTTGCTCGAAATTCCTGACTGGCAGCCTGAACTTGTCCATAACAGAGTACTTACTATAGACCGGATTCAGCATCTGGTTGAACTTTACAGCAAGCTGAATATAAACCGTAAAAAGGAGATTGTAGGGCTTGATCCGGAAAGAGCATCAATTATACTTGGAGGCACTATGATTTTACACTTATTTATGGATTTTTTTAAAATAGAAAAAATTAAAGTCAGTACAAAAGGGTTGAGATACGGGATTTTATTTCAGGAATTTAATAAAAGGTTACCGGATTAAAGCTAATATTTCCTTTATCTGCATATAATGTTTTTGGTCATGAATCCCTAAAAGATCTATCCATATAAATATATTAACTGCCTTTTCACCGGTAATGGGATAAACAGATGCCTGGGCAAAAAGATTTTTATCAAGGTTTGAGAATACGAGTTTTTTTACATTCTGCCTGCTTCTTTCAAGTTTTGAGACAATTTGATTATAACTCATTTTGTCCTTTGGTTCTGCAACCGGAGGGGCTTTCATTTTATTATTTCTGTTCAAAATAAAGTTTCTGGTAAATTCATCTATTCTATATGTATAAACAAATGTTTCAAGTTTATTTTCCGGAAGAAGTGAATTCTTTATTGCAAGATAAAATATCGTTTCAATTTTCACGAGATGCTGCAGAATTTCCAAAATTGACCATGAATACTCTGTGTTTTTAAATTTCAATTCACTTTCATTCAAATTGGAAGTCAGATCAATTGTTTTTTTTCTGATATCATCGATAATCCGGAACAGCTCATCTGCTATTCCTTTTTGGTCAAGATTGTTTTTTATGATTTTCCTTATCCCCTTTTAAAAAAACGCTCGCTATAAATCCAAAAAAAGCAAATACAGCAATGAGCTTCAAGGTTATCTGTATTCCAAATTTTTCAGCGAAGGCTCCGGCTGCAATCAGGAAAATACCGGCAATGCCCCATGAAAATCCCATCATCAGGCTTGTGACAGTGCCAATATGAGAAGATACCAGTTTTTGAGCATAAGTAATTGCCACAGGAATAGAAAGACATAAAATAAAATCACCGATACAGATAATAATTACAGACTGAATCCCCGTTAACAAAATGTAAAAATAAAGAAACGGAATTGAAAGCAAAAATGAAATCACAAGTACCATTTTAGCCCCGATTTTTTCAGACAGGAAGCCTCCTCCGAAATATACCCCGGCAGTACCGGCAAGATGCATTAAAAACAGTGTTGTTCCGTAATAGCTAACAGATCCGCCGCGTTTTGCAATTAACATCGGGATGAACATGGTAAACGCTAAAATGATAAAAGCTCTCAGTGTTGCAATAAAAAGAAGAATGAACATATCCCGTTTCGCATTAATAAAAGCATTTTTTATTGGAATATTATTAATTTCAGTTGAATTGTCAGGTTTGATTTTCTTTGCCATTAAAACAGCAATAACAACTGCAGGTATAACTGCCGGAATTAAGCCACTCAATCCCCAAAGTGAAATTAACACAACAACCAGACCCGGGCCAACCGCATGTCCCAATCTGCCTGAGACAATAAAATATGACATGCCTTTGTCCCTGTATTTTCCAGAGTAAACACTCACTTTTGCCGCACCCTGAGGATGAAAAGCTGCAAATCCTAAACCACCTAAAATTACAAAAACAAGTGCAATTGAATATGTAGGAGCAATGCCAAGCAAAGGGATGAAAACACCCACAAATAAAAGCCCCGCTATAATAAAAAGCGGTTTTTCCAATTTATCCGATAAAAAACCGAAAACAGGTTGGGTCATATCTCTGGAAATTGCCAGTGCAGCACTAAGAACTGAAGCGGTAAATACACCTATTCCAAATTTCACCATCAATAATGGAAGGATAGGTTCTAAAAAACTTGAGTAGATATCTGTGAAAAAATGTGCGGAACTGATTAATATTATCTTGTTTTTTTTCATCTCTCGTATTTTGATAATTCATACTCATTTGAATCGTTTTTTAAAAACAGCGAAGCAGCACCTCCAATAACAGCAGTAAGAGAAATTAGCTGTAATATGATTTGAATGCCGTATTTTTCAGCCAATGCTCCAAATGGTATTAAAAGAAAACTGGCTAAACCCCAGCAAAATCCCATCATAAAACTTGAAATTGTTCCGATATGACTGGGCATAATCGTCTGAGCATAAGAAACTACGACAGGGACGGAAGAAAAAATAATAAATGTCCCGATACACAAAACAACGATAGAAAACAGACCATCTAAAAACATGTAATAATATAAAAACGGCGTACTAATTAAAAAAGAAAAAACAATTATCTTTTTAGGGCCAATCTTATCGGCAAAAACCCCCCCGAAAAATCCGCCTGAACTTCCGATTAAATGCATCAGTGATAAAGTGATTCCGCCAAATTCCAACGAACCTCCGCGTGAATCAACCAGTATCGGAATAAAAGTAGTATACGCCATTATTATAAAAGCCCTTAATGTAACGATAAAAATTAATATTAACACCGGTCCCCTGACATTTAAAAATGCAGATTTTAATGATGTTTTAACCTTTGACGCTACTTTCTGCCTTTTAAAATATTTAAACATAACTAGAGAAAAAACTATCGGAGGGATTATTGAAAGCGAGATATAACTTAATCCGCCAATAGATATTAACATGACTACCAGCAAAGGACCTGCAGAAAATCCGAAGCTTCCTGTAGTTACATAAAAAGCCATACCCTTTTCTTTTTTCGTTCCGGAACTTATCCCGACTGCTGCTGCCCCCTGTGGATGATACGAAGCAACTCCGAGACTCCCCAGAAATGCAAAGATCAGAGCAAAATAATAGTTTGGTGCAATACCCATTAAGGGTATAAATAATCCCGCAACAAGAGGTCCAGCTATAATGAAAACCGGTTTCCTGAATTTATCGGAAAGATATCCGAACAAAGGCTGGCTTACGTCTGCCGCTGCACCGGCAAAAGAGCTGATAAGGGTAACAGCAAAAATACCCACCCCAAACTTTGTCATTAACAGCGGAAGAATCGGTCTCAAAAACCCGGCATATAAATCTACGCTGAAATGTCCCAAACTCAATAGTGCAATGTTTTTTTTATTCATTTTATGCATAATTTCGGCGGTTATCTTTTATAAAAAATGATGCTATTCCACCGGTGATGGTAATTAAAGCCAGAATCTGTAAGATTAACTGAATACCAAATTTCTCTGCCAACGCACCTAATGGTATTAGAATTAAGCCGGCAACACCCCAGCAAAATCCCATTAAAAAGCTTGATACAGTGGCTATATGACTGGGTAAAATTTTTTGAGCAAAAGAAATAGTTACAGGAATAGATAGAGAAAGGATAAAAGTTCCGGTTGAGAGAATAATTACAGACTGAATCCCGGCCGTAAAAAGGTAATAATAAAGGAAAGGAACAGGTATGAAAAAAGACAGAATTATAACCATTTTAGAGCCGGTTTTTTCAGCAATATAAGCCCCAAACAATCCACCGATCGTTCCAAAAAAGTGCATAAAAAACAGAGGTATGCCTACCAGGTTTTCAGAACCTCCTCTTTCAACTATCAGCATAGGAATAAATGTCGTATATGACATAATCAACACAGCTCTTAAAGTGACGACAAAAAGAATAATAGTAAGTACACCTTTTACATTTTTTATTGCGGACTTAAAAGAAACCCTCTTTTTAATTTCAACATCTTCGCTTTTGATATATTTTAAGATAAAAAATGTAAGAATTATCCCCGGAACAGCTGCCGGGAGCAGCCCTGATAAACCTCCGAATGAAATCAATAATACTACAAGAGCAGGACCAAAAGAATAGCCGAAAGTCCCCATGGTTAAAAAAACGGCAATTCCCCTTTCTTTCTTATTTCCGCTGTTCAAACCCACACTTGCAGCTCCCTGAGGGTGAAATGCAGCTATTCCTATACCGCCGATTACTATAAATATTAAAGCCATAGTATAATTACCGGCAATGCCAAGCAGGGATATGAATATTCCTGACAGTAATGGACCTGTCACAATGAACAGGGGTTTCTTGAGCTTATCTGAAAAATACCCAAAAAGTGGTTGAGAAAATGAACTCACAATATCGAGAACAGCAGCCAGAACGGCTCCATAAAATACAGATGTGCCAAGTTTTATCATTAATAACGGCAAAATCGGTCTAAGAAAAGAATGGTATGTGTCAACCGAAAAATGCGAAAGACTTAGTAAAGCAATCTTCTTTTTGTTCATAGTTTATCGAATTTAGAAAATTTTAATACAATATCAACATATTTCAGAAAGTTTTAAAAAATACCATTGATAATAACGGAAATTATTTTTAATTTTAACGTTTAAAATAAAATGATTGAAATTATTAATAGATTGTCGAATGGAGGAATTGAAATGATTAGAGAATTTAAAAATGAACAGTTTGTTGATTTCACTGTTGACCAAAACCAGAAATTAATGGAAGATGCAATTAAAAAAGTGGAATCAGAATTAGGTAAAACATATCCGCTAATAATTGGTGGGAAGAGAATAATCACCAAGGACAAATTCAATTCAATAAATCCGTCAAACAAAGACGAAGTAATTGGTGAATTTTCCAAAGCTGATAAAGATGCTGCAGAAAAAGCCATCAAAACAGCATATAAAACATTTGATGAATGGAAAAATGTACCTGCTGATATTAGATCCAGATACCTGTTTAAAGCTGCATCGATCATGCGTGACAGAAAATTTGAACTGGCAGCAACAATGATCCTGGAAGAGGGAAAAAGCTGGGTTGAAGCAGATGGTGACGTTGCAGAAGCAATTGATTTTTTGGAATTCTATGGTCGTGAAAATATGAGGTTAAACCTTCCTCAGCCGTTAACAGAATATGAACCGGAAGAAAACAATCTTTACTATATCCCTCTTGGGGTTGGCGCTGTTATTCCACCGTGGAATTTCCCTCTTGCTATTTTAGTGGGTATGACCTCAGCAGCATTAGTTACCGGAAATACTGTTATTCTCAAACCTGCGAGTACATCTCCGTTGATCGGATACAAATTCATGGAAATCCTTGAAGAAGCGAATCTTCCCCCCGGTGTTGTTAATTTTGTTCCGGGTTCCGGAGCAGTCATTGGCGATTTCATTGTTTCCCATCCAAAAATCAGGTTTATTTGTTTTACCGGTTCAAAAGAGGTCGGGACAAGGATAAACGCATTAGCTGCAAAAGTGGAACGTGACCAGATATGGATTAAGAGAACTATACTGGAAATGGGCGGAAAAGATGCAATTCTTGTAGACAATTCTGCAGACCTCGATTCAGCAGCAGAAGGTATTGTAGGAAGTGCTTTCGGATTTCAGGGACAGAAATGTTCAGCCTGCTCAAGATTGATCATTCATAAAGATGTTTATAATGAACTTGTAGAAAAAATTGTCAAACGGGCAAAAGAGATTAAAGTAGGACAGGTTAAAGACAGAAAAAATTTCATGGGCCCCGTTATTGATGAAGCTTCTTATGAAAAGATATTAAAATATATTGAAATAGGAAAAAAAGAAGGTAAGCTTGTTCTTGGCGGTAATAAGGCGAAAGGGAACGGATACTTTATTGAACCAACAATTATTAAGGATATAGCTCCAAATGCAAAATTAGCTCAGGAAGAGATTTTTGGACCGGTACTTGCGGTTATCAAAGCCGATAGCTTTGACCACGGTCTTGAAATTGTAAACGGAACTGAATTCGGATTAACAGGTGCGGTCTATTCCAAATCAAGGATGAATCTGGAAAAAGCAAGAAGGGATTTTCATGTAGGCAACCTGTATTTTAACAGAAAATGTACTGCAGCTCTCGTTGGAATCCATCCGTTCGGCGGTTTTAATATGTCCGGTACAGACAGCAAAGCCGGAGGCAGAGATTATCTATTACTTTTTACTCAAGCTAAACTCGTATCGGAAAAACTTTAATTTCCACTTTAATAACGACTATTCACATTGCAGCCGGTAGTACTTCCCTACCGGCTTTTTATTATATAAAATTCATAGAGACCGGATTCTTCCTCAAAAAGCCATACAAAAGACTTTGATTAATATTCTAAAATTATTAAATTTAAGGTTTGTATAATGGATAAACCAAATAGTGGAGCTGTAATGTTTAAACCTGATATTACGGAATTAGATTTTAATAAGATCGACAAAAAAATACTTGAATTCTGGGACAAAAGCCAGGCATTTTTCAAACTGATAAAGAAGAATAAAAACAATAAAAAATATTCTTTTATTGATGGACCTATAACGGCTAATAATCCTATGGGAGTTCACCATGCAAGGGGAAGAACATACAAGGATATTTACCAGAGATTTTTTGCCATGAAGGGATTCGATCAACGATTTCAAAACGGATTTGACTGCCAGGGTTTATGGGTAGAAGTTGAAGTAGAAAAAGACCTTGGACTAAATACTAAAAAAGAGATTGAAGAATACGGTCTTGATAATTTTTCTAAAAAATGCCGTGAAAGAGTTTTGAAATACTCCGCTGTCCAGACAGAACAATCAATAAAGCTGGGTCAATGGATGGACTGGGAGAACAGTTACTATACTATGACCGATCTGAATATTGAATATATCTGGCATTTCCTTAAAAAATGTGAAGAGAATAAGTGGTTATACAGGGGAAAAAATGTAATGCCGTGGTGTACCAGATGCGGTACTTCCCTGTCACAGCATGAAATGCTTGAATCTTATAAGGAACTATCTCATAAATCAGTTTTCATTAATCTTCCGATAAAAGGTAGAAAAGATGAATTTTTTATGGTTTGGACCACAACACCATGGACACTTGCGGCAAATGTAGCGGTTGCAGTACACCCTGAACTTGACTATATGAAAGTAAAGATTGACAATAAATTCTATATCCTTTCCAAAGGAGCTTCACCTATCCTCGATGGTAAGTATGAAGGCATAGAAGAATTTAAAGGGAAAGAATTACTCGGCTTAAAATACACAGGTCCTTTCGATGAATTTGAAGCTCAAAAAGAAGCGCAGCATGTTGTAATACCATGGGAAGAAGTAGGTGAAGAAGAAGGTACAGGTATAGTACATATTGCACCAGGATGCGGAGCAGAAGACTTTGAACTCGGAAAAGAACATAAACTGGCATTTCTGGCGCCTCTTGAGGAAGACGGCACTTATATCAAGGGATATGGCGACTTCACCGGCAAAAATGTAAGTATTGTTGCTCCGTTGGTATTTGATAATCTCAAAAACAAGGGATTTTTGCATAAAATTGAAGATTACACTCATAGATACCCAACATGCTGGCGCTGTAGTGAAGAATTGGTTTTTAGAACCGTTGAAGAATGGTTTATTGCAGCCGATGAGATCAGACCCCGCATGAAAAAAGCGAATAATACCATAAAATGGTATCCGGATTATATGGGCAAAAGAATGGAAGACTGGTTAAACAATATGGGTGACTGGTGTATTTCAAGAAAAAGATACTGGGGATTACCTCTTCCCTTTTATGTATGCGGGGATTGTAATAAATATCACGTTATCGGATCGGTCAAAGAATTGAAAGCTAAAGCTGCTGAAAAAATAGATAAGATCAAAGAACTTCACAAACCATGGATCGATGAAATTAATATTAAATGTCCTCATTGCGGGGGGGTTGCGAAAAGGATATCAGAAGTTGGAGACTGCTGGCTTGATGCAGGGATCGTACCTTTCTCTACTATGAAATATCTTGAAGACAATGAATACTGGAATGAATGGTATCCTGCTGAATGGATATCAGAGATGAGAGCTCAGGTCCGCTGCTGGTTCTATGCCATGCTTTTTATGTCGGTCACACTGGAGGATGATTCCCCTTATAAAAAAGTTATTACCTATGAGAAAGTTTTGGATGAAAAAGGACGGGAAATGCACAAAAGCTGGGGTAATGCAATCTGGTTTGATGATGCAGTTGATAAAATGGGTGGTGATGTTATACGATGGCTTTATGCAAAACAGGTTGCCACTAATCCGTTACTTTTCGGATTTACACCTGCTGCTGAGATAAAGAAAAAAATGCTCCTGTTATGGAACGCATACAACTTTTTTATTTTGTATGCAAATATTGATAAACCGGATTTGAATATAGAATTAAAAAATAATGATTTTGATAAAACAGATCTGTGGATACTCTCAAGGTTAAATTCTCTGGTTAAATTAGCTGAGGACAGATTAACAAATTTTGATGTATTAACCCTTATCAGAAAAATCGAGGAATTTTTTGATGATCTGACAAAATGGTATATACGCCGTAACAGGAAACGGTTCTGGAAAAACAAAATGGACAACAACAAGCTTGCGGCTTATCAGACACTCTACAAAATTCTTACAACATTGATAAAGGTTATGTCGCCTATTACACCGTTTTTCACTGAAGAAATGTACCTGACACTTGTCAAAAAAATTGATCCGACTGCACCCGACAGTATTCATCTGAACGATTTTCCGGAAATCGAAGAAAATGCTATTGATCTGGATCTCGAGAAAAAAGTAGAAACAATAAGAAAAGTAATTAACATTGGACTATCGATCAGAAACAAAGAAAATTTAAAAGTCAGACAACCTTTATCAGAAATATTAATTAAACCTGTAGATGATTTTGAAAAAACTGCAATTGAAGAATTTGAAAGCGACATTTTTGATGAATTAAATATAAAAAATATCAAATTTATCGAAGATGCTTCTGAATATTTCCAATACAAAGTTAAACTCGACTATAAAAAGCTCGGTCCCAAACTTAAAGGAGCAATTAAAGAAGCTGAACAGGCATTACAGGAAATGGATATTGATTATCTTAAAAAACAAATTGAATCAGAAACAAAATTTCCTTTAAAATTAAGTTCAGGAGAAACAGTAATACTGGAAAATGACGAAATTTTTGTTAATCTGGAAGGGATTGAAGGCTTCTCAGGAGCCGTCGAAGGAGAAACATCCGTTGTTTTGAATATTACTTTAAATGATGATCTCAAAAAAGAAGGCTTAATAAGAGAACTGATCAGGCACATTCAGATTTTGAGAAAAGATGCTGACTTTGATGTTGTCGACAGAATTGAAGTCACCTATGATTGCAATGATTATTTAGATTCAGCTATAAAGAAATTTGAGGATTTCTTCAAAAAAGAGACTTTAACTTTGAAAATAAAAAGAACGGTTCCTGAAACGGGATTCACAAGAAAAACACTGAATATTAATAATGAAAAGATTGATGTTGGAATAAGAAAAGCCTGATAAGCAAACAGATTTATCAATAAAAAAAGCCTTCATTCTCTGAAGGCTTTTTTTTAAACAGTTAAAATTATTCCACTATTTTTTTCTTTATTTTTCCGGAATTAATATTTCTCTCTTTTAAAGCTACAGTTGTACCGCATATCAGGCATCTGTAGAGAAATAGAGGTTTTTGTTCATCCATTGTTTCCTGAATCCCGATGTACTCTATTTTTGAATGATCACACATATGTTGTCCCTTTTTTCCTGATAATAATATCGGAACATTTTATTACTAACTTAAAATATTATAATAATTTACAATTATTCAATCAATAAACTAATTAGTTCAAAACATATAGAAACCTTACTTTAAACTTGATTTTGAAAATAATTGTTTTATTTTTCTCTAAAATTGTTTTTGAATAAGTTGGGATCATTTCAGGAGGAAACCAGAAAATGGGAATAGGGACAATAAGGCTTAATGAGATCAGAGATGAATTTAAAAAGATCGAGAAAGTATTGAAAAATTATGAAACTATTGATAAGGCATATGAAATAAAAAAGGATGAATTTCTATCAAGGCAGCAGACAACTTACAAAACCCTGAAAGAGAGCGGGTTTGATACCGGTATCGTTTTTTCTGACCAGCACTATAATGGTGATGTCCCCTATCTTGGAGGTAATACGAATATTTCTATTGAACAGGTTGCAGGAGTGATCGGTAAAACAGGTTTTCACATAGTTGCAGGGTTGGAAGGCGGATATATTGCTGAGCAGCTTTCTCCGAGGTCAGGCTCGTTTGTACACAAAGTTGAATTGTTACAACTTGCTGATGAAAAATACCCTATAGACGCTGAAAAACTTGAGGATGTAATAAAAGAAGCGAACGGGGGAACCGAACCTGATAAAATAGGACTTTTGACACCGCGGCAGGTTATTCCGGCTGGTTTGACCGAATATCTCGAAGATTATTACGGGAAAAGCAGAATTATTGACTCTCAGCATATTTATTATAAAATTAAATATGAAAAATCCGATGCGGAAATGAGGCTCATACGTGATGCAAATAAGATAGCTGATGCTATGATAAGAGGGATGCTGGCAGTAATTAAGCCGGGAATGCTTGAAACTCAAGTAGCAGCATGGGGCAATTTTATTGCAAAAGAACTTGGTGCTGAGGAAATGGGCTGGGATATAATGGCAGGGTCAGATACGGCAAACAGGACTTTAATTGGTAAAGCGTTGAATAGGCCGATTAAAAAAGGAGAATATGTACACTTGGGAGTTGCCCCGAAAAGGGATGGACTTAATTCCTGCTGCAGGAGGTCAGTTATCGCTGTTGAGAGTCCGGAGGAAGTAACAGAAAGCCAGAAATTCTGGTTTGATTTTGTTGAGGATGCTTATAATATCGGTCTGCAGAAATATATTGAAGCAGCAGAAAATAACCTTCCGGCAAAATTACAGGAGCAGGCATTGGTTGATTTTTTTGCAGCACGAGAAACCGAAGTCTCGCAAAAATACGGTAAAGACATTGATCTTGTCAGTTTGAAACCATATACCGGCACACATAACGCCGGTTATACCGAATGCCAGGAATTCTATGGAGCTATTACTCTGGAATCCGATGAACCTCTCGGAAATCAGATAGTTACTATGCTGGATGTGGCTGTCCGCGGAGTGGGTAATATGTGGGATGATAAAATTATCCATGACATGGATTTTGTCGTGATAGAAAATACTCTGGGTAAATTCGGAAGAAATGTCGAAGTGCTCAATAAAATACCGCTGAATGTACAGCATCTGGTCGGAAATGTTGATGAACTGGAATAAGCAGCTTTTTATAAACTAACGGACAAAAATAATCTTCAAAAATTTGAATACATATTTATAAAAGATCAGGAACAATTTAAATACAGCTTTAGCCGATAATTTTGAACCTTCAAATTCGTATTTATATGATCTTGAAGGTGATTCCCTTATTTCATAAATATAAAACTGTTTTAGCATTTTAAATATCTTTATTTCCCCTTTTCCCCAACAAACCAGTCCTTCCGGTCATCGAAAAACTGATTAAAAGAGGTCAATGAACCGTATATACGAGTTATATACTGCTGCATGTTCACTTTATCAGCATCAGATAATTTTTCTTCAGAATTGATCCTTTGCTCCAACACTCTAAGCCTGTCCCGGATCATAACAATTTTATGAAAAAGCGCATCGATCGGTAATTCATATGATTTCAGACCTTCCTTACCGGGCATAATAACAATTTTACCATTTTCCCATTTTTCAGCAATTTCTAAAGGTGTAATATTCAGCTTTTCATCTAACAGGTCTCCGAGGATACTCTTAAGTTTATTAATATCGAAATCATTCTTCTTTTCTTCGGTAATCAATTGATCCTCTGTAATATCAATTTTCTTTTCACCAATATCCTGAAATACTACTTTCCAAACCAGAGTGTCATCTTTTTGAAATATCCCCACTATTCTTCCAATACCGAATTCCTTATGTTCGATCTTATCACCAATATCATACGAATACAGTTTTTTCATAAATATTCCTCTATTTCTTATCTTTCATTTTTTTGTTA
The DNA here is from genome assembly GCA_042570605.1 of Candidatus Zhuqueibacterota bacterium. Classification (GTDB taxonomy): domain Bacteria; phylum SM23-31; class SM23-31; order JBHPGK01; family JBHPGK01; genus JBHPGK01. Next base: position 33,216 of record JBHPGK010000010.1, read on the forward strand.
AAGCTGTAGATCAGAAAAAAAGCAATGATCAAAATATTAAAACCTATAAGACCGAAAAAAAGCCATTTTTTGTGTGGAGATTCCGACCAGTCCATGTTTACGTACAGGTAAAAATTCTGGATCATTAAGAACATGACCACTGTGATAATAATTTTACTATTAATGTTTTTGAGCCTTTTTCCCTTATCCTCCTCATTGCCCAATGCAGCCCTGCTCCCTCTGAAAAGTATCATAAATGCGATCAAAAATACTACGGCAAAACCAAAAAACGTAAATATCAAAGGTGAATTAGCCATAATTTTATCTCTCAAGTTTATTCATTTAATTTACTAAAACAATTTACTATAAAGTAATAGCTTTAAATAGAAAAATCAACTATCGAAATACCATATTTTAAAATTAATAACCTGAATGGTCTGTGAAATGATAAAATTCGGGCATGATTACTCCGATAAAAGTTCCTCGAATAATCCATCCGTATAAAGATTGGCAACTTCATAAGCATATTTTTGAGCTTCCGGATCCCGCCTGTTAATAAGCACAACTACCGTGAACTTTTTTTCAGGTATTCTTAAAACATATGTCCGGAATCCGCAGGTACTTCCGCTGTGCCCAACCCATTTAATTCCTTTAACCTCACCTGTGAACCAACCGAAGCCATACCCTGTCTCAATTGTTGAGCCGTCATTAAGTTTTCCAGGTGTAAACGCTTCGTTAATTGTTTCAAGGCTGACAAGCTTATTTGTGTAAAGTGTTTGGTCCCATTTGTAATAGTCCATTACAGAAGTGTAAATCCCTCCGTCACCTAATACCGCACTTGTAACGCTCTGGTCTGATCCTTCAAAACTTCCTTCTTTTTCTGCATAACCGAAAGCCCTGTTCTCTATTGTAGAAATCCCTTTCTCATAAGCGACAGTGTTCTCCATACCAAGCGGAGTAAAAATGTTATCTTTCAAAAATCGGGAAAACCTTTTCCCCGAAAGCTTTTCAACTGTCATTGCAAGCACAGCATAACCGGAATTGCTGTATCTGTACTTGGATCCAGGTTCATAATAGGTTGAATCCTGCTGTTTCATCAAATCCAGAACGTCTTTGTCATGAACCTGTTCAGTCTGGGCATCCGGGATCAGGTCCTCATATGCAATTAATCCTGATGTATGCTGCAGAAGATTTTTTATCGTGACCTTTTTACCGTAATCAGGAAAATCAGGATATATATCGGTTAATGTATTCTCATAATCAAGTAATCCCTTCTCCTTGAGGATCATTATACACATTGCTGTAAACTGCTTGGTAACTGATGCAAGCCTGTAATTAGTATATTCGTCTGCTTTCTCTCTTGTTTCCAGATTTGCTAAACCATATCCCTTTTTATATATTATTTTTCCGTCCTCAATTACCGTTACGCTGGCGCCTGGGACATCCTGTTTATTAAATTCAGCAAAAACAGCATCTATCTGAGTTGAATTACCCGGAGAACAATAGAACAACATTAAACGGAGAAAGCCCAAAATCACAATGAGTCTCCATAGCATTTTATATTTTCCCGACATGATATTCCTTTCTGAATGTATCTAAAATTGAAGTCTTTGAGTTTATGAAACTTTTAAATAAAAGGCAAGTGGAAATGTGGATTTATGATGGATAAAAACAGTTAAGAGTCAGGAGTTAGGAATTAAGAGTTAAATGAAGAATGAATAGTTTTCAGACAAGAGTTGTCGGTACTCAGTCTCCAGTTTTCAGAATAGAAGGAAAATTACGCAAACCTGAAGATTTGTCAGGTTCATCTTTGTGCCTATATGGTAAAAAAGGGCGGTTCGCGAACCGCCCCTACATTTATTTCTCTGCGTTCTCTGCGTCTCTGCGAGAGACAAAGCCCCTACATTTGTTTCTCTGCGTTCTCTGCGTCTCTGCGAGAGACAAAGCCCCTACATTTATTTCTC
>JBHPGK010000011.1:0-30926 GCA_042570605.1 Candidatus Zhuqueibacterota bacterium
AAGGATTTAAATTTGATGCGGATTATATTAACTGAGATTTATCAAAAGGGTATGTCCTCCATAGTCTCATGCGGCTCGCTGGCTTTAAAAGTCCCAGTCATTGATTAGGCAGGAGGACGCTTTAAACCCAAATATTATCATAGGCAAAAAGTCTCTAATAGATGCGTGTGTTAAAAAGATAATAGTATTGATAAATAGTAATTCTTTGAGCTGATGGTTGCTTAATGTAATGCAAAAAATATCACTTCTTTTACCGGATGCCCCAAAAATTAAGAACTTTTTGGGATAAGGAGGATTTTTTTCTTGACTTTTATTCTTATAGATGCGAGGCGAGAAGCAAAAGCCTGCCTGTCCCGCAGAATGCGGTGGTCCCGGTTTACCGGGAAAGCAATCTACTACCACAGAGGATTATCATTAAAACAGCAACAGGTTCTCCTATACTTAGCTTGCCAAAGCAGAGCATTAGAACAAGGAAAGCACCCATATGGAAAGGGATAATAAAAGGAGGTTTAAAACATGCCAATAATAACTTTTGAAGGACCGCCGGTAAAAGACCTAAACAAAAAAAGAGAAGCAGCATCAAAAGTAGCATCAGCTGCAAGTGAACTATACAATTTAGATATTAAAACAATCGTGATTATTTTTAAAGAAAACACAGCGGAAAATGTTGCTCCCGGCGGGAAACTGCTTATTGACAGGTAAATGTGATTTAACAAAAAAGTCATTTCAGACTGCAATGACTGTATGAAAACAAAATAATCGTTTTATTTTTAGTCAGTTTTTGCTGTCATTGCAAGACGCGAAGCAAGAAAATAAGCCCGCCGGAACCTGTCATTGCGAGGCGCGGAGCAACGAAGCAATCTACTACCATGAAGTACATATCCAGAAATTCCACGATAACTCAGGGCACTCCTTGCATGACAGATTGGAGTGCTTCTTTTTGTTAAGTTTAAAGCAAAATTATATATAATCAAAACCAGGAATTAAGTAACTACACTCCAAACTCCGGAAATAAAAATAACAAAAACTGTCATTATAGAGAATCCCGTCCCGCTAAGCGGGATCAGGTACTATTTCAAATAGACCATTTTTATAGTTTTTGAATACTGAATATCTGCATTAAATTGAAGCAAATAGATTCCGGATGATACTTTTACATTCGCATCATTCGTTCCATCCCAAATAACCGAGTATTCTCCAGCAGTTTTATAACCACTTTCAAGTTTAGTAATTTCTTTTCCGGTTATATCATATACTTTTATCTTTATATCAGAACCATTCGGAATATCATATTTTATTTTAGTTGAAATATTAAATGGATTTGGGAAATTCTGAAAGAGAAAATATTTATCAACTAAATCTACTTCTACTGGTTCGGAATTTTCATCCTCGAAATATAAATGATGATATCGGTTAATCGCCTTTTTGCTAATTTCATAATCAACATCTTTTCGTAAAATCCACAATTCTTTGTCAATTATCACTTTTTTAAATCGTCTGCTGTCAAGTCTTATTCGGAAATAATGTTCTTTGTTATCAATCCAAGTTTTGTACATCGACTCATTCTGGAACCTGTCAACGAATATCTCGACTGGCATTTTATACAATTTTCCATGCTGTTCTATTTTTACCCAGAGATCCGCACCAGTATCTGTTTCCTCAACAAAATAATAACATTTGTATTCCGGAATACCTGTCCCGTAATACCATTGGTCCCAGAACCAGCTTATATCTTCTCCTGTTGCTTCTTTTATTGTATTTATGAAATCAGGTGTTGTTACAGTCTTCCATCTGTATTTTCCTGCATAACTTTTAAGCGCTTGAAAAAACAATTCATCACCATAAAGATATCTTAACATATGTAATATATAGGCTCCTTTAAAATAATCATTATAATTTAATGTCCGATTATCGTTTGATAACGATAATTCTACGTTATCTCTTAAGAAAACTGAACAATAATACTTTCTGTTTTCATTAATTCGTTTTATAAGATGGTCTTTACCAGAATTAAATTCATGATATAAAAAAAGAGATGAATATTCTGCAAATCCTTCTCTTAACCATTTATTGCTGTTGCCGTTAGATCTTCTTACTAAATGTCCCCACCATTTATGAGCAATTTCATGTGCAAGTACTTCCAATAGAAAGTCAATACTATTAAGGTATGGAATATAACCAAAAGCAATCAAATTCCCTCTACTATTGCTTACTCTACCAGGTATCTCGAAAATATTTAAACTTTTAAAAGGATATTTACAGAATAATTCTGAATATAAATCAAGAGATAATTTTGTAGTATTAAATATTGAATCATTTATATCATGATCCTCTTTTGTTAATATCCTTATATAAATTCCGTATATTGCACCCCTGAGAGGGTGTACAGTTTACTAAGTTAGTATTTGTTCAGGTATAATCTCCTTACCCCTCGGGGTAAGGAGACGAAAAAAGATACTTGCGGTATTTGCGTTAACCTGTTATTTTAAAACAAAGAAGGAGGATATTGATATGGGTAGACGTAAATGGACCGCAGATGAAAAAATTGGTATAGTCTTACAAGGCCTAAGAGGAGAAGTAAATGTATCTCAGTTATGCCGGGATCATGGTATAAGCCAGGTACAGTATTATAAGTGGAGAGATCAGTTTTTAAAGGGTGCAAAAGAAGGATTATCAGGTAAAGACAGTCAGAACAGAGGTACAGATAAGGTAAAAATAAAAGAGCTCGAAAGGATAATAGGCTGCCAGACTGTAGCGATAGAGGCATTAAAAAAAAATTTAACGGGCGGTTAAAAAGTGTTGTAAGTATTACCACTGATTCGGGATATACTATAGTTGAGGCATGTAAGACACTGGGAATAAGCAGGAATTCATTTTATTGCATCAAATCTTTTTCGGGATCTGTAGGAAAAAATAATAAAGACTTTGAACTATTAAAGGAAATAGAGAATATAAAAGCTGAACATCCATTTTGGGGATACAGGAGAGTAACAGCCTGGTTAAGAAGAAGATGCAATATTATTGTTAACAGAAAACGGGTTTACAGAATAATGCGAGAGAATAATTTGACTGTAAAAAACAAAGAATATAAAGCGAAACGAACGCCGGTAAAGAAAAAACCAAGACCTGACCGAGCCAACCAGTGGTGGGGAATCGATATGACCAAATTTATTGTAGATAATTTGGGTTGGGTTTATCTTGTAGTTGTGCTTGACTGGTATACACGTAAAATAGTCGGATATCACATCGGCATACAAAGTAAATCTGCCGATTGGCTTGAAGCTTTAAATATGGCAGTTAATGAGCAGTGTCCTGATGGAACAAGAGAATATGAGCTTAACATTATGAGTGACAACGGCTCACAGCCGACAAGTACGGCTTTTATTAATGCCTGCGGAGTATTAAAAATAAATCAGGCATTTACATCATATAATAATCCGAAAGGTAATGCAAATACTGAGAGAGTAATAAGAACTATTAAAGAGGATTGTATCTGGATCAATGAATGGAATTCTCTGGATGAAGCTAAAAAATGTATTGAAAAATGGATCCATAATTATAACAACCTATATCCACATTCAATGCTTAATTACTTGAGTCCGGTTGAATTCGAACAGCTAAATACTAAACTAAAAGTGGCTTAAAAATGTCTTGCTTTTTGGGGGGCACTACACAATAGTCCTGATATGTATATATAATATTTCCCTCAACTTCATTAATCATATATATACAATATCCGAAAGTTACTATAAATTCTTCGTTTTTTATAAAATTCTGATTATCAGCTAACTTTATTTCTATTGTTTGATTATCAAGATAATTAAATGATTTTGGAGCAACCCCATTAATTTTAATATCTTCAGTGAATTCATTTAAACTGATTATTAACTCAAAATTTTCTAAATTATTAATAAGACTTCTCATATGAATTTTTAAATTGCATTTTAATAAAAAAAAAGGGATTCCGTTACCATCGGTCGTTTCATGTAATTCTGCTTCAATTTCTTCATGTGTAATTACACAATCATAATTAGAATCAAATGAGTTTAACTGTTTTTCTAAATTTGCTGTATTTTGATCTGGTAAGCTTTGTGAGTAAGAAAATGAAGAATAAAACAAAAATATAATCAGGATAAATAAAATATTTCTTTTCATGTCATTGAATAAATATGATTTTTTACCCTTCTTTATTAAAGACTGATAATTCTAAAAAAAGTAACAAAAAGTTAAAATAAATATGACAGCCCGGCTTTATAACAGGTACTACCGGTATTCAGCTTCCCTGTTTTAAGAGCAATGATCTGGATGTCTGTGATAAATCCCAATCGTTCTTTTAAACGGTAAAGTAATCCGGTTTGAAGATTTCCGCCAATGTTAAAATCAGTTTTTTCCTTTTCCGGTTCAATTATTTTTGACCATCTCCACCCCAACGTAATACCTCCGGAAACATAAAATACAGCTTTTCCTTTAGCAGTAAAGGCACAGCGGGCAAAATCAAGATTAACGGTCAATCTTTTTAAAACTGCGTTTTCAGTGTCAATCTGTGTCTTTTTCAGGTAATTAATATTACAGATAAACCCGTTATGAGTTTTACGGTGAAAATAAAAAATACCGGCATTTAATTCTACAGGTGAACCGAAGTTTTTTCTCAGATCGGTATTATTGAATCTTGGCCTTCCATATTCTGCGTAAACACCGAAAGCTGATGTATAACCTTCATAATAAACCGGAGTCTGAGAAAATATGCTGATCGGTATTATTAACAGAATAAATGTTAATATAATACGGTTCAAATATTCTCTAATTCCTCTGTAATTAATTGTTTATTATAAAGCTCTGTATAATGACCCTGCAATTGAAGGAGGTCCTCATGTGTCCCTTCTTCAATGATCTCGCCTTCCTTGAGTACAATTACATAATCGCAGTCTCTTATTGTGGATATACGGTGGGCTATAAGAATGCAGGTCTTGTTTCCCTTGATCTTCTTAAAATTTGAAAGAATTTTCTCTTCGGTTGCCGTATCAACGCTTGAAAGAGCATCATCAAACAAAAATATCTTCGGATTCTTTATAACAGCCCTGGATATTGTTAAACGCTGTTTTTGACCGCCGGACAAATTTATCCCTCTTTCACCCAAAAGCGATTCATATTTATCGGAAAACTGTTCAATATCTTTATCTACGGCGCCTACCTCTGATGCAGATACAATTTCATCCATTGCAGCATCAGATTTGGCGAACCTGATATTTTCCGTAATCGTATCAGAAAAAAGAAACGGTTCCTGCGGTACCAGTCCGATAATTTCCCGCAAATTTTTCAAAGACAGCCTCTTTATATCTACTCCATCTATAAATACAGTATCATCCGGGGGATCAAGTACCCGTGAAAGCACGTTTATCAAAGTTGTTTTTCCGGATCCTGTCCTGCCGATCACAGCAAGGCTTTTTCCTTGTGATATTTTAAAGCTGATATTCTTTAATACGGATTTATCAGTGCCCGGAAAATTGAAAGTCAGGTTCTTTACCTCTATCTCCCCTTTTATATCTTTAATTTCAACAATATTTTCATTATCCCTGATATCAGGCTCTTCATCTATAATCGAGTTTATCCTTCCCAGCGACGCAGCTCCTCTTTGAAACAGGTTTATCACCCACCCCAGTGCCATCATTGGCCATAATAGCATCATTAAGTAGCCGGTATAAGCCACAAAATCGCCTAAAGTAATTATTTTATTAATGACCTGATATCCGCCAAATATTAAAATTATCGACATACCGATCCCGCCTAAAAGCTGCATTAACGGGAAAAACAAACTCCATAACTTGATCAATTTCTTATTTCTTGACACATATTCGGCATTCAGGTTTTTAAATATTTTCAGCTCATTTTCGCCGCGGTTGTAAGATTTTATCACTCTTATTCCGCTCAGTACTTCCTGCACACGGGTTTCAATCGTAGAAAACTGCTCCTGGATTTTTTCAAAAAGCTTGTGTATCCTTTTGCCTATCATATAAACAATAAATGCGATAAATGGAAAAGGTACCAACGCTAAAAGCGTCAGTTTTACGTTAATAGTGAACATAATGGCAGCAACAACAATAAAAAGAAATACTGTGTTGATCGAATATAGTATCCCGGGACCGAGCATTGCCCTTACAGCATTCAGGTCGTTCGTTGCACGCGCCATCAGGTCTCCTGTCCTGACCCGGTTATAGAAATTTTGAGATAATTTCAGGAGCCGGCTGAAGTACTCATTCCTTATCTTGTATTCTATTTTTCTCGATATACCAATAATAACATATCTCATGAAGAAACGGAATATCCCCTGAGCGATCATGACGCCGATAAATAATAATGCATATTTTAAAAGTACGGACTTTTCAGGATTTTCTCTTAAAGAGTCTATTGCAAGTCCCATGATCTTTGGGCTCATTACAGTAAAAACCTGAGTTAGTATTAAAGCAAAAAAACCCCAGATAAGCCCCTTTTTATGATGGGCTAAATACTTTTTCAAAGTTAAAAGCGTTTTATACTTTTTATTCATATTGTTATTTTATTAAATCGACCATGTCCCTGACAGCTTTTTCAATTCCCGTGTAAACAGCCCTGGAAACAATAGCATGACCAATATTTAATTCCTCGATGATATTGATTTTCGCTATTTCCTTTACATTATGGTAATTCAAGCCGTGTCCTGCAGAGACATAAAGACCGAGTTTGTTAGCAGCCATTGCCTGCATTTTTATTTTTTCAATTTCCTCTTCCATTTCTTCAATACTTTTTGCATTAGCGTAACTGCCGGTATGCAGTTCAATATAATCAGCTCCGGCGCGCGAAGATGCCTTAACCTGCTCCAGATCAGGATCAATAAAAAAACTTACGACAATGCCGTGCTCCTGAAGACTTTCCGTTACATTTTTCAAATAATCCAGATTTGAGATTATATTTAATCCCCCTTCAGTCGTAACTTCCTCTCTTTTTTCAGGAACAAGAGTTACCATATCGGGAAGAATATTGATTGCAATATTAATCATCTCATCAGTAGCAGCCATTTCCAGGTTTAAATGTGTCTGTACTGTTTCTTTCAACAGCTTTAGATCTCTATCCTGAATATGTCTCCTGTCCTCTCTTAAATGACAGACTACCCCATCCGCCCCTGCCATTTCAGCAGAATAGGCTGCCAAAACAGGATCAGGCTCCTTCCCTTTTCTTGCCTCTCTTATTGTTGCGATATGATCAATATTTACTCCTAATCTCATTTAATCCTCCATAAAAATCAATAAAACTTAATTCAAAATACTTGATAAATTTTTAAATCTGTAACCATTCTTCAGTGTTTTGGATATTTCAGTATGTAAAATCTCAATAATATTTTCGCCAGTAGGTAATATAATAATTTTTTCCGGATTATCGGAAATAAAATTGTTAAATAAAGCTCTAATTTCTTCATCTTCTCTGGAAATTGAAAATATGATCTTGTCTTTTACAAAATAATTCTTTACGCGGGCTTCTGCTAAGATCTCCTCTTTTTTTGTATCTGCATCACTGATCAAAATAAATGGAAGATTCGATTTTTCAGCAATATCGGTCATTGCTTTTAAAACAATAAAATCAGGCTCTTCAAAAGATACTTTTTCCCAGATCAATCCATCATAAAAAAACTCTTTTCTCTTAATATCAAAAAACACATTATCAACTGCCTTCCTTATAGAATTGTACGTCATATTGAATAACCGGTCAAAATCTATAAAATCATCCTTAAAATAAAGCCAGCTTTCTATCATAAGTTCATCGGATTTAGTAAATAGCTGTTTAGAGTATTTTCCGTTATATGATATCCCCAGATTAATGTATATTGGCTGAGAAAACAAATAATCGAGTGAATTAGGACTGTCATCTCCCAAACCGGTAAAAAGAACTGCAAAATTTCCTTTGAACATTGAAATTTCAGGATCAATTCTAAAGCTTAATTCACCGACCTTTTTATTGTCATGCCATATATATACAACTAACTTTTTCCTTGTCTGGTTCTCAATTATTTCACTATTGTATTTTTTAATGATCTTTGCGAGTTTCAGGGAAAATTCTTTAACAGGGATATCGGAAGGAATTCTGATATTCCAGTTTATTAATTCTGACCTTTTGCGCCTGATCCATTCTTCCTGAATGCCGTTTTTCTTCAAAAAGATTAAAATATCATTTTCAAGATTTTCTCTTTTTAATTCGACCTTTCCTTTTTCGCTGAAGAATTGAGTTTTTATCTTATTAAAAATAAAAAAAGAAACTATTAGAGAACCTGCCAGTAATACGGCAGATAGAGGAATTAATATATTTTGAAGAGATTTGTCCTTTGAAAAATATCTATTTTTTTTCATCAGGTGATCGATTTATCTATCCATTGTTTTATAAACCAGATTCCGGTTTTTTTTTCTTTAATAAACTTGAAAAGAGCATCTCCAATAATTCTGATTTCATTATCAAGTATCAGGATAAAGGATTTTGACAATTCCACCTCTGCCGAATCTGATGCAAATTCGATATAATTTGTACTGTTCCACTGCAGGTCAATATTTCTAAAATATCCGAAAAGACCTGAAGTCGTCTTAACATCTTTTTCCTTATCCCAGCTATCCCAGATATTTTTCTCTGTATCCAGATATATGAACTGGAATGAATCATCCAGCAGATCTCTGTATATTAAGGAATCCTTAAAAACATAAGCATATTTAAAATTTTGGAGCAGTCCGTCAGGAGATTTTTGATCTGTCAATATTACATTTGCTGATTTACCAACATCGCCCAGCTCAGGTGCAAATGGATTAATGCAGCTTAAAAATACTAAAAATATAAGTGTTGTTTTTGTTATCCTGTTCATTTCAATATCACCTAAAAATCATATTAATTATAACTTTAAATCAGCATAAAATCAAGGATTTAAAAGATTACTGTAAAATTTTTACTAGAACTGAATACTAAAAAGGTTGGTCAGATTGTGATGGTATTTATTTTCAAGATGTTGAATAAAATTATCTTCATTTTCCCGGTTTACAACGTTTGCCGCTAAATAAGAGCCGTATACATTGCCCAGATAGAAAACCGATGCCGCTCCCGTAAGAACGGCTGTTCTCGTTTTATATCCGTGATTATGAGAATTAACAGCAGCATAAATAAATATCCCGTTTACAAGAAACGAATATATTCCGTCTGAGTATCTTCCGCAGTATACTTTACCCAGACCGGGGATCACTGCAGAAAAAAGTGCAGAAATAAAAGGTTTTTTCCTGACCGGAATATTATTTTTATCCAGATCAGCATATAAATCATAAAGCTGTTTACCGGTTTGTTTGTTAAGTTCAAGAAGGTTTTTGAGCGTTGTTCTTGCATACTGCCACTGTTTTAATCGAATATGATTCCAGCTTGACAACAGCCTTAAATGGTATTCATCTTTATCTCTGATCAAATATAATGATTTGTTAAATTTTCCTGAAATATAATAAATGTAAGCATTTTGTTTAAATGCCGGATTTTTCAATAAGGAAGAACCTTTCTGTAATTCTTCTAATATATTATGAGCATTTTCATAAGCTTCTCTCCCCTTTTCACAAAGCGCAATCTTTAAAAGGACGGTATCTTTTTCAGGTTTATCAGATAAATAGAACCAGGCTCTTTTATATTCAGTCATTGCCCGGTAATAATCTTTTTCATCAAATAAAAAATCTGCAAAATTAATAATTTCTTTGCTTCTATCTTTTAAAGATTGTGATTTTAAGGGGGAAACTAAAATAAAGATTGAAAAAAACCAAAATATAATCCGGCTAAAACTCATAATCAATAACTCTGTCTGAGAGTTTATTCCCTTTTATTTTATATTTACCATATGCAAATGGATGACATCTCGTCAGCCTGTCTGCAGCCAGTAATGTTCCTATTATAAATCCCTTCTCTTTTAACGCTTTAGAAGCAAATTCAGAACATGTTGGGATAAAATTACAGACATCTCCATCCTGCCTGGAAATAGTTTTTTTATAAAAATTCAGGGATAAAATAATTATATCTGACGGCTTATAAAAGGTTTTGGGTAATTCTTCTTTAATTTTTTCTTTTTCATCTTTTTTGTCTGACCAGGGCTGCCAATCGGTTTTAATATCCTGGGCAAAAAGATTAAGGGAAATTAAAATCAATATTATAAAAACAACAATTTTCACCTGTTTAAATTTTCCTCGGCTATTATTTCCATCATAGTCCTGCCTTTGTATGCTTCCCAGCCGGTGGTAAATCTCGCATAGAGATCAATAATAGGAATAACCATCAGCCATTCAATATCCCTTATTTTTCTTGTATCCATCTGCATCCCGACTCTCGGTCCAATGCATCCTGCTCCTAAAAATCCTTTTAAACCGTTTTTAAAAAATGCTTTTATCGGGATAATTATAGGTAAACCGGGTAATACAAAAGCGTTTACTACTTCAAGTACCGTGACAGGTTTACCTTCGTTCGCTTCAAGACCAATTCTGGGTCCAAATATGCAGCTTTGAAGAAAAGGGCTTATACCTCCCTTTTCATCATTTGCCAATTTTAATGTCCTGCCCTTTAAACATACGGATTTAATTTTCGGTTTATCATCTGCAAATCCCTGAACGGTAATAAGAAAACATAGGGTGAATATAATTAACACAACTGATTTCCGTCTCATAAATTACTCCATATTTGAAGCAAAATTATTAAAATTAATTCTAAAAGTCCAGTATATAATTTGAATTGGACAATTTTTCTACGTAAAACCACAGTGAACTCAGAGAGTTTTTTAAAAACAGACATTAAAGTAAACCTCTGCTTTCTCTGTTGTTTAAATTGTTTATTGATATAAAAGGCATTATTCTTTATTTTAGTAATATGGCAAGGACAGTAATAAACCTGATTCAGGTTTAAAGCTGGAATTAATTTTGATTTAAATTGTATATTGAAATAAAAGGAGTTTTAAATGTTTCGCAAAATTTCATATATCTTGATTATGACATTATTATTGAGCTGCAGTTCACAAAAGATCTTTTTTAAGAAAGAGAACTTTATTTCCAGGTTAAATCCGGACAACGATCAAACCGGATTCATAGAAACAAAACTTGATACAATTTCAACACTGACAAGCCAGTATAATGAATTAAAGGAGACTGATGAAAACAGCCTAAAACAGAAAATGGATATTTTATCACAAATTATGGACAGGATTCTGGAAATAAAAAATACTTTATCAGAAGAACAGAGTAAAGCATTAAACCAGACTGAACTGGTCCGGTACACGATTACATCTGCAAGGGATCTATCTATTAAATATAATAAAAAATATGAAATAAAAGACAGAACCGAGATTGCTTTTACCGGAAATAACAAACTATTGGATGAAAATTTCAAGGATGAATGGATAAAACGTTCTATCAGGATAGGAGGCACCAGATCATCTAACTTCGGGAGAAGCCTGTTTATGGGCACTCCAACATTCATTCCTGTTATAATCACAGCGACTTTACTGGATAAGAATTTACAATCTTATCTTTCTGAAAAGAATTTTTATGAATTTGAGAATCCGGAGAATATATATATTTTCATTTCTGTTGGAACATATTATCATGAATCATATCTTGATTTATCCAGGTGGATAATATTTCTGGAAAATGAAAAGGAAGAAAGAAGTGAATATATCAATTTTTCTGAAAAAAAAGAACCTCCTGTAAAAAGAGGAAGAGTTGGGAACTTTAATTTAAAATATTCCGGATTTGGCCGAAATTTATTCAATATTCCGGATGGAAGAATGCAGAGGTCGTATGATCTGTCTTTCAGATTTAAATATAAATACTATATTCTGGAATTTAGAAACCGGATCATGGAGAGTTCTACAAAATTTCTGAGATTTAATTGTCTTGAAGAAATCGGAAGCAAGAATTCAGACAGTGGGAGATGGATATTCAAATATTAGAGCAAATAAAGCGTAATCCCTATACCCAGAATATGGTACATTTGAACCTGTTTTAAGACATCCCTGTCATATACCATATTATATTCCAGTTTAATCGAGAAATACTTATTCAATTTAGTATTAATATTTCCATCAAAAAAGACATCAGTATACTTTAAGTCTTTCAACTCTGAAAAAATAACGATCTTGGATTTATACTGGACATTATTAAAAATGCTGAAATCCCATTCAGTTACGGATTCTAATCCCCTCTGGAACCTGAATTTTTCTTTTTCGTCCGGTGTCTTTGGATCATCAGACCAGAACCGGTATTTTTTTGTAAAAATCTCTTTGGCTGATATACCTATTCTGGTTTTGAACTGTTTACTGAAATTAAAGTTAAATCCAAGTGATTCCGTTAAATAAAGCGGATCTGCAAAATCGGAAACAATCTCCTCTTCTTCGCCTTTTATTTTAATACCTTCATCAAACTGTGTTTCTACTTTTACGCTGAAAAAAGAGGAAAAGAACTTCTTTTTTCCGGAAAATATTGTTTCAATTTCAATCCTGTCTGCTGATTTTCTTGAAGGTTCATTGGAGACTTTGGTTCTTCCGTAAGATAATTTCCCTTTGTTTTCAAATATGATTCTCATGAATTCCTTTTTCACCGAATGATCGACGACCACAAGCCATGACATCTGGTTTTCGCCACCTTTTTTCCATTTTGAATATGCTGTTTCCGAAAGATTAATATTGGCATTCAAATAATACAGCCAGAAAGAAGGCCTTCTTAACTGCAGTGTATCTTCTTTCGAATAAAAATAACCATTTGAAAAAAGATTGCCCGGAAATACAAGAAAAAATATTAAAACTATAAATATGATATTTTTTGATCTGATCATAACTTGCCAATATCTTTTAGAACATACTTATTCCAAGAAAAATCTTCCATTGATCGATCTTCCTTGAATTTTCTTTTCTGAGCTCAATATTCAAATAAAAATCTGAAAATATCTCGGTTTTTTCACCGATAATAAAATTATAACCGGGGTAAAAATAATTTTCAGTGATCTCAGAAACATTAGTAAACATTGCATAACTATCAGGAATTTTAATATAGACACCTAAATACTGAAAACTTAATCCAACTCCCGCAAAAAAGCTCATTCTTTTATTTAAACTGAAATTTTTAACAAAATCAAAGCTAATTGTGTAATTATCTAATGTTCTTTCAATTCCATTATCCTCATCATCAAAAACACCCCAGCTCCAGAATCCAATGCCCGGTTTAAAATTAAATCCATATTTTGTTAAGAAATCAAATTGAAAATCAATGTAAAGAGAACTTTTCTTTTCATCATCATTCAGCATAGTCAGTTCAGGCGCAGATATAATGTAATTAGAAGAATTAAAACCGATTCCAAGATTTAAATTTTGAAAATTTAATAATTTTTGAGCATCAGCGTTATTGATAAAAACCAAAACCATAATAAAAGCTAACGTTATTTTTTTTGTCATTTGTTACTCACTTTTTTAACACCAATATTTAATACTTCTCTGATAAACCAAGTAATTATTCCAACATCAAATATTGATAGTCCAAACTCTTCCCGGAGAATCCTGGCATTTTGAACATCTACTAATACAATTTTATCATAATATTCAAGCAGCTTTTTTCTGATGTCTTTGATCTCAAGGTTAAATAAATTTAATAGTTTTTTAACTTCTTCAAATTTAGAATGTTTCAACAGGACATCAATTTTCAATAAAACCAAAGGAGTATATGTATTCTTCGGTATATTAAAGATATCAAATAATGCCATTACTTTATCATAGAAATCAAGCTTAATATCCTGTTCTAAAGTTTTATATAATAATTCCCTGAAACCGTCATTTTGTCTTAAATCTTTTTCTATATCAAAATAATTTACTATTTCTTTAAGAGAATTAATTTTGTCTTCAGCAAGGAATTTTTTACATTTCTCAATAATTCCCGGCATAAGATTGTCAATTTTCAGATGAAATATACTGAAAGCTTCAACTGCTTTATTAAAATCTTCTTCAAACAGATAAATATCGAATATCCGCCCTGCCAACTGACTGATCTTGTCCTTTGAAGTGGTATAAATCTCGTTTAGTTTGATCAGGGGGTTAAAAAAAAGCTTTACATTTTCAATTGATTCAAGGTTCAAATCGATCAAATTCAGTATTTTTGAAATGATCTCATTTATCTCCAGGACTGCAGAAGGTTCAAAAAAATCAGTAGTCAGTTTAAAATCTGTAATTATATTTGTTGAGAAAATTATTTTCTGCTTCAGTTCTAATTTCTCATATGAATCTTTATAATTCAATTCCTTTAGAAAACCGGAAACGATCTTTGAAATTTTTTGAATAAACGGTTTATGTTGTTCATTAGACAAACTAAGGTCAAGCAGGTTATAATCTTTAAGAAAGTTTTTTGAGATTCTATATGGATCCAGCGGTCCGAGATCAGTTATATTTACATACTCACCATGGCTGATTTTATTTTTAAAATTTTCAAATTCTACTTTAAAAGCCATGAAACCTGCATTTATTGTTAAATTTTCCGGAAAATTAAATTCTTTCGCGAGTTCTGCCGCTATTTTATAGTTTTTCTTTGTCATATGATATTCATATTCTTCGTGTACTTCATGATAAACCAGTGCGGTCGGAAGGTCGAATAAATTTTTATAAAAAACAGCCTGTCCATACTGATCACGGTTTGACTGTCTTATTCTACTTATTGTCTCATTAAAGAAGACAAGAGCTTTCCTATTCAGTGTCTCAGTGTCAATTTTGTCAGCATTCTTTTTAAAAAATTCTAAAGCTTTATCTTTTTCATTCCTTTCAAGAAAAAGAAACAGCATCGATATTAAGCTCGGAGAAACATGCTTCCATCCAAAATGATATTCATGGACAAGATAAGTGGCAGCTTCAGCGTCATTCTTTATTGAAGCAATATCAAAAGCAAGTTTTGCAACTTCATTAATATCTTCAAAAGTAATGTATCCGGCTTCTGAAATTTTCTGGGTTTCCTCTTCACCACCATTGTAGACAAATCCGATTAATACTTCCATGCCTTCGTACGGATTTTCTTCCCAGCCGGCCTCCTTATAATATTTTTTTACAATTTCCGGATCATTAGCCTTAAGAAAGATCTCTTCGATCACTTCATAGGCAGGACTTTTACTCCTGATAGACTTGGCAATATTTTCAAAAATATCTTTATACTGCATATATATCAATTCTTTTTAAAATAATCACTCGCGTTTTTTAGTGTTTCTCTTTCTTTATCCGTAAGAGACTCGAATCCGCTTTGTTGAATTTTATCAAGTATCCGGTCAACTTTCGATTTTATATCTTCAGAATTATCTTCTTTCCAATGCACAGTCATATTAGGATTTCTGCTTTTAAAAAAATTCCTGAACCTGAACAATTGAAAATCAGATTTAATATAAAGATAACCAAAGACCATACCTCCAAGGTGAGCAAAATGTGCTATATTCGAATCCGCATAAGAAAAAGCCGATGTAAATGTAATAAAACCGATAAAAAGCACAAAATATTTTGCCTTTACCGGAAACAAAAAGTAAATATAGATCAACCGGTTAGGAAAAAGCATTCCGAATGCTGCAAGAATCCCATAGATAGCTCCGGAAGCACCGATAGTAGGAATTGATGAATTCAGCAGAGCCAGAAAATTTAACAGACCGGCACCAACGCCGGTTAGTAAATAAAAAAACAGGAATTCTTTCGCTCCCCACTCTCTTTCAAGGTCACTCCCAAACATCCAGAGAATAAACATATTTATGAATAAATGAAAAAAACCTCCATGCAGGAACATATAGGTAAAGAACTGAAAGAATGCCAATTCAGAAATAACGAGACTTGGAACCAGCCCAAAATATAAACTTAATCTCAGCCTGAAAAACGACATTAAAAATATATCGAGTATAAACACCGATATATTTATAAGCAGAATTCTTTTTACCATTGGGGTTAATAATCCGCCTAAATTAAACTTGTATGAACTTGAATCATAATACATTATTCTTCCCAGCGTTCTCCTAAATACGACTTGTTTGAACTATCATTTTTTAAATAATCAATAAGTTCTTGTTTGATGTTTGGATAAATCTGCAGGCTTTGGATTTTTTCAAAAGCAATAAAATTGTACCCAACCAGTCTGTGATCTTTATTGATCTTTATTTTCCCTTCGTTTATTAAACATCGAAAACAGACATTAACAATATGCCTTTCTTCTTCAATATTAATAGAATCGTTAATATAAACAATATCTTTAACGTCTACTTTCAGGTTTAACTCCTCAAAAAGTTCACGCTTAAGTGCATTAACTAAAGATTCACCATATTTCACACCGCCGCCGGGAAGAAGCCAGTATTCTTTGTCATTTTTCTTGTGTTTTACAAGAAGAATTTTTTTTTCTTCAATAATAATGGCAGCAGCTCTTATTCTTACATTTTTATCGCGAATAAAGTCCATATCCACCAAATATTTTTGTTAAACATATAATTATAATTAATTTAGCGTAAATAATCCAGTTAAAAATATTGTAATACTCAAATTTTTAAAATCGTTTAAATACCGTACTAATGTTCCTGGCTGACTAAAACTATTGACATATTCGTAAGCAGGTATTACATTTTATTAAATTTAATCACGGTTTTATGAATATTTTATACAAAGATTTAAAATTCTACTCAGGATTATTCCTGGATTATATTTATAATTTCAATAATTTAACCTGCTTTTTTAAATATGATCCATTTGATCCAGATAGTTATAAACGAAAAATACAAGAAATTAAATCCCGAAAAATATCCTCAGACTTTGTTGATATTCTCATTAGGCAAAACCTTCAATACGGAAATGAAAAGGCCACTAAGAAGTTCGAAAGTCTAAATAAAAAAGACTACCTGACTATCATTACAGGTCAGCAGGCGGGATTATTTGGCGGTCCACTATATACGTTATACAAAATTCTAACTGCTGTCAAGCTCTCAGAATTTATCAAAGTTAAATATAAGATCCAGACTGTGGTAATATTCTGGGTGGAAAGTGATGACCATGATTTTGACGAAATATCAAAGGTTTCCATCTTCAATAATTCCAATGAACCGGTTAATTTTAAAGCTAAAAGACCTTATGAAGGACTTTCTGTAGGTCAAATATCAATTAAAAATGAGATAAAAGAAGTTCTTAAGATTCTAAACGACTCTATACCCGATTCAGAATTTAAAAATGAAATTATCGAAATTATCAATTCCTCATACGTACATAACGAAAGATATTCAGCCGCATTTTCAAAATTTCTGCTTAAAATTCTAAACTGTTTTGAAATATTAGTCTTTGATCCTAACAAAAAAGAAGTCAAAAACAGTACAAAAGAATTTTTCCATATTGTAAAAGATAATTTAGATATGATTGATGAAAAACTCCGGAAACAATCCGATAAATTAAAAAGCCTTGGTTATCATAATCAGGTTAAGGTTCAAAAAAGTAATACGAACCTTTTTATAGCAGATCCGGAGAGACACAACTTAAAGTATAACTCTAAGATTATTAACCAACTTGATGATATAATTGAAGATAGTCCTGAGTTATTAAGTACCAATGTTTTTCTCAGACCAATTTTACAGGATTTTATTTTCCCTGATACAGCTTATATAGCCGGACCGTCGGAGATCGCATATTTTGCTCAAATCGGTGATCTATACGAGCTTTTTGGTATAAGCATGCCTATAGTTTTTCCAAGGGCATCATTCACAATTTTAAACAAGCACTGTGAAAAAATGCTTGATAACATGCTTCAATATAACGATCTATTTAAACCGGATAAAAATATCTTAGAAAAGGTCTCCTATGAAAAAACATTTGGTCAGATCGATAAAACTTTTAGAAGATCTGAGAATACAATATCGCAGGAATTCGATAAATTAATTAATTTTACTAATAATATTGACTTTTCACTGGGTAATTCCTTATCTTATTCAAAAAATAAGACTATTTCAAAAATAAACGATATAAAGGATTCTCTAAAATATAAAATAAATCTTAAGGACGAAAAGTTAGTAATTGACCTTAAGAAATTCAAAAGATTTCTGCTTCCCTTTGGAGGGATGCAGGAAAGAAATATTTCACTCCTAAGTTTTTTGATAAGATACGGATTTGAATTTCCAAAATTAATATACGATGAAATTGAATTGTTTAACAAAAATCACAAATTTATAAAATTAATATGAGACTTGATTACATTGTATTTGCTGCCCATCCGGATGATGCTGAACTCTTATGCGGCGGCACAATATATAAACTTTCAAATAAGGGTTTTAAAGTAGGAATAATAGACCTGACACAGGGTGAAATGAGTTCAAGAGGAAGTCCGGAACAAAGAAAAGAAGAATCTGCAAATGCATCTGAAATATTAGGCGTTAAAATAAGAGAAAATCTCAAAATACAAGACACGCAAATAATAAACAACCGGGAAAACCAGCTGAAGATAATATCTATTTTAAGAAAATATACGCCGGAAACAGTTATTCTGCCAAATTCAAATGCAAGACATCCGGACCATAAAGACGCTTATTACTTAGTTTCAGACTCGATCTTTTATTCGGGACTTCTCAAAATTGAAACTGAAACCGGTTTAAAACCTTTCAGACCAAAAATAAAGATACTGTATATAAACAACCGTGAAGTAAATCCAACATTTATTATAGATATTTCTGAAGAATTCCCAGTGAAAATCGAAGCATTAAGAGCATATAAAAGTCAATTCTATAATCCTGATATTAAAGAATTTGAAACCTATATTTCCTCAGAAGAATATTTTAAGTTTATTAAGATCAGAGCAAAATATTACGGCTTTTTAATCGGCAAAAAATATGGAGAGCCATTTATAATTGAAGAACCATTTGAATTAAAGGATTTTAAACTAATTTAAGCTTATGAAAACTACAATTTTAGTCGTTGACGATTCGGATGATAACAGAGACATTTTAAAAGAATATCTGGAAGAATCCGGATTTGCGGTAATTGAAAGTTCCGATGGAGTTGAAGCACTTGAAAAATTAAAGAAAAGAAGTGATAATATCAGTATTGTTATTACTGATATAAGAATGCCGCGGATGGACGGTAAAGAACTTATTAAAAACATCAGAAAAGAGTATAAAACTATAGGGATTATTGCTATAACACTCTATCCAAGCATCTACCATGAAGATGATTACAGGAAACTTGGTGCAGATGATTATATTGTAAAACCTTTTGAATTTGATGACATTATATTAAAAATAGAGAAGCTTTTATTTCAAATAGACAACCTGCAGACTAAAAAATAAACTTAATAAATCAAATATTTTTCCCTGATTTCCATAAACTTATTCAAATCTTTCTCATACCAGTCAAATATTTCTTTTAAACTTGACTTGTTTTTGATCATATCCGTAATTTTATCAGTGCCCATGGCATAATGAAACATTTTTAACCTGTTTTCCTGAAATATTCCGGCATTTGGATAAAGTTTGTTTAATGTATGAAGAATAGCTATCCCGGTCTTAAAAGGTTTAACTTTATATCTATCCGTAAAAATAATTTTAACTCCGCTGCACTTTTCCCCATTATACAGACCGTAAAAAGGTTTGAAATTAGCAGGTAGGAACTTAACTCCCTCCAGTTTTAGAGAATTCAATTCTTCTGTCAGGTTAGTACTTTCGACCCAGGGTGCACCGATAAGCTGAAACGGCATAGTATACCCTACTCCAACAGAAACGCTCCCAAGTTCTCCTATAATCCCCGTAACGGCACAGTATAAAGGTGTCTGATCATATGGTATATGCGGTGAAGTATAGATCCAGTTTAAACCTGTATCCTCGTAATGCATCCCCCTGTCCCAGTTCTCCATCTCTATAACCTTTAATCTGCAGTTAATCTCAAATTCAGAGTTAAACAACTTTGCTAATTCCCCTACTGTCATGCCATAAATGTAAGGGATCGGATACCTGCCGATAAACGAGGAGAACTTTTCATCAAGAATGTTTCCATCAACACATGTGCCGCTTAAAGGATTTGGTCTGTCCAACACTAAAAAATCCAGACCGTTTTCCGAAGCGGCTTCCATGCTGTAAGAAAGAGTATATATATATGTATATGCTCTTGTCCCAATATCCTGAATATCGTAGATAAGGACATCGACATCAGCAAGCATTTCGTCTGTTGGTTTTTTCGTATTACCGTATAAGCTGTATACTGTTGTACCGGTACTTTTATCAATGTAGCTTGGAACATATTCGCCGGCGTAGAACTCCCCTCTTACTCCATGTTCAGGAGCGAATAACTTAGCCAGATTATATTCTTTAAACAACAGGTCTATTGTACTCTTTAATTCTGAATTGAATCCGGTATGGTTGGTAATTAAGGCAATATTTTTACCTTGCAACAGGTTTTTATGTTTATCGAATAAAACATCAATCCCGAGTTTTACTCTGTTTTGCGCAATTACAGGAATAGGTAATAAAATACACATTAGTAATAATACAAATCTTTTCATAATACTTTTCTATTTCTTAGTTTAATAAATCCGGAAAAGGAGGGGTCCTGTACATGGTTACCGGTAAATTTCTAATATCAGCTTGTTTTTCGGGTACTTTGATCTTATCCAGTTTTTCATAATCGATAACAATCAGGTAATCCTTTTTATAAGAATTAATTATTTCAGGTATTCTTTCAATTGCAATCTTATCTTCAAATTTCAATTTACTAATTAGAAGGTTCGACAGGTAATAATCATTCCATAATTCCAATATCTGCTGAACTCCCGCAATTTTATCATACCCGTTTTTTACACCGTCAACTGCCAGAATTTCTTCAGCAATTAAATTCTCTACTGCAGATAAAATTGAGCTGCTAAAATCCCGGATGCTTGTCCTGTTTACAGGATAAGAGCCGTAATATAATTCAGAAATAAATTTTCCGATCGACCACTGGTTGTTTTTGTATCTTGCAAGAACAATATTCAAGGATTCTTTTAATCCGGTCATTACCGAATCATATTCAGATCTGGTTAATGATTGTCCAACAGAAAAGAAAGAATTTTCGTTTGATTTACCCGGTTTTAACAGCATCTGTAATCCCTTCCCCATTTCTGATAACGAATTCCTATTTATACTCAGATTATTCTCTTTGAGATAAATTTTTATTAATTCATTGTATTTGAGCTTTTCCAACCGCGTTCTAACCAAGTATCCAAGATAGGTTTTATGCTTTTCTAATTCATTAAAGTCAGCTTCATTCTTTTTAAATACCCTGAACAGTTTTATCATAAATATTCCGTTCTTAGTCTGTACAGCACGCAAAACACTACCTTCATCAAGATTGTAAATCAAATCTTCCAGATTTTTCTCGAGCTTATTCCAGGAAATTCTTAAAAGATCAGATTCCGACTCAATTTCCTTGCTGTATTTTTTTTTAAACAGGTCTTCAAAACTTACACCATTATCAAGCATTTTTTTGTAATTTTCAGACTCTTTTTCATTTGAGAACCTGATAAATGCTACATATCTTTCCTCATTCATTCTTAAATAAGCTTCCCTAATGTCATCTTCGGTGATCTGAACAAGATTTCTGACACGATTTTTTAATACCACATCCGTTAAAATCCTTTTCGAAACAGAATTCATCTTTTTTGTAAATAAACTTAATTTAAATAATTCCTGTTTTTCAGAAACCTGTGCAAGTATCTTTTCATTTATTAAAACACTGAGTACCATTTTTTTTTGTTCAAGTGACTTTACCTGTCCTACTCCGGTTTTTGCGGCATTATCTATTCTTTGGATAACGTCCGGAATTGTTATATTTCTGTTTCCAACTTTAGCAATGATATCCCCTTCAAGCTCAATACCATTTGAGCAAAATGCCGATATTAATAATACAACGGGTAAAAGTGATAATTTTCTCATAATAAATTCCATCTTAAGGTGGATTAAAAAATAAAAGTAATTGAATTTAAATGCAAGAGAAATATAAACCTGGTTTATATATATTCCATTACTTTTGTCTTCAATTAAAAAACATTTTTCAATAATTTAAAAAATATTTGAAACTTTCGGATTTTTGTGTCGTCTTTATAACTAACCATGTTTTGTTTCCTAAGCAGGAAATAAATTAAAAAAATGGGTAAAATATTTTGCCCATTTTTTTTTATTTTATTAAATTAATAGATATGAATTTTATTGAACTTGTTAAAAAGAGAAGAAGTGTTCGAAAATACCTTCAAAAGCCTGTAGAAAGAACTGAGATACTTAAATGTGTCGAAGCAGCCAGGTTTGCTCCGTCTGCTGAGCATGTGCAACCATGGCGATATTTAATAATTGATGATCCGAATGTTCTAAAAAAGGTAGCTGATTCGGCTTTTACAGGAGTATATAAATTTACAAAATTCGCTTCAAAAGCTCCTGTCCTTGTTCTAATACTGGCAAGATTAGATATTTTAGCTAATAAAATCGGCAAACAAATCCAGGGAACTCAATATTACCTTATTGATATCGGCATATCAGGTGAACATTTTGTTCTGCAGGCTGCAGAGTTAGGGATAGGAACCTGTTGGATTGGCTGGTTTAATGAAAAAAAATTACGGCAAGCACTTAATATTCCAAAAAAATATAAGATAGTATCCTTAATTTCAATGGGATATTTTGACAATAATTTTGAATTAAAGGAAAAGCATCGCAAGGGTCTGGAAGAAATTCACTGGTTTAATGAAATATCTTCTTAGATATTCCTCCAGAAAGAAGTAGGCTTAACTCTCGGTTTATCACCGTTCTGTGCTACTAAAGTTTTATTACATATCCTGCAGGTAAACATTTTGTAAGGTTCGTCTTTTTTCTCGTTGTTGAAATAAGCTATTAGAGTAACCTTTTTATGATTGCAGCCCATGGTAACCTCCTTAAAGTATATTCACTAATAAAATCGGCAAAAAGCCTCTAGAGGTTTAGAAAAAAGAGGTTTTAAAAATTGAAATTTAAAGCAATTGATGGATTACGGTGAGAATCTAAGGAAACGTACAATTTACGTTCAATTTTCCGCTTGTCATTATAATCCTTTGTTAGGATCAAAGTATCGATAATATTGAAAATATATACCAATCCCGCAGCTAATTGTAATTTTCGTTTCTTATCATTTAATCCCTGGTTACTGTAAACAGCATCATCATATTCTGTTTTCAATCGATTCCATGTATCATAATCCACTCTTCTGCCATTGACCGTATAGATCCTGTCAGGGTGTGAAAGGTAGCTGCTAAAAGTCATCCTTTCAACGGTATTTGGAGATTTTGTTGAAAAATTCTTACTGACAAAATAAACGAATGACCCCATGAATAATGCACCCCTGAGATACTTTTTCATCATTAGCTGTCCAAGTCCCGGCATCATCATGGATGCAACATATATCCTGGATCCCTGAATGCTTTTCAAGCGGGAAGCAAATTCCAAAGCACATTTTATAGCAGACCTCTCAATTCCTTCCTCGGTATATATCCTGTCAAAAAATTCCGTAATAATGTTATCTTCACCAGGAGAATATAACGCGATGTTAATTCTGTATCCTCCGGATATCTGTGTCATGAATCCATAAATCACCGAAGAGTAACCTTTATCAAGAGACTCCTTTTTTATTGCTTCTTTAATCCTGTACCTCAGGTTGGAATCATCTTCAGTAATATATTTGAAATCCTTATAAAAATGGACAGAAAATATCCCCGTTTTTAATAATTTTTCCTTCAATATTTCAGAATATTTCTCAGTCAGGCTATTATTTGTGCCGACTGAAATGATTGGAAACAGATGGACTTTTTTATCTCCCCCTGAAACAGATGATACAAAAATCAATGTTAAAATAAGTTGAAGAAACTTTTTCTTAATATTCAATAGAATGCCTCTATGATATATATCGGTACTGAACGTTAGAATTTATAAATAAATAATCCAATTGTCAAAACTTAAAATCAAAATTCACAAATTGAAACAATTTTTTCAGGTTTAACAAATTCAATAAAGTTATTTAATTCAATGAAATCGCAGTGTTCAGAATAAGGAACATAATGAAATTTTCCATTCTTCATTTTATCAATAGCCCAGCCTGTTGGTATTATTACGACCGAATCTTCCGGTTTTCTGAAATACTTTCCTTCCATATACTGCCGTGAGTATGCTCTGAACCTTGTACTCTCTTTATCTTTGGTAACAAGTTTTTCAAGCCCAATATTTTTATATATTTTAAATTTCGGAGCTGAAACATAAAAAGGTTCTCCAAATATTTCATAAACACTCATCAGAAGTTTATCTTTACCGATCTCGTAAACTCCTAAAAATATTTCTTTATTATCTGAATTTCTAAGGATTTTTATCACTTCCGATATGGTTTCTTCCTGCGACGGGAAAACATAATTCGGATGATTATAGGTCGTATCAAGATATAATTTATCAGGATTCCTGTAACTTTTTATATCATTCTTAATTGTATCATTAAACCTGAAATCACCGGTATGAATTATTTTTTTCCGGTTATTGAAAAAGACATAAATTAATGAGCCGATACAGTGATTTGCATCAATAAATTGGACACTGAAATCATGTTCTGTAAAATCAAGAGATTCACCTGCATCAACGGCTACATTGAATTCATTTAAATTATAACCTCTTGAAACTAAAACATCTCTGCTGATATTTGAAAGGATAAGCGGTTTATTCCTGTCCCAGTTCTTGGGAAATCCCTTCATATGATCATAATGACAGTGAGTCAAAAAATAATAATCACTTTCAACGTTAAATTCATCTACTGCAATTCTACACCCGAAATCTTCAAAAACCATTTATACTCCATTAAGTATGAGGATTAATTTGGATTTAATTGAAAAAGAAAAGATATAAATTTTGATATTTCAACCATATCTTCAGCACGATACTCAATGGTATGACTATCTGTCCTTTTAATAACAGGAAGAAGTGAAAATATTTCTGCGTATAATTTTGATTTAAAAGTAATTTCCATTTTCACAGGATATTCCAATTTGAACGGTTTGAATTTTTTTAAATTTTTCAAGGCTCTTACCGTTTTGTTTTTTATCAGGTCTTTTGCCTTTTGAGGATGCAGGTTGTTTGCAGAATAGAATCCTATTGCTCTTTTTACAATTGCCTGTTCAAAATCAGGTATAAATTCTTTGGTCTGTTCCATTACAGCATCATCACCTGAGATCAGTACCACCGGAACATTAAAATGCCCTGCTGTAGCGGCACTAAAAACAGCTTCATTTACAGACTTTCCATTTAATTTAAGATCAAATATTTTCCCACCGTGCATGGTATGAGCCAATACCGCCCCGGGTATCTGTTCACCTGCATGATACCCGATCAGTATTACCGCATCAAATGTTTCATCGATACCTTCCATCATCATCAAAGGACGCGGCCAGGACCTGATTAACCTTGCGGCAGGATTTAAATCATCAACTATCAGGTTAATTCCGTCAAGACCATGTGAATCTGCAACCAGTATATCCGTAGCACCAGCTTCAAGCGCACCTTCTATTGCTGAATTGACTTCAGCTGTCATAATTCTCCTGAAATAATTGTAATCTCTTCCTCTTTCAGATGACTGCTCATGATTAACCACAGATGTAATACCTTCTATGTCAGCCGAAATGAAAACTTTTAATCCTTCCTGCGATAACACGGCATTAGAACAAAAAAGCATGAAAATCAAACTGATTAAAAACCTTTTCATAATTACACCCCCCGTTTAAGGCGTTAAATTATAAATTAATATGTTCTTTTCAAAGTAAAATCGAAATATATAGTGATTAGTAAATTAAAAGTTAAAATACTGAAGGAATTTAGTTTGATGCAGGTATACTTTTTTGTGTGTCATTTCAGCAAAGGCGTATGTGGCTCAACTATCTGGTATAAAGCGTAGCAAGTCCGGAAGTGTCATTCCCGACTCCGACACACGCACTAAGGCTGGAACTTAATAATAGCACTATTATTAAGTTTCTAAGATTTTGTAGATATAAATTTTCCTGAAAAGCTATAGTAAAAAACGAGCTGACTGAAGAAATAATATAAAGAGGAACTTACCGCATAAATTTTTCTCTAAATTTGAGCTTATTTAAGCCAAGGTAATACAATAAAGAACCAAAGACGAGCATCCCTACCCTGTTTTCTACAAGAGTCCTTGTCCATACGTAGTTGTTAATATCTCTCGGTTTTGCGATAGGATTAATATAAAGGAAAAACTTACTGAACTGGAGAGGTTCTGTTACAAAGGAAATTAGAATCATGATAATACCAGTTAAAATTCCTGCAGCCGCATAACTTTTAAACTTTACTGCAAAATAAAAAGTCAATCCACCTATAAAATATAATGGAAATAATGACATGAAAAATGTATAGAAAAATGGGAAGTCTGCGATCATAAAGTACGATAGAATTTCAAGAATTAAAATCATTATTGAGATTGCAATATACATAACTGAGATTTTAATGATCCAGACTTTATATATTGATCCGGATATTGAAAAAAGAGATTCCAGAGTATTGTTTTCCATTTCGCCCGGCAGCATATAAGCGGATAAAAATACAGTTAAAACCGACATTGGGATAAAAATCAGAGCAATATAAATTGCATATCCCGGCATTGAATCTCCCGGGTCAGAAAAGTAATTTATTGTACATACAAAACCAAAATATAAAATTATTCCCAGAATAAAATAAAAAAACTTGTTTGTGAACAGCAGTTTTATATTTAAAACGCTTAATGCAAAAATAGTCTTTAAATCTTTCATTATAATTATCCGATTAATGATAAATATGCATCTTCCAAAGTAGGATTTTCAGGGACAGGATTGTATTTATCCAAAACTGATTCAGCATAATATTTTACTTTATATTTATCTCCCATCTTGTTAAATGACAATACTTTTGCATCTTTTTTCAAGTCATTGATCCCGTTCTCAGAAAGTTCTGTGCTCCATATTTTGCCGTCGAAATTTCTTATCAGGTCATAAGGTTTACCCTCAAATACCACTTCACCTTTATTGAGAACAGCAAGTTTATTACAGGATGAAGATATATCTTCTACAACATGCGTGGAAAATATAACGATCTTCTCTTTGCCCATTTCAGACAATAAGTTTCTAAATCTGATCCGCTCTTTAGGATCAAGCCCTGCAGTAGGCTCGTCAACTACAAGTATGTCAGGTATATGAAGCAGAGTTTTAGCAATTCCTAACCTCTGTTTCATTCCACCTGAAAAGCTTTTAATTTTATCATTTTTTCTTTCTATTAATCCAACAGAATTCAGCACATTATCGATTATATATTCTCTCTTATTGTAATTCCAAATACCGTTTAGTATAGCGATCAGATTTAGATATTGATACGCAGTAAAATTATCATAAAGACCAAAACTCTGCGGCAGATAGCCTATCCTTTTCTGTATTGATTCTCTTATTTCCTTGACATTGATATCACCGATAAAAATGCTGCCGTAGCTTTCATCAATAATATTGCATACAAGTCTCATCAATGTGGTTTTACCGGCACCGTTAGGTCCTAATAAACCAAACATTCCTTTTTCAATTTTCAAATTAACATGTTTTAATGCTGTAACCTCAGGTTTTACCGGTCTGAAAAAGGGAATTTTGAATATTAGCGTATAAAAAACTCTGACGAATCTTTTCTTCTTCGCAAGCGTTGTTCTGAAGGTCTCAATATTTTTGGAAACAAACCTGAAATGCCTGATCATAAACCACGAAATTATTCCCAAGACAGGTAAAACCATACCACTGCCCCATCTTGCTTTCAAATACATAAAAATTAGAACTACTAAAAGAAAATAAAGTATTTTCCTGAGTTTTCTGAAACGAATGAAAAACGCAAAATCAAGTTTAAATATTTCCCTTAACTTGCTAAATAAGAACTTCAAATAGAAATAAGTACAGATTGTCAGTATAAAAAGCCAAACAGGCTTACTGAAATAGGTATGAAGGTATATAAAAAACAATGCAAGCGGGACCTGCCACAGAAGATCATTCCTCAAAGTTTTACTTTTGTCCTTTCTTGCATCCTCTTCAAATTCCTGCTTACGGTATTTATTAAATTTTCTCCATGTTCTAACAATCTGTGAGGGCTGGTTATATATCTTCGTCAGACTTTTCAGGTTAATTGAAAATTCTTTGAGTTTCAGGAACTCTCTGCTCTTCCCATAGATCATATCGTTTATTTTCATTACAATCCAGCTAGTAAAGATAAATAGCATAAAAATAATTAAGATTTTCCACAACAGCGAATTAACCCAGTAATCAGTAATTAAAAAAGCTCCAATATAAAAGCCGAATAACAATGGCAGAAGCTTTGGTTTAATTTTTTTGAAATTTTCAACAATTTCCTCAGAAGTCATATACATAACCGGAATAATGACTGTCGTAAACAGAGTTCCAAATCCGAGTCCTCCCAATACCGCTATTGCAAATGGGGGCCATATCTGGTCAGGTTTGTTTGTTTTAAATGCTAAGGGCAATATTCCAAGAACAGTTGTTCCTGCGGTCATGAAAATCGGTCGTAACCTGACTATTCCGGCATAAGTAATAGCGCGTAACTTTCCAAATCCCTGTTCCCGCCTCAAATGGTTGGCGTAATCTATTAAAATTATGCCGTTATTTACAATGATACCTAATAATATTAACATCCCGAGTAAAGCCATCTGATTCAGACCTGTCCCGGTAATCAGAAGTAACCAGAAAACACCAATAGTAGCAAGCGGAATTGTGACGAAAATAATGAACGGTGTAACCAGGGATTCGAATACTGAAGCTAATATCATAAATATCAAAATTGCGGAAATACCTAACATCCAGTAAAGTGTAGTATTTTTTGAAGTATCATGTTCAATTTCAATTGTAAATCCCTTAGGAAGATAAATTTTGTGAACAAGGTCATCTAATGATCTTCTTGTATCTTCAAGAATTGGTTTATATTCCTTTAGCTCTGCTTTAATATCATAAGCAATCTCTATTTCGCGCTGCTGATTTCTGCGTTTGATTATTTTCGCACCATCAGTGATCTGCTTATCTGTTAGATATTTTAGTGGGACATTACCAACTCCTTCAACTGGAATACCCAGGAAATCCAGATGATATAATTTTCTATCCTCCTTCTCGTTAAGAAATATCTTTATTGGAATGGAATAATCTCTGTATTTGAATTCCGTGCTTGATGAAATCCCTTCCTGTCTTGTAACCCACATCAATCGCATGATATCAAACATTGTCAAATTATAAAAAGCCATTCTGTCATGTTTACCGATCAGCCGGATTTCAGGAGATTCTTTTCGGAAATCGATCTCAACATTTTCAGTTTCTTCTGCTTTTTCAAGACTGTTTCTTATCTCTTCAGCCAGAGATCTCAGCTTTTCCAGATCATGTCCCCTGACCTTTATTTGCTCTTTGCTTGGAGTCATTCCCAGAAACCCGCCTATACCACTGTCATCACCTCCTCCTCCTCCTGAACCTCCTCTTCCCCCTACTCCTACATTTCGATCATAGGAAATTATTCCTCCTGACATTATATCAGTTTTTTTCTTCAGGTCAGTTTTAACCGATTCGATATTAACTTTATCTTTGTAGACCATCTCTTCTTCAAATTCAACACTGATCACAGCATCATTTTCCCTGATGATACTCCGTATTTCATTTAAGTATTCTAATTCTTCAAGTTCTTTTTCAATATTACTTACAAGCCTGTCTGTCGCATCAATTGTATTCTCCATTGGAGTGTCAACATATATTGAGAACTGATAATTCCTTTCCTCCTGCTCCATGGTCAGTACAAATGGAAGTGTTGCAACAAGAGTAATTATAAAAAGAGCAGCCAGACCAAAAAGAAATTTTCCTCTATTTCTAAGACCGGTTACCAGTAAAAACAGATATCTGTAAAAAACACTACCGCTTTTACCTCTTTCAGTCAGAAAATCCGCGGAAGTCTTTTTTCTCTTTAAAACCTGATAAGAGAACATTGGTATTAAAGTAAAAGATACAAGCAGAGAAACAACAAGAGGATTTATAATAGATAATGCAAATTCCTTTAATATAATTCTGAGTTCATTCTGTACAAATATAGTCGGCAGAAATACTGCAATAGTCGTAAAAGTTGAAGCTGAAATTGCTTTTGTCACCTCACTGGCGCCATAAAGCGATGCATCAAAAGGTGAGGCTTTCTCTTTATAATGCCGGAAAATATTTTCGATAACCACAATACTGTTATCAACCAGCATTCCGATCGCTAAAGCCAGTCCGCAGAAGGAAAGAATATTCAGCGTGATCCCGCTGAAATACATTATGTTAAAAGTAAAGATGACTGAAATCGGAATTGCAACAATTATAATTGAGACTATCCGAATATCTCTCAAAAAGAGTAAAAGTACAAAAAAGGCTAAAAGTATTCCGTAAAATGCAAGTTTCTTAATCTCACCTAATGCATCTTCCAAAATGGAAGCCTGATTGAATTTAACGATCAATTCTAAATTTTCATCTCTTAGATCATTATTTAACTCTTCAATTCTTTTCTTTAGCTCATTTGAAACGTTTAGTAAATTAGACTGGGAATCCTTAATAATAGTCATTCCCAATGTGGATTTGCCGTTTACACGGTATCTGACATCACTGGTTTCACCCACCTTCTTTAATACCGCAACGTCGGATAATTTCACATGTTTGGACGGTTCAATTACAATATTTCTTAACTGATCTATGTCAGTAATCTCACCCTCTACAGAAACAAAAAAGTACTCATTATTAGAATAAACTTTTCCAAGGAACTCTTTCTCTCTGTTAAAACTGACCTGAAGAAAAAAACTGATATAATGTCAGGAGGAATAATTTCCT
>JBHPGK010000012.1:0-29583 GCA_042570605.1 Candidatus Zhuqueibacterota bacterium
TTCTTTTACTGATCTACCGAGGTAAAAATATGTCACCAGGAGTTTGAATTCAAGATGGCTAAAAAATATTCTACCATATTAATAGTGTGTTTTTCTTTAGTGGTCATTCTTCATATGTGCAGTAAAGGAAATCAACTAACAAAGTTAAATGGGCAGACTTATTATTGGAAGGAAGCTGTTTCTTCGGCTCAGTTTTCCGGTAGGTTTGGCCATAATGTCATAGTTTTCAATAAAAAGATGTGGCTGTTTGCAGGCCGTGATTCAATCGGCAATAAAAATGATATATGGTTCTCTTCAGATGGAATTAAATGGATCGAGGCAGTACACAAATCTGAATTTTCTCCACGAATATATCCCGGAGTAAAGGTGTTTAAAGATAAAATCTGGTTAATTGGAGGATTAACGGCTGAAGGCGCAGCCAACGACATATGGTCTTCAAAGGACGGAATAAAATGGACCCAGATAACATCTTCAGCACCGTTTCCTGAACGGTACATGCATAGTTTGAAAGTTTACAAAAATAAGCTATGGATAATTGGCGGACATGCACTGGGAAGAGGAAATAACCTGAATGATGTCTGGTATTCAAGCGATGGTGTTAACTGGACTGAGGCTGTTTCTAACGCAGATTTCTCAAAACGATGGGGACATGGAGTAACGGTATTTGAAAATAAAATGTGGCTGACAGGAGGGTGTGAAGAAGGCGGCTTGAAAGGGAACAAAAATGATGTCTGGTATTCCAATGATGGAATTAACTGGATGGAAGCTGTTTCAAAAGCCGATTTTGCAGTACGTCACCTCCCCGGCTTTTTTGAATATGATAAAAAACTCTGGATAACCGCCGGGGTCTCTGACAGGATTAACGGGATAGATCAGATTAAAAATGACCTGTGGTATTCAAAAAATGGAATTAAATGGACAGAAATAAAAACTTCCAGGAGCTATCCTCCAAGATGGAATTCTGCATCAGTATTATTTGAAGATAAACTATGGCTGATTGGCGGTACCGGTGAAAATTTCTTTAACGATGTATGGTATTTTGATTTTAAAAAAATTCATTAAAAGTAAATTTCTAAAATAAAATATTTATTATTGCAATGGATAATTTTTACCTCATTGGATTTGCACAGTCAATATTTTTTGTTGCGCTTATATTAACAAAGAAGAGAAAGCTCCTAAGCGATTACATGCTTGCTTTTTTTATTCTCCTTCTTGGCGGTCAGTTGTTCTTTGTGTACAGTTCTTCCAGCGGATTGTATGCAGCTAATCCCTGGATGATAATAATAGATATTTACTACTGGACATTTCTTGGACCGGCACTTTTACTGTATACCCTGTTAATGACAAAAGACAGATTGCAGCCTGCCTGGAAATATCTTTTACTGGTGCTGCCGACGCTGATAGTCACAATCGGTTTCAGTAAATATATTTTCGTTGACGGCAGCAATTTTTTTACAGACACATCACCTAAAAACTGGTTTTATGATCTTACAGTCTATGTCTGGCTTTACAATTCACCACTTTTCTACGTCATAACTATTCTGCAGTTACGAAAACATAAAAAGCGCATCAAACATTATTATTCATATTCAAAAAATATTGACCTGAAGTGGCTTTATTTCCTTTCAAACGGTTTTGCAATCTTCCTGCTTTTTATGCTCTTCAGATCACACCTGCAAAAAATTCTTGGTCTCGAAATTCCATCCAGTTATAATTATTCCTGGTTAGTCATGGTGCTTTATGTTTTCGGAATCGGATTTTACGGGTATAAACAAAAGGGGATTTTTTTACATACCGATTATGACGCAACTACTGCTTCTAATGACAGGATAAATGCCTTAGAATTTAACACACCGGCTGATCAGGAACTTGAAAAAGAAAAAATTCATTATCAAAAATCCGGTCTGAAAAAGGAAGAGGCGGAAGAGCTGTCCGGAAATCTTAAAAGCCTGATGGAAAATAAAAAACCTTATCTTGATTATGACCTGAACCTTGTTACTCTTGCAAAAAAGCTCGGAACAACAACTCATAAATTATCTCAGGTATTGAATGAGAATTTTAGTAAGAACTTCTTTGATTTTATTAATGAGTACCGTATAGAAGAAGTAAAAAAGCAATTGTTTCTACCTGAAAAAGAGAATTATAAAATAATTGCCATTGCTTATGACTGCGGTTTTAATTCCAAATCAACCTTTTACACACTTTTCAAAAAAAGCACATCTTTAACACCTGCAGAATACCGCGAAAAAGTAAGAAAACAACATTAAAAAACTAATCCACTGATTATCTTGAAGTCCGAACCGATTGGCAAAAACCCCATATTTAGAGAAATTTATTATATTTAAACGTAATAATAATGAACTCTAAAAATAAAATGCGGGAGAATCGTTATGGATTATTTTCAAAACATTCCGGATCAGTTGTATTCAACAAGGCGGGAATTTATTAAAAAGCTCTCAACTGCCGGCGCAGCGGTATATCTTGGGATCGGCGATATTTTTGCATTAGATAAATCCGGAAAGTCCATACCTGATGAAACGGCGAATTTTGAATATAAGTACAGCACTGTTTCAGTAAAACATGTTAAAGAGATCGGAAGATGGTTTGATAAATTGAAAAGTGAAGAGAAAATCGGTAAAAATGAAACTTTCAGGAGTTATATCGGGGCATTCAAGTTCGATCCTGAGGAAATATTACACGGGGCAAAATCACTAATACTCGTCTCGAACAGGCAGAAAATATCATCGGTCGTTTTTAATTATAAAGGGAAAAAGACCGAAATACTTATACCCACAGGTTATGCAGATGATGGTCTCACTTTTGAAAGTGTAAAAGCAAGGATCATGGAAGATATAATAAAAGACTCTGCCAAAAAACTCCAGGAGCAGGTGCATCTGCCTTTAAAGACAATGTCCGTACGAAGCGGTCTTGCGGATTACGGGAAAAACAACATTACTTTTGTTGACGAATTCGGCAGTTTTCACCAGTTGATTGGTCTATATACAGATAAGGAACTTGAAGACAACTGGCGTCCTTTAAATATGCTGCGGCTCTGTAAGGGATGCTCGATATGTATCAAAGACTGCCCAACCAAATGCATCCGGGAGGAAAACTTTGTTATCGAAGTCGATAAATGTTTACCCCTATTTAATGAACTGCCTGATCCATTTCCTGAATGGCTGCCTTCTGAAGTGCATCATACACTCGTTGGATGTTTGAAGTGTCAGTACACATGCCCGGCAAACGAAAACAGAATAAAAGATATTGATAAACTTGCGGATATCACCGAAGAAGAAACCGGGTTTCTGCTTGGAGAAAGTAAGAACGAAAAAATTCATAAACAGATAGCTGAAAAGTTAAAAAGATTTCCATCGGTAAATAACCTCGATTATTTCAGAAGAAATTTTAAACTGGCATTTGCGAATATTATAAACGGATGATTTATTATGAGTTCTAATAAATACCAGATTTTTCAGAGATCGAGGATTTTCTTCCAGGTGTTTTTCCTGATAATATTCCTGGTACTTTTTTTTATCCCGGCTGTTTCAGGAAATTTAGCAGAAGTTTTCTTCCGGTTTGATCCGCTTTTACTGCTGATGAATCTAATATCATCGGGAATTGTATTAAAAGTACTCTTGCTTTCACTGATACCTTTGCTTTTGACTTTATTTCTTGGAAGATTTTTCTGCGGCTGGATCTGCCCGTTAGGCACGGTCAACCAGTTTTTTTCATGGCTTTTCAGAAAGAATAATAAAAGGAACTCGAAACCCGAACCGGAAGAATTCAGGTTAAAATACCTGATCGTTCCTGCCCTGATCGTTTCAGCTTTTTTAGGAGTCTATCTGTGGGGATGGCTGGACCCGTTTTCGCTTTTCTCAAGAAGCCTTGCGGTTTTGACACCGTCTGCAGATTACCTGGCACAAAAATCTTCACTTTTGAGTGATGCAAAAAGTGTTCTGGCTGACTATCCACGGTTCACAATTTTTCCATACTTAACTGCCTGCTTATTTTTTCTTTTTATCGGATTGAATTATTATTTCAGGAGATTTTTCTGTAATAAATTATGCCCTCTTGGTGCACTTTATGGTTTGACTTCCCGCTTTGGTCTATTGAAATTTTCAACTAAAGATTCATGCAGTTCATGCGGACTCTGCTCAAAAAACTGTACTTACTATGGTGATCCATGTGAAAATTATCTGAAAAGCGAATGTATGGTATGCTTTAATTGTGCGGTGGATTGTCCTACCGATTCAGTTGAATTAAAATTCAAACTTCTGCCGCCGAAAAGAAAACAGAATTTTGATCTGGGAAGGCGGAGAGTACTCGGGGCAATTGCGTGCGGAGTTTTAGCCGCACCATTAATAAAAACTACTGTCAAAGGCAGTGGAAAACGCCGTACATTTATCAGACCGCCGGGTGCCGTTAAAGAAAATGAATTTCTGGATAAATGCGCGAGATGCGGCCAATGTGTTCAATCATGCCCGACCGGTTTTATCCAGCCGGCATTTGCAGAAGCAGGACTCGAGGGAATATGGACGCCGGTTGTTAATGCGAAGGCGGGTTACTGTATTTATGAATGTAAAATATGTACGGAAGTCTGTCCGGCTGAAGCAGTTGAAAAATTGTCACTCGAAGATAAAAAGGTTTTTAAGATCGGAACTGCAATAATCAATAGAGACCTGTGTTATACATATGCTGACGGTTTCAACTGTACAGTCTGCTTTGATAAATGCCCGCTAAAAGAAAAGGCGATAAAATTCCGTGAAATTGAAATATGGAGTTTTACAGGCAGACTTACCAGGGTAAAACAGATATATATTGATCCGGACCTTTGTACGGGATGCGGTATATGCGAGTACGTCTGCCCAAGGAAAGACAAATCCGGCATTTATATAACACCGGAAGACGAACAGCGTGAGAAAATAACAGGTATTTTATAAACCTCTGCTGTTGTTTTGCGTATATCAACAGTGACATGCTCATTTGACATTGATCAACTATTATTAAAGGAGGAAAAGATCAGGTTTAGATATATATGGATGTTAATTTCAGCCGGGTGCCTTCTGGCTCTTCTATTTATATTCAATAACAAAACCAAAAATGCTGTAACGGTTCCGGTAGTAATAGACCATAACCGCATGCTTGTGGATGCAGAGATGCAGCGTAAAAACGGCAGTTGGCGGAAAGTCCGCCTCTGGATAGACACGGGAAATCCGGAATTTTTCATCAGTAAGACCCTTGCAGAAGACCTTGGGATCGATCTTACGGCTGCTGAAAAGACATCCGGTGAGACCGCTCAATCGCTCGATGTCCCGCCGCCCGCCGGAGTCCGTTTAGGTGGGATGCCGCTGAACTTCAAAGGTGTCAGATCTAAAGTCATGTACCAGCCGAAGTGGCTTTTCAGTACAATGCATAACGATGCCAATCTGCCTTCCACTGTTTTAAAACAGTACCAGGTAATTTTCGATTACCCTGAATCAAAATTAACGCTTGCCAAACCGGGGAGTTTGAAACCAAGGGGGACTCGTATTCCTGCCGGAATCAATCCTGAAACGGGTATTGTCCAGATTGATACAAAAATAGATGCCGGGAGTTTCAGCTTTGCGATCGACAACGGTGCTTCCTATAGTTTTGTGTCAAAAGACATACTGACTGAGCTTTCTAAGAGACACGCTGTTTGGAATAAACATACCGGTGCACTCGCGTGTGCCAATATATGGGGATGGTGGCCTGAAGAACCGGAATGGCCCCTGATACGTATACCGGAGATCGAGCTGGGGACATTAAAGATCAAGGATGCCGGCATTGCAGGGATTCCGGGATTTTTTCCTAATGGAATGGATCTGGGAGAGTGGTACTCTCTGAAAACTTTACGGCCTGTGGATGGTTTCCTTGGTCCGAATGCATTAAAAGCTTTCCGTGTTGAGATCGATTACATTAACAATGAGGTCTATCTTGAAAAAGGTGCAGAGTTCGATTCACATGATATGGACATCGCAGGGCTCACTTTACGTCCGTTAGAGGATGGAAGATATCAGGTGATTGGGATCGCCAAACTGGAGGGAAAACCGGCAGTAAAGGGAGTGGAACCGGGTGATATACTTCTCCAGATAGATGATCTTAAAACCACTGGCGCCACTATGGGGACAGTTATAGATGCACTCAGGGGCAAACCGGGAGATTCGCATATTTTGATCCTTGAAAGAGATGGAAAGCAGTTCCGTGTGGAAGCTAAAGTTGAACGATTTCTGTAGTGCTCGAAGCATGTGAATCCGAAATTATTCATTGTGAAATTCTCTAAGTAAGAGTAACAAATGTAATTTCGGGTGGTGTATTAAGCCTGATCGGAGGACCCGTAAAACCGATCCCCTGGTTAACATAAAGTACTTTTCCGTTATCTCTGAATAAACCCCTGTTGTACTCATGGAAAAACTCACCTGCATGAAAACCGATACCAAACAGGTCAATCCCGACCTGCCCCCCGTGAGTATGACCGGCAAAAGTCAGACCAATATCATACCTTTTCACGGTTTCCCAGTAATCCGGGTTATGTGACATTAGAATGTTAAAATGTCCTTTTTCGACCGTATCCAGTGCAGCATTAATATTTGGATTTCCAACCCACATATCATCAACTCCTAAAATGTTCAATTTCTCTCCCCTTATATTCAGTGTTTTTCCGCAGTTGATAAAAACCGGTATGCCGTTTTCCTCTACAACACGGGTGATAAGTCTTGCATTTGCCCAGTAATCATGATTTCCAATGGAAGCAAAAATACCATGCCGGGTTCTGCATTCCCTGACCGCTTCCATGCATGGATAAATATTTTCCGCCTGACGGGGTACAAAATCACCTGTTATAAATACAAGGTCAATATCTGCATCATTTATAATGCCGACAGCTTTGGCAATAACTTCTTTCGGGGAAAATTCATTACAGTGAAAATCGCTTACTTGTGCCAACTTTAGCCCGCGCAGGTTTTCAGGCAGATCAGGAAAATTCAGCTCGATATTTGTAATCAGGAAATCGCGAGAGTTAAATATTATACTGCACCCTGTTGCCAGAACAGGAGCAGCTGTCAAACCGGCAGTAACGATCTGCAGAAATTTACGGCGGTCTTTATTGAATTCAACTTTAGATGGCACTGAATCGGCAGATGACAATGAACGCAAATATCCGATTAGTTTTTTTCCGTAAAACAGGAAAAGTCTTATTATATCAATTACCAGATAGAGGAATATCAGTATTACCGAAACAATCAGCCAGCCGAAAAACGGATATACAAAAACTTTTACAATCCATTCTGCTGGGGGTCTCCAGAAACTTCCAACAATAAGCAGATAAAATCCAAAAAAGTGTACCCAGGCATAAAATACCACTAAAATAATAAAGGCATATTTCCTTTTCCTGCCGTCAAGGAGTCCTTTTATCAGGCTTATTATTTTATATAATATGTAGATCTGAAAAGCCCAATAGACAAATAGAATGAATAATCTTCCCATAGATAATGATAATGATTTTCAAAATTGTCTTGTTAATATTCTGAGTAACAAATATCAGGAATCCATAGATATCACACTTAAAATTTAACCGAGATTTCACATATTATCAAGTTCTTTATCTTATACGTAAATCAATGTTTTTAGTTTATCGGTTTTTCTATTCTTATATATCATTTATATCATTGTCATTCCAGCGAAGGCTGGAATCCAGATGGGCGGGAGGGAAAAAAAGAACTGGATTCCAGCCTTCACTGAAATGACAGTTTAATACTTTTTTTGTTAACTTTAGCACGATTATTCTGGCTTTAACAGGGATAAATTGATCAAAGGTGAATAAAAAAAATCGGATTAATTTATTTACTCAAATCGAACATGCTCTTATGAAAGCTGATATGCTCCTCGAAATGCTGGCTCATATAAGCATAAGTATGCCCGCCGGTGTACTCATTATAAAAATGGGGAACATCATTGTTTAACAATATCTGATGGATCAGGCGGGTCGTCTCGACCGCCGGATCATCCCTGCCGCAGTCCATAAGGAACACCTGGTTTTTCATGTTTTCAAAATCAGGTACATCCGTATCGGAATACCCTCCCGACATCGATGTTATTGAGATAAACTTATCAGGATTACGGCTCCCAATATAAATGGAACCGTCAGCACCCATACTGTACCCGCTGATACCGCGGAATTCCCTTGATGCCTTCGTATCAAAAAGGTCATCAACAACATCAACTATCTGTACCACAAAGCTTTCATACAGATTCCCGGAAACATAATCGTCCCTGTATCTGTAAAATCCACCCTCGGTGGCAATCGATACCAGAATGAGACCATACGTGTCTGCTGCACCCTGGACATCAGCGCCCGTCTCCCAGCCGTACGGGTCCTGCCCTCCTCCATTCAGGAGATATACAACCGGAACAGGTCCATCAGTCTTCTGGGGTACATATACGACGAAAAATGCATCCTCAGCGTCTATCAGGTCGCTCTTAAAATAAAGCTTTCTTCCCTGATGCTCCGGTGTATTCGGCAGCGGTGTACTGCAATTTAAAATTAGAACACCTGATAAAATCAATATTGTTAAAGTTTCTCTGATCATGGTTTTTCCTGTTTGATTATTCACATTGGAAATATCATTAAAGATTTTTTAATATTTTCCAATTAGCCGCTTGTAATAATAGACGATTAAAAAACTAAAAAGTAAAGCGGAGGATCAGAAGTTTTACCATTCGACTCGCTTTGCTCGCTCATTGCATGCTGAAAAACCTTGAAAATTGAAAAAGTCATTTGTATTTTACCAATTAATATGCTCTAAACAGTCTGAGTGTTTCAAAATCATTTCCTATAAACGTGAGGTTCGGATGAAGAATTATATCCTTTTATCAATTTGTATATGTTTTGCAATACCCGGTACAG
Source organism: Candidatus Zhuqueibacterota bacterium (assembly GCA_042570605.1). GTDB lineage: Bacteria > SM23-31 > SM23-31 > JBHPGK01 > JBHPGK01 > JBHPGK01. The sequence goes on from JBHPGK010000012.1 coordinate 8,924, forward strand.
CGCAGGAGAAAAGCTATCAGACAGTTTCACTGCTGGGAGAAAAGCTTTATATTCCTCAACTTGAGCAAAAAGCTGAATCACTGTATAAGGAAAATCTGGAAAAAGCAAGAGTTGAGTATGAAAAGGACAAAAACAACGCCGAAACAATAATCTGGTTTGGAAGAAGAACAGCTTATCTCGGGGATTACAGAAAAGCAATAAAAATATTTTCTGAAGGGATTTCAAAACATCCGAATGATGCGAGAATGTTCAGGCACCGGGGACACAGGTATATTTCTATCAGAGAATTTGATAAAGCTATAAAAGACTTTAACAAAGCTGCAGAACTGATAAAAGGGACAGAGGACAAGATTGAACCTGATGGAATCCCTAATGCCAGTAATATCCCTGTAAGTTCGCTTCATACCAATATCTGGTATCATCTTGGACTGGCATATTACCTGAAAAATGATCTTCCAAACGCCGGGTCTGCATATGGAAAATGTATTGAAGCGTCAACAAACGACGATATGTTAGCTGCAGCAAGTCACTGGCAGTATATGATATTAAGGCGGCTTGGGAAAAAAGAAAAAGCTGAAAAAGTACTGGAATCCATAAATCCCGATATGAACATAATAGAAAACACAGCATACCACAAACTCCTGTTATTTTATAAAGGTTTGTTATCTCTTGATGAGTTAACAAACACAAAATATAACTGGATTATGAATCCTGCGGTTCAATACGGGCTTGGAAACTGGTATTTTTATAACAATAATAAGAAAAAAGCTAAAGAGATATTTGAGAATATCCTTAAAAGTGAGCAGTGGGCTCCTTTCGGATATATAGCAGCCGAAGCAGATCTAAGCAGGTTTAAATAAAACAATAACCTCATAAGCAATATTTTTTTGTATTAAGAATCTAACATAAGTGTCCTGCAAATCAAATTTATTTATAGTTTTCAGCAAGGTTATTAAATGCTTCGATCTGTTCTTTTTTCCATTTCTGATCCTTATTTAATTCTTTTTTCATAAGTTCCGCAACAACCGGAGCAGATTCAACCGAAGCTTTTACATCCAGGAGCATCGCGCGGCTGCGGCGTGAAAGAAAATCAATTATTTTTACTGCCATTTCCTCACGCACTGCCCAGATAACTTCCGCTTTAATATAATCCAGTTTCGGGTGTAATTTCTGACTCAATTCTTTATTTTTATTCGAAATGTTCTGAATTTCAACTGCATCGGACCCATAACATGCAAGCTCTCCAAAATTTTCCGAATGTTTATGAAATCCATGAATTTGTATATTTTCAGTTAAACATTCAGAATGTTCAAGCTGTCCTACAATAATTGCCTGATCGAGAGTATCCTGAGCCATTTTTCTGTATGTTGTCCATTTACCGCCGGCTATGGTTACCAGACCTGATTTTGAAATATATACAACATGCTCTCTTGAAATTGCTGCTGTGCTTTCAGCTTCGGGATTGGTAACCAAAGGCCTTATCCCTGCAAACATACTAAGTACATCCTGTCTAGCCGGATCTTTTGAAAGGTATCTTGCCGCATGTTCCAGCAAAAATTCTATCTCACTCTCCTGCGGGACAGGCTCAATCTCACTTTTCTGTAATGGAGTATCTGTAGTTCCGACCAAAATTTTATTATGCCAGGGAATAGCGAACAATACTCTGCCATCGTCGGTATGCGGGACCATAATTGCACTGTCTCCGGGTAAAAATGACCGGTCTAATACTATATGTACACCCTGGCTTGGGCTGATAATAGGTATTCTATCCGGTTCGTCCATTATCCTGACCGCATCTGAAAACGGGCCTGCAGCATTGATGACAACTTTTGCATACAATTGATATTCTTTTTCTGACTCAGAGTCAACTGCTGCAACTCCTTTAATAAATCCGGATTTTTTTACTAAAGCAGTAACCGGCATATAATTGATCAATACCGCTCCCTGTTCAGCAGCAGTTTTAGCTATATTGATCACTAACCTTGCATCATCAAACTGACCATCGTAATATATAACTCCGCTATTCAACCCTTCCTGTTCTACGGTAGGAATGTGTTCCAGTGTTTCTTCTTTTGAAATAATTTCCGATTTTCCAAATCCTTCCTTCCCGGCGAGCATATCGTAAATTTTTAATCCTATTCCATAAAAGGGTCCCTGCCACCAATCATAGCTTGGAACAACAAAGCGCAGATTATGAACAAGATGCGGCGCGTTCTTTCGCAATATCCCTCTTTCTTTTAAAGCTTCCATGACGAGTGATATATTCCCCTGCTGCAGATACCTGACTCCGCCATGAATAAGTTTTGTACTTCGACTCGAAGTCCCCTGGGCAAAGTCACCTTTTTCCAGCAGAAGAGTTTCATATCCCCTTGAAGCAGCATCGAGGGCAATACCAACCCCGGTTGCACCTCCTCCTATAACTATAATATCCCACAACTCTTTTTCTTCAATTCTATTTATCATCTCATCACGGTTCATTTTGCTTACCTCTTAAAAACATTTTTAATATGATGAATTCCGGATACAACTTTTTTTATAGAATATTTATATCCCCGGTAAATCCTGTCTGTTCTTCTGCTTATAAGAAACTCATTGATTACATCAGCCAATTCGGGTGTTCTTAAGTACCCGTATGATTTATGCGGATTTTGAAGACCATTCATTTCGTAATCATTATAAACAAGAATATCTTCAGCTATTAATCCTTTACTGTTTTTCCCATAATCATCAGCAAGGGTATGGTCAAGCGCCACTTTATCTTCAAAATCTGAAAGGTTTAACCATTTTCCGGAAATACTATCCGGGGCATGTGGTTTTTTTAACTTTCGATTTTTTTCTTTCTGTTCAGCAAATATTTGTCCAACGATCACAGGAAATCCCAGAGGAGAACCGATGGTAATAAAAGTATGGACAGACATACCGGGCTGTAAGTTCGAAAGCACGTCAAAAGAGACTATTGACCCCATGGAGTGTGCAATTAATAAAATCTTATAATCCTTATATTCTTTTAATTTTTCAAGAAGCCGTCTCTGGATCACTTCTCTTACGGAGCATTTACTTTCAATTACCGACATACAATTCCTGCCATAGTAAGTTTCCAGGTCCAAAAAATAACGGTGAATCAGCTTATCCGTAACATTCTTGAAGTTAATACTCATATCGTCATTCAGGAACAACTTATCAAGCTGTTCCTCTAAGTATTTCAGCATTCTTGCTTTAACCGAAGGCTTTTCATCTATTTTCCCCGGGACACTCTTCCCATACTTTTCGTCTATGTATAACAAATGTTCTTTATTTCTTATGAACGGATTTAATGGAACGGGATGAATTACATCTGCCCAGTAAACCAGATCAAAAGGTATTGACAGCCTGTCTTTACCTGTTTTTTCCAATCCCTCATGAATTGATTTTAACCACCATTTTTTTAGTAATTTTCTTGGTGGTTTATTTCCCAATCCGTGTATGCCGATAATTACTGGTTTCATTTTATTTGATCATGATTTCAGGTTGATATCTTCAAAACAATTATTTCAGCTTTCCTGTATTAATATTTATCGAAAGGCAGTATTTGGATATCACCACAAAAAGTATTTAAGTTAACATTACACTGTAAATTTAAAATTAATTTAAACATTTTGTTTTTCCAAGTGTTTTTAATAAAAAAAATTTTGCGATTATACGTATTTGAATACAATTTATTGATAAGCAACAATAAATATTGTAACTTTTTGTCAGGAAAAGCATATTATTACCAAAGGAGTCATCGGGAGTTAAATGCTTAAATTTAAAGACTTGTACGAATCCTATGCAGAAGAAGTGTACCGTTTTGCATTCTGGCTTGCAGGCAACCGTTTTGATGCAGAAGACATTACTTCCGAGACATTCATCCGCGCCTGGGTGCGAAGTAAAAAAATTCATACAGAGACCCTTAAAGCGTATCTGTTTACAATTGCCCGAAATGTATATTTAGACCAGCAGAGGAAGACAAAACGCCAGGTTGTTCTTGAAGATGTTTATCTTGATCCGGCTCCCGCTATTGATAAAAAGATAGAACTCCAGCATGAAATTAAAGAAATTCAGAGTTTTCTTCAAAATTTACCGGAGATAGACCGTGCAGCTTTTGTTCTGTATGTCCAGCATGAATTGCCCTATGAAGAAATATCCAGAGTACTGGAATTATCACTTTCAGCTGTAAAAATAAAGATACACCGCGTCCGCAAAAAACTCATCGCTGCACGCTTAAATCAGGAGGTTAATTAAATATGGAAATAACAAGAAATGTAATTTTAGATCTCTTACCGCTGTACCTGGCTGATGAAGTAAGTGCTGATACGCGGGGACTTATTGATAAATACTTAAAAACCGACCCGGAACTCGCCAATGTTGTTAAACATTCAGAGGCGAAGAAGCTCCCGGGTGATATCCCTGTACCGCTTTCACAGGAGGATAATATCAAAACATACAGGAAAGCTAAAATGCTGATCTTTCTGCATACAATAATTTTAGCAGGTATAATATCAATTTCACTGGTAGTTGCAGTGTTTATATTTTTCTTCTACTCATCATGATTGTAAACTACATTTCTACATCCTCTGAATATTTATTACAGACAATTTTTGTAAGAATCACATTATAAGTATATGACACATTAGATTAAGTAATATAAGTGTTTGTTTGTAAAATAATTCCGGAACACTTTGTAACTTTTTGGTTCTTTATTCATAATATAGTTGAAGAAGTAAAGAATAAAAAGTTGAAGAAATTGAGATTTTTAAATAATTCAAACTAATAGAGGAAAAAATGATGAAGAAAAAATTGTTATTCTCAAAAGGGCTTCCAATTACGATTTTTATTTTTTCCGTTCTATTAATCACATGCAAAAAGGAGAAAAAAATGCCTGTAAAAAGGAGAAAACCAAAAAGATATATTACAAAAAAATCCTTACCTGTCTTTACTTTTCATCTGATATTAATTTTTACAGTATTGAATTTTACAAATATTGTTTATGCGCAAACATACAAAAGGAAAACAATTGAAGGAATATGGCAGGGGACATTGAAGTTCGAAGGGATCGAGCTTGGAATTATATTTACAATTTCCCAAAAACCAGGCAGCACCCTTTCTGCTACTATGGATGTTCCGGAGCAGGGTGCGACAGGTGTAGCTGTTGACAGTGTTATCTTTGATGGCAGTACATTACGTATGGAATTAACTCAAATTAACGGTAATTATAAAGGATTGCTAAGTGAAAACGGTAAAAAATTTGAAGGAGACTGGACACAGGGAGGCATGTCGCTGCCATTAGTGCTGGAACATAAAGACACAAAATCTGTATTCATACGGCCGCAGGAACCGAAAGAACCTTTTCCATATAGAATTGAAGAGGTCATTATTAATAACACCAGTGCCGGAATAAGACTTGTCGGGACACTTACAATGCCTTCTTCAAAAAGGACATTTCCGGCAGTACTGTTGCTTTCCGGTTCGGGACCTCAGGATCGCGACGAAACTGTCTTCGGCCACCGTCCTTTCCTGGTCTTAGCAGATTATCTAACGCGAGAAGGCATTGCCGTTCTGCGTGTTGATGACCGGGGAGTAAGTGGTTCGACCGGGGATTTCGATAAAGCAAATGCCATGGACTACGTTTCAGATGCAATTGCTTGTGTAAAATATCTTAATAACAGGAAAGAAATTAATCATGAATTAATTGGTTTAATTGGTCATAGCGAAGGGGGAATGATTGCGCCTTTGGTGGCACTGCAAATGCCTGATATTGCATTTATCGTTTCGATTGCAAGTCCCGGCTTGCCAATTGTAGATATGGAATATTCAGAACTGATAAGAACATTAAAAGCAAAAGGTGCTGATGATAATTTGATTGCAAAAAGCTGTAATATGAAAGAAAAACTATTTGAAGTGATAAAAAATGAAACAGATAGTGTAACTGTAATGAAAAAATTTAAAACGATTATAACAGAATTTTTCGTAATATCAAGTAAAGAAGAAAGAAAGATAACCGGATTATCAGAGGAAAATCTGGATGCGTATATTAATAATGAGGCAAAGAGACTGCATTCAACCTGGTTTCGTTTTTACCTTCCCTATGATCCGGGAATAGTATTACGGAAGATCAAATGCCCGGTACTTGCTGTTAACGGGGAAAAAGATGTTCAGGTGTTATCCAAAGAAAATCTCAGGGCAATTGAAAGGGCACTTAAAGCAGGAGAAAATGATAATTACCTGATTAAAGAGCTTCCTGATTTGAACCATCTATTACAGACTGCTGAGACAGGAGCAATATCTGAATACGGAAAAATTGAAGAGACAATGTCGCCATCCGCTTTACGGATTATCGGTGATTGGATATTAAAACAGATTAAAACGCGTTAATAGTAAAAATCCACCTGTTAGTTTAAATAACCGGCTGATAACTGTCAATATTACTTTCTGATAGTTAGCTTAGGATACACCGGGCTGGCAGAAAAGCCTGAACTCCGGATTCCCCGGCGATATCCCTGTACCGGTTACACAGGAGGACAATATCAAAACATACAGGAAAGCTAAAATGCTGATCTTTCTGCATACAATAATTTTAGCGGGTATAATATCAATTTCACTGGTGGTTGCTATATTTATTTTCTTTTTTTCTTCATCATATTAATTTATCAGGAATTCCTACTCACACTTCAATGAATCGACCGGAGTTGCAGACGCAGCTTTTAATGTCTGAAATATCACGGTGAAAAATGCAATTACAAATGCAAATAAACCGGACAAGAAAAATATATTCCATCCGATATTTATTCTGTATGCAAAATTCTGAAGCCAGCGGTTCGCAATAAAATACGCAGCCGGAAAAGCTATTATATTTGCAATTAAAAGCCATGCTGCAAGGTTTTTAATAAAAAGATTAACGATATTAACAGTTGAAGCCCCAAAAGTTTTTCTTATTCCTATTTCTTTTGTACGCTGAGCTGTAACAAAAGTGATCATACCATAGAGTCCCATACAGGTTAAAAATATTACGATCGCGGAAAATCCAAAAAGAAGTATGCGTGCAGATCGCTCCGATTTGTAGATATTTTCTATATTGTTTTCAAGAAAGTAATAATCAAACAATTTGCCTGATGTATACGAATCCCATTTTTCTTTTACAAATGCTAAAGTGTTTTCCGGATCTTCACCATCGATTCGTATCAGCATTAAATAATTAAAGTTTTCATTAAGCATTATGGCAATTGGTTCGATATGTTTATAAAGCGAATGATAATTAAAATCTTTTACAACACCTATTATGTTGTAATCGATAATGTTTGCCATTGAAATCCGTTTTCCGACAGGATTTTCCCAGCCAAGCCTTTTCGCAGCAGTCTCATTTATCACAATTGAAAGTGAATCTGTAGAAAAATCGCGTGAAAAATACCGTCCCTGAATTATATCTAACTTCATTGTTTCCAAAAGTTCATACCCGCCGCCTAACCGAAAGAAATAGATACCTTCCTGGGCTGTTTTATCCTCGGGGTAGAATACTTCACTGCTGAAAACTCTCCCGGCAGTTGAAGAGGCTCCGGCTGCATTGATAATATTGGTATATTGAATCAGATCATTTTTAAAGGCATCAAAATTGCGTTCCAGTCCTCCTGAAGCATTATTAATTACAAGAATATTCTTTTCGTCAAATCCGAGGTCTCTTTCCAGAATATACTTCAGCTGCTGAGTAACAACTAATGTACTGATGATAAGTATTATCGTGATTGCTAACTGAATTGTGACATACCCTTTTTTGAGTGAACTCTTTTTAATTCCTTTAACATATGATCCTTTTAATAAGGATACAGGATTAATAGTAGTAAGAAAGAAAGCCGGATAGATTCCTGCAAGAACTCCGGAAACAGTCACGGCAAGTACTAATGAAATTACTGCAAGCGGATTTCCAAAAAAGTTCAGCTCCAAATGTTTTCCGGAAAAATCATTAAAAACCGGCAGAAGAAACCATGCGAGAACTGCAGCTGCAGTGCCGGAAATTAAGCTTAATAATAGAGATTCGGTTAAAAACTGTTTGATCAACAGGATCTTATACGAACCGACCACTTTTCTGACAGCAATCTCTTTCATTCTGCCCGTTGAAACGGCTGTTGAAAGGTTCACATAGTTTATACATGCTACCAGCATAATAAAAAATGCGGCTGACAAAAATATGTGAATATATTTGATATCGCTGTTCTGCTCCAGTTCAAAATCCATATTTGACCGGAGATATATATCATCCAGCCTCTGAAGCGAATGTTTTATATACCCCCCTGAATCAGTAAACTCTTTGTAGGAGGTTTTCCACCTCTCTTCCATTTCCGGAGCAAAATATTTCCTGACCATATAAGGAAACTTCGATTCTATTTGATCCGGTGATACATTTTCTTTTAAAAGTATATAAGTAAAACAATTTGCAAAAAGCCAGGAAGCAGGTCTGTTAAAAACCGGTATCGGCTGTAGGATATCGAAATGAAAATGGGAATTCTCCGGCATGTCTTCCGTAACCGCGGTTACTACCATATTTCCGTATCTTTCAAACATCAAGGTTTTCCCAACAATATTCTCTTCACCAAAATACTTAACGGCGGAGGATCTCGACAGGACACATGTTCCGGGATTTTTCAGGGAAGTTTTTACGTCACCGTAAAGTACCGGGACCGTAAATATATCAAAAAATGAAGGGTCCACCATAAAAGCGTATTTTGCATAAAATTTCCGGTCACCCTTCTCTAAAGTAACTCCTCTCCATAGTTTTACCAGTCTTACATATTTTTCTATTTCCGGAAAATCGTTGTCAAGAGCTATAGATATGTTTACCGGAACAACTGGATCCTTGCTGCTTTGACCACCGATGTGCTCATCTGTAACAATTCTATAAATCCGGTCTGAATTTTTGTGAAACCCGTCATAGCTCAGTTCATTCTGAACCCACAAAAGTATCAGTATACAACATACGATCCCGATCGTGAGCCCTGTGATATTAATAAAAGAGTAAACTTTGTTTTTCCTGATATTCCTGAATGCGATCTTCAGATAATTTTTAAACATAATAAAACTCCATATTGCTTTTTCCAGCAGCATTGCCGGTAAAGATTTACATAACTGCTTCCAGAACCATAAAATCCTTTTTATTTTCCCCTTATCTTTACAGAAGTAATTAAAATCCGATAACAATTCATCGTACAGATAACTTCTGTCCTGCTCTGAAATTAATCTCTTGAGGATCCACAATGCAGTACGCGGAGGTTGGATTCGGTTTATCATGATGTTGATTTTACTCCGGTACTATTTTTGAAAAATTTTTCCATATATTATCCTGCAGCTTTTTTGTTTCCTTAAGCTGCTCTATACCTTCGGTTGTCAGGGAAAAATACTTCTGCGCTTTTCCGCCTCTTTCCCTGGTAGGCTCGCCAAATTGCGACCTGACATACCCATTCCTTATCAGCCTGCTGAGCGCAACATAAATTGAACCTATTGCCCAGTCTTTTCCAGCATTCTGAACAAGATTTTTCCTGATACCGGAAAGCGTTGCTTTATCTTTAAGGTCGAAAACCGACAGCATTATTAATTCTTCCTGCTTTGAAAACAAGTACATTTTTACCCCGGAATTTATTTTATTAAATATTTTAATAATATGGGCATTCCTCTTTACGTTCATGTTTTCAAAAATGTTTCAAATTTCATGAAATATTCTTAAATATTTTAATAATATATGATCATGAGTGGATTTTTTGATGTTCGAATCCAGAGAAGCTTTTCTTCAGGATCAATTTAATTGATCAAATATTCCTGCCCAATTACTATTTTCCTGCAGCATTTAAATCAAGTAAACAACCTACTCACACTTCAGCGAATCGACCGGATTGGCAGTTGAAGCTTTTATCGACTGATAACCGACGGTTAATATTGTTACGATAACTGTAAAAACAATTGCTGCTGCAAAGGGAAGCAATCCGGGAGTTATCCGAAATGCAAAATTAGCAAGCCATGTTTTTGAAACAAAATATGCAGCAGGGCAGGCGGTTATTGCACCTACTGCAGAACATTTAATAAATTCACTCGACATAAGGAAAAATATACCGGAGGTAGATGCACCGGTAACCTTACGGATGCCGATCTCTTTTCTGCGCTGTTCGGACAGAAAAGACGCCAGCCCCAGCATACCGATACATGCTATAAAAAGGCCAAGAGAAGAAACCGCAGTAAACAAAAAAGCGGTGCGCTGCTCAGAACGGTACTGCGCATCAAAATATCCGTCAAGGAAAAAAGATTCATATGGTATCTCGGGGAAAAACTCCCTGAATTTCTCTTCTATAACAGCTAAAGTCCCCGGCAGATCGCCCGTATTTATTTTCAGACTGATATACCTTACCCTGTCCGGCATATACTGCATCACTAAAGGTTCGATCTGCTCCTGCATTCCAAGCTGGTGATAGTCTTTTATCACCCCGATAACCGGAGAGTTAAATGTTGAAACCTTTAATTTTTTACCCAGAGCTTCTTCAGGTGAATTGAATCCAAATTTCTTCAGAGCGGTCTCATTTATAATAAATGCGCCCTCCAGGTCACTGGTGATTTCCGGGTTGAAAACCCTGCCCGCGATAATTTCAAGGTCATATTCCGGGATAAATTCACAGTCGACAAAAAGGTACTTCATCGGCTGCCCTCCTGCTTTATTACCTTCATCTTCTCCTGCCAGCCTTGTACCAAGGTTCCAGAGGATCTTCTGCCCGGGAACGTTTGAAGAGAAGGAGACACCGGATATCGAACTGTATTTCATTAACTCATTTCTTACTGTTTCATATTTTGTTTCTATTTCAGGTATACCTTTTGCGGATAAAATAAATTTCTGTTCTTTACTAAAACCGAGTGGCCGGTTTTTCATAAAGTTTATCTGCTGATAGATCACTATTGTGCTTATAAGAAGTATAATAGATATGACAAACTGACCGGTTACAAGAAGTTTTCTCAGTCCGTATCCCCTTGTTCCAAGTTTCACTCTTCCTTTCATTATTGCTGCCGGTTTAAACGCCGAGATAAAAAATGCCGGGTAGATCCCTGCCAGGATACCGATAAATAATGTAAGTCCTGTTGAGATGACAAGAACAAAGGTCTGAAAAATGCCGCCCCCCGTAAATTTTGTACCGGCTATTAAATTAATAAGCGGTGCTGCCAGGTATGCAATTATAAGAGCTGAAAACAGTGCAATTAAAGATATCAATATCGATTCACTCAAAAGCTGGAAAATAAGCTGGTCACGATTTGCACCTGCAACTTTTCGTATCCCTATCTCTTTTGCCCGGGTTACAGACCTCGCAGTTGTGAGATTAACAAAATTGATCCCGGCAACTATCAGTATCAGAATACTGATCCCGGCAAACAGATAAATATATGATATGTTACCGGGTGGTTCTATTTCATATTGAAGCTGCGACCTCAGGTGTATATCCGGTACCGGCTGCAGAAAATAAGTAAAATCGTAACCGCCGGCATCCAGCTCTTTTTTGAAGTAATTATCCGCCAGTTTTCTGATCTTTTCTCCGAAAACCTCCTTGTCTACATTTTTCTTTAGTTTTAGATAGGAATAAAACCCTGTCCAATACCAGCTCGGAGTGAAATTAAAAGATTCCAGGGATGCTATGAGATCATATTTCAGATGAGTATTTTCAGGTGAATTGACTGCAATACCCGTGACCTCAAACTTTCCACCGTCAATTGAAATAGATTTACCCATCGGATCTTCATTGCTGAAATATTTATCTGCAATGCGCTGTGATACCACTACTGTATTTGGGCGTTCAAGACAGCTCTTCGGATCACCCTGCAGGAGCGGAATTGTAAGCACATTGAACAGGTCTTCACTGGCGAACATGAATAATTCTTCATAGAATATTTTTCCGTTGTATTCGACAGATTGTTTTCTTGCCATCCAGATGCATGCCGCATTCTCCACCTCGGCGTAGTCCTGCTTTAAATATGGTACGACCAGTGGTCCCACGGAAGGGTAAATATTAGTTCCTTTGGGATTTTTCCACTCCATGCCTATCCTGAACAGCCTGTCCTTATCATTATGATAATTGTCATAACTTAACTCATTACCGATATACAGAGAAATAAGTATACTGCACGCCACGCCGACGGTAAGTCCTGCAATATTGATAAAGGAATAGCCTTTATTTCTTTTAATATTTCTAAATGCGATCTTTAAATAACTACGGTACATGGTAAAACTCCCTGATAAATTTGCAGATAATAATCCCGGCGCTGATTTAAGTATTTGACCAAAGATCCAGAACCAGGCGTAATTCCTTCCTTTTTCCCTTAAGACATCCTTATAATACAGTTCAAAGTTACCGTAAATCGGATTCCTGTCCTGATCCGGGAGAAGAAGTCTTAACAATAAGAACGACAGAGGCTGTTTTTTGTATTTATCTTTTTGCATCATATATCCTACTCATTCCTAAGTGATTCGATTGGATTTTTCTGGGCTGTCCTAATGGTCTGAAAGCTGGTCGTAAAGAAAGCTATTGTTAATGAAAGCAGACCGGATATAAAAAAGATCAGAATATTAATATTTATACGATATGCAAAATTTCCGAGCCATTTACTCATCAGAAAATAAGCAATAGGCCATGAAAAAATATTTGCAAGTGTGATTAATCTAATAAGTTCATAATTTAGCAATATTACATTTTTTATAACAGATGCACCAAAAACTCTTCTGATACCAACCTCCTTTGCACGTCTTTCAGATATAAAAGAAATTAATCCAAATAAACCTAAACATGCTATAAATAAAGCCAATATAGTAAAAACCCGGAAAATATCCGCCGCTTTTGCTTCAGATTTGTACAGAATGTCAAAATCTTCATCAAGAAAAAAGTAATCACATGGAATTCCGGGAAAAATATTTTTCCATTTTGATTTAATAAAATCAATGGTCTCACCTATATTTCCAGGTTTAACAGTAAGCGAAAGATATCTATAGCGAGGATAGATTCTAAAAAAGAATGGTTCTATAGTCTCTTTAAATCCATTAAAATGGAAATCTTCAACAACTCCTATGATTTCAGCCTTAACTTTCGCTATTATTTGTTTCCCAATAGCTTCTTCAGGCGAAGTCCATCCAAACACCTTCAGTGCCGACTCGTTAATAATAACTGCTGATGAAGCGTCAGTCACTTTTTCAAAATCGAAAGCTCTTCCGGCAATTATTTTAAAATCATATTCCGATAAAAATTCATAATCCACATAATAGTAATAAAACCTGTGATCATTTTGGATATCATCACCAAAAAGCATTACACCTGTTATATCACCTCTTCGCCCCGGAACGTTTGATGAAGCAGTAACTCCTGTTATTGACGAATATTTCAAAAATTCATTTTTTACTGTTTCACAATTTCTGTCATTGAGATTTTTACCTCGAACATTTAATATAAGTTTATGCTCTTTATTAAAACCGGGATATTGATTTTTCATAAAATTAACCTGGTTGTAAACTACGATTGTGCATATTATCATACAAATAGAGATCATATATTGTCCGATCACAAGAAACTTTCTTAAATAGAATCTTCTATTTCCGTAATTTAGAATTCCCTTTATGATTTTAACAGGCTTTAATGCCGACAGAAAAAAAGCCGGATAGCTTCCTGAAGCTGCGGCTACAAAAAATAAAACAACTGTACAGGCATAAAACTTTTGGGGATTAAATAGATTTTCAAGATTGAAATTTTTGCCTGATAAACTGTTAAAATAGGGTAGAAATATTACAGCAAGTATGATTGCAGCAATAATAGAGATCCCTGCAACGATAAATGACTCGGTAATAAACTGATTAATCAATTGCAGACGCCCGGCTCCTACAACCTTGCGCATTCCTACTTCTTTTGCTCTTTTTGAAGATCGTGCTACAGCCAGGATAGTAAAATTCATGCATGCAATCAGTAATACAAATACTGCAATTGCCAAAAAGATATAAAGGTTTATCAGATTTCCCGGAGCTTCAAATTCCCGGCGCATGTTAGAACTCAAATGTATATCCTTTAAAGGCTGTAAAAAGTAAATATGCTTTTGATTTCTTGTATCTAACAGTTCTTTATATTCCCTTCCCTCCATTTCGTTGACAGATTTTTCAAATGATTTCAAATCAACATTTGGTGCAAGTTTTATGTAAGTATGATATATAATATTACCCCATGTATTATCTTTCCAAGATTTATCTGTTAATAAAGATAAAATACAATTATATTTTAAATGAGTGTTTTCCGGATAATTATCAATAACTGCCGTTATCTCGAAAGAATTATCCCCGATGTAGATAGATTTTCCAATTGGATTTTTATTACCGAAATATTTTTGTACCATACTTTTAGATAAGACAACTGTACCGGGACGGTTAAGGGCAGTTTCGGGAGAACCATTGATAAATTTAAATGTCAGGATTTTGAATATTTGAGGATCTGCATATAAACAAAAGTCTTCATAAAACATCTTATCATCCAGTCTAACCGGCTGCCTCCCTAAATTTCTTACAGATGCGGCATATTCAACTACTGAAAAATTGTCTTTTAATGCCTTTACAGCAGGCGGGCTGATTGTCGCCCAATAATTAGATACATTTTTCGACTGCCAAATCATTGCTACACGGTAAATATTGTCCGAATCTTTGTGATAGTTATCATAACTAAATTCAAACTGGACATACAATAAAATTAGAATGAAGCATGTAATTCCAATTGTTAAACCGGAAATATTAATTAAGGCAATGCTTTTATTTCTTTTAATATTTCTAAATGCGGTCTTTAAATAACTACGGTACATGGTAAAACTTCCTGATAAATTTGAAAATAATAATCCGGGCGCTGATTTAAGTATTTGACCGAAGAGCCGGAACCAGGCGTAATTCCTTCCTTTTTCCCTTAACATGTCCTCATAATACAGATCAAAATTACCGTAAAGCGGATTCCTGTCCCGGTCAGGGAGAAGAATTCTCAAAAGAAAAAACGGTAAACGCGGTTTTTTATGTTTTTCTTTTTTCATCAGATATCCTACTCATACCTTAAAGATTCTACCGGATTTTTATATGCCGCCTTTAAAGATTGAGTAATAACCGAAACAACAGCGGCCAGAATGGCAATCAATCCTGAGAGGAAAAAGATGTCAATCCCTATCGATATTCTGTATTCGAAACTCTGAAGCCACCGGTTCATCAGGAACCAACCCAGAGGCCATGCAAAAATAACCGCAATAACCGGCCATATAATAAACTGGTGCATCAGATTATACAGAATATTAACTTCGGTCGCTCCGACTGCTTTGCGTATTCCAACCTCTTTGGTTCTCTTTTCAACGACAAATGAAGCCAGTCCGAATAATCCCAGGGAGCCGATCAGGAGAGCCAGTATTGAGAAAAATGAAAATATTTCCGAAGTCTGTTCCTCGCTTTTATATAGTCTGCCGTAATCCTCATCTAAAAAACAGTATCGATATGGAATACCCGGTGCGATATTTTTCCAGGATTCTTCGATTTTTTGAAGCGTGCCTGTAATGTTATTTGTCTTTATTTTGACCGCAATGTATTGAGCCGGAACCAGATTCTGGCGAATATTCAGCATAGCCATTGGCCAGATCTTCTGATGCTTGGATTCAAAATGGTGATCCTTTACTATACCGATCACCCGGTATTTACCAATACCTTTTACAATTATGGTTTCATTTAACGGTTCTTTCCATTCAAGATGTTTTACAGCACTTTCATTGAGAACAATGGCAGTAGTGTCCGATATGAAATCTTTTGAGAAATATCTTCCTTCTTTCAATTCGATATTCAGGGTTTCCAGGAAATTCTCATCTGCTCTGCCATATTGTAACAGGATCTCTTTGCCGTCGTCATAATTCGCTCCTCTATTTTCGTAGTATCTGCCCGGAACAGTGGTTGTTGCAGTTAAGTTGATGATAGAAGAGTTTTTTAATAATTTCTCTTTGAAAACTTCTAAACGGCTGCCTAAATAATCAGCATTTTCAACTATTACAACCTTTTCTTTATCAAAACCAAGCTGCTTATTGTTTATAAAATCGAGTTGTCTTTTAACAACTATCACTCCAATTATCAGAATTATAGAAATTGAAAATTGAAATAACACAAGCCCGTTTCTTAATATTGTATTCTTTCTCCCGCTGTATGAATTCCCCTTCAATAATACTGTAGGTTTCAACGAGGAAAGGAGAATGGCAGGATAACTTCCTGAAAATATGCTGAGAGCCAGAACAAAACCGAAAGCGTACAATAATGTCAGCGGATCGCTTAATGAAAGTGACAGTTGTTTTCCCAGATAATTATTGACATACGGCAGTACAGTTTTAACTGCAGCAAATGCAATAATAGTCGAGACAGCACAAATAAATGCTGTCTCGCTGAGAAACTGATACCTCAATTGAGCTCTGTGGGAACCGGCTACTTTTCTTATACTGATCTCTTTTGCCCGAAATGACGTTCTGGCAGTTGTCAGATTAATAAAATTAAAACACGCAAGTAAAAGTATAATAAACGATATCGCAGAGAACAGATACACATACGCAATATTACCGTTCGGCTCAAATTCTCCGCTCAGGTGGGAATGTAAATGGATATCTGTCAGCGGCTGAAGATACCATTTCCAATATCTATCTGCAGTATTTACTCTACCCGGGTTTCTGTATTTGAAAACCAGTTCATCGAGTATCGCGTTAAATTCTTTATAAGAATATCCTTTTTCGAGAACAACATATGTTTTTACATAACTTGTCCACCAGTTATCTGAGCTGAAAAAATCAAAACTTGAACCTGATAAAATAAAATCAGCATGAAAATGGGAGTTCTGCTTCATGTTTTTAACAACCCCGGTCACTTTATAATCAGTATTCCACATATTCAGAATTTTATTAACAGGAGTTTCACTCCCAAAATATTTTTCAGCAATACTTTTGGTAATAACAACAGAATACGGCTCTTTGAGGGCATTTTCCCTGTTTCCTTCTAACAGATCAAATGAAAATACATTAAAAAAAGAATTATCGGCTGCAAATACACCAGTTTCCATAAAACTCCTATCACCCTGTACTACAAGAGTAGTTGAAAAATTTTCAACACAGGTTGCCTCCTGCAAAGCCGGGTAGTCACGACGCAGCGTTTTGGCGACTACTGTAGGAGTCGAGGCTGAAGCGATTACAGAATTATTAAACTTTGAATCAGTAGCAATTCTATATATCTGTTCTGATTTTTCATGATATTTATCGTAACTTAATTCGTAATTGATCCAGAGTTGTATAAGGACAAAACAGGTTATCCCTATTACAAGCCCAAAAATATTGATAAAAGAATACCCTTTGTATTTCTTCAGGTTTCTAAAAGCGATAATGAGATAGTTCTTTAACATAGAAAAACTCCCGGATAAATTTGTAAATATTAATCCCGGCGATGATTTCAGTACCTGTCCAAATATCCATAACCAGGCGTAGATCTTTCCCTTATCCCGTAAAATTTCCTTATAATACAGCTCAAAATTACCGTAAAGCGGATTCCTGTCCTGGTCGGGTAGAAGAAGTCTTAATAATAAAAACGGTAAACTCGGTTTTTTGTATTTATCTTTTTTCATCAATTTACTCTATTTCCTTATTACCGGTTCAACAAAACCGTCCCACATTTCTTCGGTACTGGTTTTAAGTACTGCAAGTGCCTTATAACCTGTCGGAGTAATTTTATAATACCTGACAGGTTTGTTGCTGCCGCTCACCTTTTTAAGATCAGATTCAAGACAGCCGTTAACATGAAGCCTGTTCAAAGGCACATAAATGGTTCCCAGGGAATAATTTTTCCCGGTATATCTCTTGATCCGTTCCCTGATCGTGTTAAGCATTGCATTGTCCTTAAGAAAATGAACTGCAAGCAGTATCTGCTCTTCTTTTCTTGTCAATTGTTCCATATTTTCCCTCAACATAATTATAATTTGAACATTTCAAATTGTTATATATAAAAATACGGGAGAATAATTTGAATGTTTCAAATTACTTTTGCATCTTGCAAAACACTGTGTTTAAGGAATAAACAAGGTATTTAATTTTGTATAATGGAAATCGGAAAAGATATATAAGACGAAATAAATAAAACTGAGCAGGATTACTACTCATTCCTCAAAGAATCCACCGGATTTGCAATTGCAGCTTTTATTGTCTGATAAATAACTGTTAGAAAAGCTACAAAAAAAGCTGATAAAGCTGATACAGCAAATATTTTCAATCCTAAATCTATTCTATAGGCAAAATTCCTTAACCAGTTATTCAATATGAAATAACCGATGGGAAAGGCAAAAATGCTTGCAGAGATTACCCAGACTGCAAGGTTCTTTACAAACATGTTAACGATACTGATAACTGTTGCGCCAAAAGTTTTTCTTATACCTATCTCTTTGGTACGAAGTTCGGTAATATATGAGATAAAACCATATATCCCGAGGCAGCTGATAATTACTGCAAGTATTGTAAAAAACTGAATGATTCTTCCCAGATTTGTTTCATTCTTGTACAGACTGTTAATTTTATCATCCATAAATGTAAAGACAAAAGGGTGATCAGGTTCAAATTTATCCCATACATTTTTTACTTCGGCAAGAGTATTCCTTATATTCCCGGATTTTAATCGAATTATCATATAATGATAGTGTTCAGTATTAGTAAAAATTACGGGATCAATATTGTGATGCAGTGACCTGCAGTGAAAATCTTTCGAAATACCAAGTATTTTCCATCTTCCGCCTCTTTCATCTCTCAATATCTTTCCTATGGGATCTTGCACACCTATAAGTTTTGCAGCACTCTCACTAATAACAGCAGAATTATCTTTTCCATTTTTAAATTCATCCGGAAATCCCGTACTTACAATCATATCGGTTTCCATCGCATTTAGAAAATCATTCTCAATATTGTATCTGCCCATATCAATTTTCTTTTCTCCGGGAATTCCTTCCAGCATATAAGGTCTTTTCTGAAAGTTACCAGACACCGGCGGCAGACCGGAAAAAGAGACATCCTTTATACCGTTCAGTGAAAGCATTTCACTTTTCATTACATTTACCCAGTTCCCGACTTTTTCCGCATTCATATCATCGGTATATACTGGTAAATATATAAGATCTTTTTTGTTGAATCCCAAATCTTTACTTTTTAAATAATTCAGTTGACCCAGGATACCTAATGTTATGGAAATTAACGAAATTGAAATAAGGAATTGAAAAACTACAAGCACATTTCTGAATTTGGAGTTCTCTTTTTTTTCTATGATTTTACCCTTCAGAGTTTTAATTGGTCTGATCCCGGAAAGGAAGATTGCAGAATACCCGCTTGCAGCAATGCTTATAAACAATAAGATTAAAAACGATTGTAATAGCATCACCGGATTCTCTAAAAAATTAATGCTGATGTTGTAACCCGATAAGAATTGAAAATATGGGAATACCGAAACAACAATTATACATCCTGAAATAAATGCAGCCAGGACATGAAGAACAGATTCTCCAAAAAACTGCAGAGTGATCTGTCTTTTAAATGCACCAAGTACCTTTCTCATCCCGATCTCTTTAGCCCTCTTTGACATCATGACTGTTGAAAGATTCACGAAATTGATGCAAGCGATCAAAAGAATTAAAATTGCGGCCGCAATTAATCCGTAAATATATTCTATGTTTGCATTTCCGGGGGAGTCATTATTCAGATTTGAATGAAGGTGGATTGAGGTAACAGGCTGGAGTAATACCGAGAGTTTGTATCTGGAATATTCACTTTTACCTTCGAACTGCCTGTCATAAAATCCTTCCATTTTCTCTTTAAACGTTTTAACATCATCCCTGTTTTTCAGTAATACATAAGTCCAGAAATAATCTCCGGCAGCATAAGGATCTTCTTTTTTCAAAGTCTCCATCGAAACAAGGGCATCAAACTGTAAATGGGAATTTACAGGCGGTTTTTTAATTATTCCCGATACTCTTAATTCAAGTTGTTCATCACATGTTATGTTTTTTCCGATCGGATCTTCATTCATAAAATATTTGAGGGCTGTTTCCTGAGTAACAACTATAGAATAGGGCTGACTAAGTGCAGATTCCGGGTCTCCTTTAACAAATTCAAAATCGAAGATACTGAAAATGGAATTGTCAGCATAAAAAAAATCGTATTCAAAATGTTTATTGTTCTTATAACTGTAAGTCTCATAATAAACCTTGCCTAACCTGACAGCATTTTCCACCTCAGGATAATTACTCATGAGACCATCACAAACAAAGAATGGTGCCAGTGCATTATTGTAATCATTTCCCGATTTCGTACCGACCGCTCCAAAACGGTATATTCTATCAGATTTTGAATGAAATTCATCATAAGAAAATTCAAAATTCATATATGCAAGGATAAGCAGGCAGCTTGCTATCCCGATCGAAAGCCCTGCCATATTAATAAACGAATATCCTTTATATCTTTTAATATTCCTTAAGGCGGTTTTCAGATAGTTTTTGAACATGATTAAACTCCATTTGGTCTTATAGATAGAACATTGAACAAATGCCGGTATTAACTGCAGCCAGTACCATAATACTGCA
>JBHPGK010000013.1:0-28397 GCA_042570605.1 Candidatus Zhuqueibacterota bacterium
GCCTTATATTGGTTATCCTGCTTGTATTCCAAAAATTCTCGATAAAATAAAAGAAGCCAAAACACCTGACCGTTTTACATATGACTTCTTAGAAACTAAATTAGGCTTTAAGGGGGGACCTTATAAACAATTTGTCTCGCTTGCTAAAAAGATTGGTATTTTAAATACAGACGGGACTCCTACAGAATTGTATAAAAAGTATAGGAATCAAAGTACCTCAGGAGCTGCTATAGCTGAAGCAATGAAAATAGGTTTTAAGGAAATATTTTAAAGGAATGAATATGCAAATATTTTAAATAAAGAAGACTTAAAAGGTTTAACAGTTGAAATAACTGGTTTAGAAGCAAAGAGTAAAGTAGTACAATTAATTTGTTCAACTTTTGAAAATCTTAAAACTTTTGCTGATTTTGAATCTAAAATACCATTAGACAAAACTGAAGACGATCTTGACATAGATGAGGAAGATGGGAAACCTGATGAAGGCGGCGCATATCATGATTTCGGATTAAATCTCGGTTATACTATAAATCTTGTTCTTCCTAAAACAGATGATCCTGCTGTCTTCAATGCTATTTTTCGATCATTGAGAGATAATTTACTAAGAAAGTAATATGAAATTAGAAGATAGAATAAAACTCTTTGGTATGTCGCATTCACTATTCGAAAGTGACTTAGATAAAGTAGAACAAAAACTCAAAATAGATCTTAAACGAGATATTAAAGAAGAAAAAGATGATATTTACTATCCGCAGTTTTCTCATGCCCTACGCCAAGAAGCAGCCGAAATGGGAAAACATTATGAATTGTTCTATTGTCTTGAAAAGAGTATCCGTAGTTTAATTGCTGAGACTTTAGAAAGTGAGTACGGCGAAAATTGGTGGGAATCGAAAGTTCCTGATGAAATTAAAAAAAATGTAAAAAACAATATAAAAAAAGAACTCGATTCAGGGATCACGTTGCGTTCAGAGGAAGAGATAGACTACACTACTTTTGGTGAGTTAAGTGAAGTTGTTAGAAAAAATTGGGATGACTTTCCCATATTTTCCTCACAAAAAGCTTTTAATAAAATTATGACTAGTCTAAACATTTTGCGAGGTCCAATAGCACATTGCTGTGTATTAGCTGAAGATGAAATTGTTAGACTTAAACTTACAGTAAAAGACTGGTTTAGATTAATGGAATGATTCTAATCTCATAGTATATCAATAATCCCACCCCTCAATCATTCCTCAAAGTTTCCACAGGATTGGCGGCTGCTGCTTTTTTTGCCTGTATGCCGACTGTCAGCATTGCCACTGTCATCGAAATAATCGAGGCTGCGGCAAAAACTATCCACCCCATGTCCGCATGGTATGCAAAATTTGTCAGCCATTTATGAAGGAAATAGTATGACAGCGGTACGCCTATTACGGTTGCGGCTATTACAAACCGTGCAAACTCTTTTGTAAGCAGGACCATAAGGTTGGTTTCCGTTGCACCGAGGGTTTTGCGGATACCGATCTCTTTTGTCCTTCGTTCGGTTGTAAATGCCGATAAACCGAACAGACCGAGACATGCTATGAAAATAGCGACCGATGAGAAATATATAAATATCTCACCTAATTTCTGTTCGGATACATAATTTTCATAATAATTCTCATCAAGAAAATAATATTCAAAAGGATGATTAATGCTGTGTTTTTCAACTACATTTTTAATAAAACCGACAGCCGAAGAGACGGAGTTTGCCCTGATTTTAACTGAAGCATTATATGCGTACTTTGTACTTAAATACAGCAGGGCAGGCTCTATCTTTTCGTGAAGTGAATAAAAGTGATAGTTCTTTAAGACACCTATTACTTCTCCTTCTTTAGCCGACCAGAAATCGACTTTTTTCCCTATTGGGTCGGTCCAACCCATATATTTGACCATTTCTTCATTTACAATGACAGCATGGTTGGGGTCTGTCCCAAAATCCTTCGAAAAGTTCCTGCCTTTCACTAATTCAAGTTCATAAAGGTTTATAAAATCATAATCCACCGAACCGACGTAAATGCTCTGCTGGGTCATTTCACCTTCATTATTCTCCACCTTCATGCCGTTATTGCTTGATATACGTGAAGGAAGACTGTTAGAGTAGCTGACACTTAGAATATCCGGGCTGCGCAGGAGTTCTGTCCTGATTACTTCAAAATTATCCCGAAGGCCCTGGTCACGCATCCTGATAACTGCAACATGGTCTTTATTGAAACCGAGGTCTTTATCACGCAGGTATTGCAGTTGTTTGTTGATTACAAGGGTTCCTGCAATAAGTACTACGGTAGATGTAAACTGGAATATTACGAGGATATTCCTGAAAAGTGCACCTCCACCCATTTTAAAGCCTGATGACCTTAACACTTTAACAGGTTTGAAAGATGAAAGCAGAAGGGCAGGGTAGCTTCCGGCAATTAAACCTACAGAAAGTGTTAGGCATATCAGAAATATAAAAAATGTATAATTATTAACCGGGTTGAAACTAAGTTCTTTTCCAACATAATTATTAAATGCGGGGAGAAGAATAATAACCAGTAACATTGCTGCGGACAGGGATAATACGGAAAAACTGACAGATTCCCCTATGAACTGCCTGATAAGCTGTACTCTTTTAGCCCCTACAACTTTTCTTATACCTATTTCTCTTGCCCTTTTTGATGATCTTGCGGTCGCAAGGTTCATATAATTGATGCATGCTATCCCGAGGATCAAAAGGCCGATCCCCGATAAAAGATATAGATGTTTTATATCTGTCCTTTCCGCCATATCGAAATTAAATGTTGACCTGAGATGGATGTCTTTCAAATGCTGGATTATCCAGATACGTGTCGAATTCGGCTGTTCGGATTTCTGCTTGTAATAAATCGTAAATTTACGCAGTGTATTTTCAATATTAGTGCCCGGAGAAAGGACAAGGTAAGTATAGAATGAGCTGTTTCCCCAGC
Source organism: Candidatus Zhuqueibacterota bacterium (assembly GCA_042570605.1). Lineage (GTDB taxonomy): Bacteria > SM23-31 > SM23-31 > JBHPGK01 > JBHPGK01 > JBHPGK01. Next base: position 2,961 of record JBHPGK010000013.1, read on the forward strand.
TGCTCATATTTTTCAGCGTGTTGGGATCAGCTTCTTTTGTTTTCCATGAAATTATATAATCGAATTTGAAATGGGAGTTTGCCGGGACCTCTTTATGGATACCTTTTACGGTCAGGTCATTTTTTTCATTGAAATTGATGGTCTTACCGATAGGATTCTCATCACCGAAATATTTTTTTGCAAGTTTTTCCGAAAGTATTATTGTGAACGGTTCCTGCAGGGCAGATTTTCCTTCACCCTCTGCCATCTCAAACGTAAAAACGTCAAAGAAGTTTTCATCCGTATAAATACCCATCTCATAAAAGCTTATATCGCCTTTTTTCAGCAGACCCCTGCCGATGTCATCTATTCTGGTGGCAAATTCCACTTCGGGGAAATCCTCCATCAATGCGGGAGCCAGCCTTGCCGGTGTTACTGCAAAATAGTCCGACCCTATATATATATTTCCGGGCTGCTGCTGGATTATTCTGTGTATATTGTCCTTTTTTTCGTGAAAATTGTCATAACTGAATTCATTTTGAAGGTAAAGGATGATCAGGATAAAACATGCCATCCCGACTGCTAAACCCGCTATATTAATTAATGAATATCCTTTTTGTTTCCTGATATTTCTGAATGCGATATACAAGTAATTTCTGAGCATGAAATTTCCCCTCTTATTACGGTATTTTATATATTAGACCGTAAAAAGAAATAAAAAGTTGCCAGGAAAATAATAAATGCTGCAATTATATTGTGTTGTGAAAAATGATCATTGGAGAAATGCGGAATAAGCGGTTCAAGCGGTAATTGCTATTCTCCTTGATGTGTGCAGTTGCAGAAGCGGGAACCTAAACATCACCACAGAGGCACAGAGTTGAGTAACGGCTGATGGATATTGTAGGGACAGGACAGTGTCCTGTCCGCAAAAAGAAAACCACGAAGAAACGGATAAAACCGCCCTTATTATTTAACTACCAAACCTCTAAAATAAAGAGGAATCCGGGAAAGGTAGGAGGGAGTACACCATTAAACATTAGAAACAGATTTTCTCTTATCAGTGTTCACCGAAACGGGGATTAACAATGCTGTCGAACGGGGAACCGAAGGTATAACTTATACCTATCCTGGCTTCGGTCCTCCAGTTTGTCTTTAATTGTGTTTGTTTCAGCAGTATCTCATCTACTGTGTGGTCTCCTTTTGCCAGGTAGAGCTGGTCATGTATCAGTGATATCTCGAGGTTCATATCAAGCGAGAATCCTTTGAACAGTCTTATGTCAATATTTGAATCCCATTCAAGTTTATTTACCTTGGTGTCATGAAAATATACATTGCCGTCAAGTGACATCCGGGCGTCACCCCACTTTTCGATGATCTCTCCTGAGATAGCTAGGCTCGCATAATTCAGGTTTTCCGAGGTTTTATCAAATATAGTTACCTGCCTGTACTTGACATAATTGGAATTTACACTGAATCTGAAGGTCAGGTTTTGTCTTGTATACCGGCTGTACGGGAAAATATTATATTCAATTGCAGGACCAATCCCTAACAGCAGCTTTGTATTTACCCTTGTATCAGAGTCGATCCTGCTGATAATCCCTGCAGACCAGTGGTCGTTTATACTTTTTACGATCAATCCGTTTACCTCGTTACTTCTCCTGTACGACCTGTATGTTTCCTCCTCAGTTTCGTTGACATCTTCGCGGTAATAGGATTCGTAATTCAACCGTATTTTCCAGTCTTCAGTTGTCCTGTTTGCTGATAAATAACCTTCCAGTGATGATTCTTTATAAGATTCCTCCGCTTCGAGGTCGAAATCGGAGGCTATCCTGAAAACCCAGAAATTCCACTTATCTTCCATTTCAAGAACAGGTCTTTCCCCTGAACCGGTATCACTATGATCTATTGAGATTCCTTCTGCCAGTGTTGTCCGGCTGACATATCTCATGAGCCCCATTTTCAGGTACTTTAGCACCTTTGTCCTTTGTATCTGTTCCGTATCATCCTGGTTTGATACAAATTTTAACGTATCGTTTACACCTGAGAAATTCTCCTGTCCGACATATGTAATTGTGAATTCATCACCGCCGGTAGAGGTATGCTGTTGTGTTAAAAGGATATAGACCTGTGCCTGTCTTGTATCCCTGACATAAGTTAGAAACCGCATTTCCTCTTTAATAAAATCCTCCCAATCCCAGAACCTGTCTAAAAAGACCCTGAGCGAACTGTTCTCGGCTGCTGTTTCTTTTTCCTGGGAAAACGTTTGGTCAGGTGCAAACAGTAACAGGAGCAGAATAGTAAACAAAATGCCGCAATTAATCTTTTTGATCATAATACCACCATTGCCTGAAATTATGTAATAACTAAATGTGAAAAATGCACTCTTTTATTACAATAAAGCCATATTACTGCTTTACATTTAAGATGCAACCTTTGAATAATATACTGAAAATAAGCATAATTTATTCAATGAATTCTAATAAACGCTGTTTTTATACGGCTGAAATATCATTGCAGCGCGGAAAAAAAAGCTGTGAGTGTCAGGAGTCTGCCGGTTGCAGCTGATTTGACGGTGAAATGTTTTAATACAACCTGATACGTTCATAATAATTCACTTTTTATCATTCCGGCGCCGTCTGACATTCTGTACAAATTTAAGGATTTTACTAAAACAATTAACTGGACTGTTAAATGATAAAGTATTACATTATTGTGAAACTTGCAAACAAATGCGAGTATAAAATAAAATGAATGTTTCTAATTTGAAACCGGGCGTTCCAAGAAGCGCACTGCTGCTCCTTGCAGGGTTAATGTGGATAATTGCATCAGTTATGCTTCTCAAATCTTCTTTTTCCTGGTTAGAGGCAGAAAGCAAAAACAATATTATTTTAATAGCCGGTACAGGTTTCTTCTTCGCCCTGATAATACACCATTTCGGATTTCTCCACCTGGTTGATAAGAATACTGCACGAATTCTCCCAATGGAAGGAAGAAAATGTCTCTTTTCATTCTTCTCCTGGAAAAACTATATTCTCATCTCGGTCATGTTACTCTTTGGTTTTTTGCTGAGGCAGATTCCGGGTCTCAACAAATACCTTGCCGTTCTGTATATCAGCATAGGCCTTGCGCTGTTCCTGTCAAGCATCCGCTACATAAGATATACGATAATGGTCTTAAGACATAAATTGTGATTGGTTTCCTACCCCAGACTCAAATTCCGGTGTGCCATGTTCAGCAGCCATTGTGCCGGTACGTTATAAGGGCAGGCTTTTTCACAGGCTCCGCTGCAGTTCCTGCATTTATCCGCCGTAGCACCGGGTAGTTTACTATATTTGAGCATTGCGGTCTTTTCTCTGCCCTGAGCACCAAAGTAATGATTATACCGCATGATTGTATTAACCGGAACATTTTCCGGGCATGCCGGTTCACATATACCGCATGCATGACGGCAGTAATACCTGCCGAGCTTTGATTCATAATCGTTAAGCATTCCCATCCCCGCATTATCCAGGCGTGTACCTGAAAGGGCAGTATAGGCATTCAGACGGTCAAAAGTATTTATGCTGATGGTGACCGTATGAACATCCGGGTGACTGAGTACAAAACTCATTGCGGCATCACGGATCTGATCGTTGGTTGTAAGATTGTACTTCTTTTTGAATTCTTCCGTATTTAATGCGTATTTTCCGTATTCTTTCAGCCTGTCTATATAGGCTTGAGGGAGATTTCTTCCTCCTTTTTTTCTTTCCTCGACATAGTCATTGTAGTCATTATATTTATTGTGAGGATTTGTCTTCATTAACGTCGTGCCGATATTTTTTTCCCTGCATATCTTAAGGATGGTCTCACCCGGTTCTTTCAACAGAAAATTATAAACAAAAAGCACGACATCGAACCTGCCGTCCTCTGCCGCGGCTTTTACAACATCGTCCATAGTGTCTTTTGTGGGTCCCGATATGCTCTGCTGTTTACCGTGATTTGATACTCCGATATAGCGGAGCTTGCCGTCAGCTTTTAACTCCTCTGCCGCAGCATGGAAATTTTCATCTTTCACCTGGTCAACAAGACCCATATGTAGCATTACACAGTCGGCATAGTTTGTTTTCAACCTTTCAAGGCTTTGATAGAACTGATCTTTTAGACCCTCTTTTGTCCTGTTTCTCGAAAATGTTAGATTCAACTTGGTCGTAATAAATAACTTTTTCCTGTCGAATTTACCTATAACTTCACCGATCGTCCTGTCTGCACCACCTCTGCCATAATTGGGCGCAGTATCAATATAATTCATCCCCATATTCAATGCCTGAACAAGCACATCCGGGTTGCTAAGTTCAGCAGATCCGAAACTTATATCGGAAGCTTTGAATCCCGTTCGACCAAGCGTACGGTATTCTTTTATCTTTATTTCATCTTTTGTATTCTGTTTAGCACGTAATTTTAATGCAGGTTTTTTCAGAACTGCAGCACCAAAAGCTCCGGCAAATCCGGTTTTTATAAAACTGCGGCGGTTGATCGGATTTTTTTGACTCATTACTTTCTCCCGGTTTTTTTTACTTTCTTTGTTTCTATCTGAATTATACGTTGTTTTTCGAATTTTGTATTTATGAAATCGACGAACGGCTATATATACTTGACGAACGGTTGTATTTTATTTACGAGTGGGGACAAATATTCACCACCAAGGCACGAAGACACAAAAATACAATTAAGAGTTAAGAATTAAGAATTAAGAGCTATTTCTATGTTTTAAAATAATTTGATAAGTATTTTTAGGCATTTAGCTGAACGGCTTTTATCAAAAGATTAGACCTTTGTGTCTAAATGTCCTATCGTTTTTAACTATTAACTATTAACTATTAACTATTAATTAATTCTCTGTGTCTCTGCGGTTTCTCTTATATCAGGTAAGAAATTCTCCCGGGATGTCTTTTATCCTTGAAATATCGAGCACCTTTCTTCTGATATCGAATCCCATTGTACACTTTACCGTACATCTTTCACAGTCCTCGCATGGAATTTGTTTCAGGTTTAATGATGAAAAAGTATGTTTTGCCTTATAAAGGCTCCTGTACCCGTATGCATACATATAGCACCTCATGACGGCTGGGATCTCAGGAAATCTGCCGCACTGCCCGGTACATTCTCCGCACTGCTGGCAGTATAATCCAAAACCTGAACCCTCGACCGGTAATTTAAGGTCTCTTTTTTCAGAATCGGTCAGTTTCAGGTCATTCATTACCGATACTCCCTCGGCAAGTTCCCTTGTATTATTGTAAAGTGTTACTGCAGTATGCACATTCTCATTCTGCAGTGCCCATTTTAAGGCAGCTTTCATGTTGATCATACTTTCCCTTTTCCTGTCCCAGTACACTCCGGCCTGTGTTTTCATAGCGATTATTCCAAGCCCTTTACCGGCAGCATAATTGATAGCACGATCTATCTCATCTGCATCATTATTGCGGAAATTACGGGAGACCATCACAACATCATAAATACCGCTGTCCGCTGCTTCACGAATTACTGCAGGTACGTTAGAATGAGCTGCAGCTCCTATGGATCTGGCTTTACCGCTTTTTTTGAAATTTATTACGCTCTCGATTATTGGTTCATGCATCAATGTGTCTTTACTGTAATGTTCAAATAAAAAATAAATATCTATGTATTCCATTTTTAGTCTTTTGAGGGCGCTTTCAAAGGATCTTATTAGATTCTCTTTTTTAAAGTTGTTATCGATTCTTAGATTCTCTTTGTAAATATATTTGCCTAAAGAGAAACCTGTCCCCAGGATGAAATTATCTCTGCCCTTTACTTTTACTATCCTGCCCAGATCCCTTTCATTTTGGCCGTTTCTGTAATTACTGCTGGTCTGAAAATAAGTTAAACCCAGTTCAATTGCACTTGGTACAATATCTATATTATCATCCACTCCCATACTTACGACGGGTACTTTTATTCCGGTTTTGCCCAAATTACGGCTGATGATCTTATTACCCCCGGCTAAAGCAATTAATTCCTCTTTCGAGGGTTTGCATGATGAGGGCAATAAAGCAGCCCCTGCGGCACTAATCACCCCTTTTTTCAAAAAATCTCTGCGTGTACTTTTCATAAAACCTCCAAAAATTCAATTTTACCTTTTTTACCTTTATACTTTTACAGGTTTTATTTTCCATGCGATCACCAGGCCTGCAAGAGCCCATGTAATTATATCGTTCCCAGCCGTAAAAAATGTAAATTCAGAAGTTGCAAAAGTGTTATTCAACTGAAACAGGTCTCCAAATACAGCAAGAAACAGCCCAAGAGCTGTTATAAATAAAACTCTGCGGGAGTATTTCGCCAGTATTTTTTCTGATGAGACCGAGAGCATCCAGGCTGCGATCATAGGAGCGATGAAAATCATCAGGAGAGGAAATCCGAATATTCCAGCAACGGTGCTGTGGGTTTCTCCCTTGTAAATTATCTGATAGATCGGTTCGTTAAGATAGTCCGGGAATGGGGCAGTTGCATCCGGAGGAAGGTATGGGCAGACATAAATTCCCGGTTCGGTGATCTCACTTTTGAGTGTTTCGTGAAGGTTTTTCTGATTGTCCACGGTATTCATTAACATGCCGCTTCTGAATGGTAATATCGCCTGAGAGATAATCAGCCAGACAAATATCACTGCTCCACCTAAAAGTCCTGCGATAAATATTTCTTTTTTCATAGAAAATACTCCCCGTGTTTAGTTTTTCCTAGTGTTTATCGACACACTATTCATATTTCAAAGAGTCGACAGGATTTTTATTAGCCGCTTTAAAAGACAGATAACTTACCGATATAACAGCAATTAACACTGCGGTCAAGCCTGCAATAACGAATGCTACTAATCCTATATTGATCCTGTATGCAAAACTCTGAAACCATTTATTCATTATAAAGTAACTGAGCGGCCAGGCGATAATGTTCGCAGCCAGCACAAGGTACAGAAATTCCCTGGTTAACAGGCTGACTATACTTTTTGAAGATGCACCCATTACTTTTCTGATGCCGATCTCCTTGGTACGTTTTTGGGCAACAAATGCCGCCAGTCCCACAAGACCGAGGCTTGCAATTAAAATACCCATGAAGGTAAATATCCCGAAAATTGCAGCAGTCTGTTCTTCTTTACGGTACTGTTTATCAAATTCTTCATCGAGAAAGAAATACTCGAAAATCCTGCCCGGGAACAGAGCCTTATATTGATCCTCAACAAAAGAAATTGTCCGGCTGATGTTGCTTTCTGCTATGTTCAGGGTTAAATACCTGAAATTGCCTCTAAATACCATCATGTGAGGCTCTATAGCCTTCTGAAGTCCTTCAAAATGAAAGTCTCTTACAACACCGGCTATTTTACCTTCCCTGTCTCTAAAGGATTTATCCAGTACCTCTCCCGGAGAATTAAATCCAAACACTTTGACTGCGGTTTCATTAAGCAGCCCTGTTAAACCGGATATATTCGCTGCTTCAGCATCACTCAGATTTTTTCCTGCAATAATTTCTAAGCCGTATACAGGGATAAAATCGCTGTCTATGTCTATCCAGTTTACATTCTGTGTATTTGTTTCACGCTGACCCGATGGCCACATGCTCGAATAATATTGAGTTCTGCCGGGAATACCCGAGGAAAATGCCGCACCCAGCACGGAAGGATAACTTTTAAACTCGTCTTTTACGGAAATATAATTGCCCATTCCGACCTCTGTCCCCTGCATATTAATTATTAGTTTTTGCTTGTTTTCAAAACCAAGGGGCATTTTCTTCATATAATTAAGCTGGCTGTAAAATAATATCACACCTGTTATCAGCGCTATGGAAAAAGTATACTGTCCGATAACAAGTACTTTTCTCAAGAGCTGACCTTTTTTCCCTGAACTAAATGTGCCTCTTAATCCGGAAATTGGCTTGAATGATGATAATATCAGAGCAGGGTAGTTCCCTGCTGCAAAACCTAAAACTATAACAGCAGCAAGTATTGAAAAAATAAAATCCGGTTTTACCAGGGTTGAATATTCGATCTTCAGCTGCGAAAGTTCATTGAATTTATTTAACAGCAGAAAAACAGCCGCAAGAGCAATAAAAAAAGAAATTGCCGTCATGAGCAGGGATTCACCTATGAACTGGTTAAAAAGCTGTCTGCGGTGAGCACCGACTACCTTTCTTATACCAACCTCACAGGCGCGTGTACTCGAGCGTGCAGTGACCAGGTTCATGAAATTGATGGATGCGATCACCAGAATAAAAATACCTATCCCGGAAAATATGTAAATGTAAAGTTTCTTACCAACAGTGACTCTTTCAAAAGTTAAGTTATTAGAATTCAGGTATACCTCTTTAATAGGCTGGAGAATAGAAGTATATTGCATATTTCCGCTTTTCAGGTCCTCCTCCGCATGCTGAACAATTGTCTGCGTGAGAAGACGCGCAAAACTTTTCGGGTCAACTCCGGGAGCAAGCTTGACAAATGTCGTATGAAAATTCATCCAGCGCGGATAAAACATCCGCAGGTCCAGTGTTTTCCAGGACCGTAATATTTTAAACTTGAAGACAGTATTTCCCGGTGGATCCTCTATGACACCTGTAATTTCAAAATTATCCTCTCCAAATAGTAATAATTTACCCATCGGATTTTCATCGCCAAAGTACTTTTGCGCTATACTTTGACAGAGTACTGCTGTTTTTGGTCTGGATAGTGCGGTTTGCGGATCACCTTCAATGAATTTGTATGAAAGTATTTGAAATATATCCTCATCTGCAAAAGGAATATCAAAGGCAGCTTCATTAAATATTTTATCTCCATATTTTACCTGCTGGTCGGCTCTCCACGGCGTGACCTTTGCAATATACTCTGCCTGCTTGAAATTCTCCTTGACATACGGCGTCAATTGGTGCGCTGTACCCCCGTAAACAGTTGTCCCGGTGGCACTGTTGCGAGATGCAATGATGCGGAAAACACGATCGGCATCTTTATGAAAGGAATCATAGCTTGTCTCATACCTGACGTACAGAAATATGAAAATGCAGCATGTTAATCCTACCGACAGTCCAAAAATATTTAGAAAAGAATATCCCTTCTCCCTGAAGATCCTTCTTAATGAAATTTTCAAATAGTTTTTTAACATAATAAAACTCCATATAAATTTCTGAAAAATGAGTGATACAATAATTAGTGAGAAATGAATTATACAGATAAATAAAGCTTTGAATAAACTCTTTTCCTTTGCGATTTTAGTGTATTTTTCCGATAAATAATCCAGAATGGAAATGCTGATTTCCTTTTCCGAGGATTTCATTAATAGCCAGGCAAGTATTCTTTTAATGACCGGGATGTGTTCCGTCATGGTCTAAAATCCTTTGTCCAGGTTAGGTACGCCTTCCCATATTGACTGCGTCACTTTTTGGGCAGACATAAGTTTCTGCCTGCCTGCTGCGGTCAGTTCATAGTATATCCTTGGTCTGCCTATCCCGTCAGATGATTTTTCAATTTTGACTGTTCTGATAGAACCGTTATTTTTTAAACGGGCTAATGCACTGTAAACCGAACCGGATACCCAGGACGAACCTGTATCTTTTTCGACCTGTTCAATAATAGTCGTTCCGTATGCATTTTCGTCCAGCTTCCATATGGCAAGCAGGAGAATTTCCTCGATCTTTGGTAAAAAATTCATCTCAAATCCTCTTAATTTATTTTTCCCGACTGATTTATACTAAGTTACTTAGGATAATATACTTAGTATACGGGCAAAAATCAAGGTTTGTTTCAAGGTGTTCACCGCAGAGGCACAAAGTGGTCCCTGTTTGTGTCATTCCCGTGAAAACGGGAATCCAGGAAGGGAAAGGTTTATGATTAGCTAAATTAAAGTAAAATTATTTGGTTGACTTTCATAAGGCGACACAAATAACGACCTTCATTTTGATCATATTATCCCATGGTCCAAAGGCGGATCTTCATCAACTCCGGATAACATCCAGTTGCTCTGTGGAAAACACAATATCCGGAAACATGATAAAATTGAATAATGTCACTGTTAAGTAATTATCTATTCTTGTCTTAACGATTCAACGGGATTAGCCCGGGCAGCTTTTAATGTTTGAATACTTATTGTAGATAATGCAATAAACATGATCGATATGACCGGGAACAGGAAAAACCAGTATCCAATATTTATTCTGAAAGCATAATTTAAAAGCCATTTATCGAAATACAGATAGGCAAAAGGCATTGCTATAATGACCGCAATAGTAATTAACAAAATAAAATCTTTTATAAATAAGACCATTATTTTCAACGCTGTTGCGCCGAAAACTTTCCGTATGCCAATTTCCTTAGTTCGCATTACAGTGAAATAAGAAGATAAACCAAATAAACCCAGACAACTTATAAAGATCGCCAGAAACGCAAACACCCCGAATATTTTTCCAAACTGCAGGTCGGCATGGTACTGCCTGTTAAACTGCTCGTCCAGGAAATAATATTCAAAAGGATTTCCCGGGAAAATGCGGTTCCAGATATCCTGTACTGAAGATATAGTCGAGGATATATCATGTGTATCGATCTTCAAAGAAAATTTGGACCTCCACAGCAGCCTTAAAAAGAGTAAGGGTGTATAATCATATTTTAGTGATTCCTGGTTATAATTTTTTATTACACCGATTATTTTTAAGGGATCAGGTGCCCTCGAATATTTTATTCGTTTATTGATTGCATCTTCGGGATTTTCAAAATTAAATAAATTTAATGCCGCTTCATTTATAATCACAGAATATAAGTCTGTCCTGAAATCTTTAGAAAAATCCCTTCCTGAAATGAACTCAAATTCATAAAAATCGGTAAAATTATTGTCGACGGCAACTATTCGAAATTCTTTTTCAATTTCTTTGGAACTGCTCATTTTGCTGGCATCATGACGGACCCACACATTTTCTCCCGGAACAAATGTGGATGCCGCGGCATTTTTCACCGCGGGAATTCTCATTACCTCGTTTTTAAAGCTTTCTGTCGATACCAGTAAATGCGCTGAAGATCTTTGATTAAAAATACCGGGTTCTCTGAGAATGATAGTCCTGTCAATATTCACGCCAAGATCCCGGCTTTTCATGAACGAAACCTGAGAATAAACAGTTAAAGTACCTGCTATTAACGCAACAGAAGAAGCAAATTGAAAAACTACAAGACATTTGCTGAGGTTTCTTTTTTTAAAGTTTTGATTAAATTTTCCGGGCAGGGCAGTTCCTCGGCTGAATGATGACAGGACAAACACAGGATAAATACTTGAAACTAACGTACCTGTTAAAAACATAGAAACGAGTAACAGAAAGAATCTAATATTATCAAACAGTCTGAAAGAAAAATGGTTGCCGCTCAGCTGATTAAAATATGGCAGAAAAATTTGACTGATTATTATTGCGAAGAAAATTCCGATTATATTAAAAAACATCGATTCAACAAATAACTGCAAGATCAGTTGAGTACGGAATGCTCCCGCTACCTTTCTGATTTCAATTTCTTTAGCCCTTTCAAAAAACCTTGCAGTATAGAGGTTAGTATAATTGATCCATGCAATTGCCAGTATAAAGAAAGCAATAATAAGCAGAAAATACATGGTATTTGCACTTCCGTTTTCCTCAATTTCAAAGTCAAAGTTGGAATAGAGATGGATGTTTTTTATCGGTTGTAGTCGATAGTTGAATTCTTCTTTATTCTCTGTAGATATTTCTTTTTCTTTTTGTGTAAAGAATTCATCTAATTTTGTATGAAATTTTTTTATATCGGTTTCCTGTTGAAGAAGAAGGTAGGTATAAAATGGGCAACTGGTCCATGTTGTCTCTATCCATTCGCCTCTTATCCTAATCAGGGTATCAAAGGACACAAGCATATCAAAATGAAAATGTGAATTTTCCGGTACATCTTCAACAATCCCGGTAATTTTAAGATTATGTATTGCTCTAAACTTAATTATTTTCCCTATAGGGTCTTCATCTCCGAAATATTTTTTTGCTGATGATTCCGTTAAAACAACTGTATTTACATTCGATAATGCTGTTTCAGGGTTTCCTAAAATAAGATTGAAGGTAAATACTTTAAAAAAAGACCCGGTCGCAAAAAAGACTTTTTCTTCTCTGAATTTTTTTTCGTTATATGAGTAAATACCCTCTGAATTCGATTTGTTGAGCTTAACATATTCCAAAACCTCGGGAAAAGTTTCTTTTACAGCTTTTCCCGCTGCTCCGTGAGATCCGACGAATTTTTCCATTATAAGACGGTAAATGTTTTCACCATTTTTATGAAAATTATCATAACTTTTCTCAAAAACAACATATTGAAGTATAAGTAAACACGCTGCCATTCCGACTGTCAGTCCTGAGATATTGATTAACGAAAATCTTTTTTTCTTTAAGATGTTTCGGTACGATATTTTCAGATAATTTTTAAGCATTACGGAACTCCAGAAAAAACGGTTATATATAAATCCCGGCAAAGAAACAATAGCCTGGTAATAATACCACAGCCCTGCGATAAAGACGCCTTTCCTTTTTGCGATGTCCGCATAATTCTCTTCAAGGTCACCAAGTATGTAAGGCTTGTTGGATGATCTTGAGAAGATACTCAGTAATTTATATGCAAATTTTGGTGGGTTTTTTCCCTTCATACTATTAATATCCTGCAAATATAAATGAATTCAAATATCTTAGACTATTCAATCCTTAAAGAATCAACGGGATTTGACAGCGAAGCTTTTGTAACTTTGAAAAAGACAGTTAGAAATACGATTATACTTATCAGAATAACAGGTATGATAAAGAACCACCATCCCAGATCAGTTCTGAAAGCATAATTTGTAAGCCAGTTATTATAGTAAAAATATGAAACAGGTAGAGCAATTACTACCGCTGCAATAATTAATTTCATAAAATCTCTGATCAATAATATAATAATACTGAAAATGGACGCGCCTAATGTCTTTCTGATGCCTATCTCTTTTGTTCGTATCGATAAATTTAGCGAAACCAGACCAAATAGTCCCAGGCTGCCGATCAATATTGCCAAAAATGTGAACAGACCCGATACCTGTCCAAATTTCATATCAGTGTTGTATTGCCTGTTAAAATGTTCATCTAAAAAGAAATAGTCAAAAGGATTACCCGGGAAAAATTCTTCCCATACATTTTTAATTGATGTAATTGTCACTGGTAAATCATCTGTTTGTATCTTTACAGAAAAATTACCTCCCCTGAAAGCCGCATTATGAATTACAAGCGGAACATAATCATATTTCAATGACTGCTGATGAAAATTTTTAGCTACTCCCAATATCTCCAACTGTGCGGTTTCCAGATATATTTTCTCACCTACCGCATCCTCCGGGTTATTGAAATTGAGTAACGGTAAAGCCGCTTCATTAATTATTATCTTTTCCCTGTCGGCTGAATAGTCATCCGAGAAATTTCTCCCTGCTAAAAGATCTATTTTATATAAATTCAAATAGTCCTGATCAATAGATAAGATATGGAATTCTTTGGCTTTTTCTAAAGGTTCATATAGCCGCCTGGCACCGTGAATATTCAGTACATATTCTCCTGGGACAAAACTTGATACCGCAGATTTATTTACTGCAGGCATATTATTTAATGCTGTTTTAAATGCACTTACTTTATTAACATTTGCACTTGCTGAAGAGGTATTAAAAACACCCGGTGCTTTTATGACCACAGTACTGTTAATGTCTATCCCAAGTTCCTGATTTTTCATAAATTGAATTTGTCTGTAAACAGTTAAAGTACCTGCGATCAATGCAATAGAGACAGCGAATTGAAAAATAACAAGACATTTTTTTAGAATATTACTGCGTGAATTCTCTATTAATTTCCCTTTTAAAGCTGTCACCGCTCTAAATGAGGATATGACAAAAGCCGGGTATAAACCGGAAGAAAAAATTCCGATGGTACACATTATGACCAGTATTACCCAGAAATTTTTCAAATTCCACAGCATAAAATAATCCGGAATACCTGTAAATTGACTGAAAAATGACAGGCTTATCTTTACGATGGATAAAGCAAGAATAACAGCAGTAATGTTAAAAAGAGCCGACTCAGCAAGAAATTGACTGATCAGGTTTGAACGCAGTGCACCAACTACTTTTCTTATACCGATCTCCTTTGTCCTTTCTACAGATATTGCAGTAAACAGGTTTATGTAATTTATCCATGCCGACAGGAGAATCAAAGCGGTAATAAATACTAAAAAGTAAACCGTTTTAATATCACCATTCTCTTCCAGTTCAAAACTGTATTTGGAGTGAAGATGAATTGATTTCAGCGGCTGGAGCTGATAATTCAATTCGGTAAATTCGCCTTTAACCAGACCACTCTCTATTTGCTTAAATTAGTCAGTTAACTTTTGTTCAAATGCAGGTATATTTGTATCCGGTCTGAGAAGTAAATATGTGTGAAATGAAGAGTAATACCACTCATTTATCCATTCCCCTTTAATAGTAGACACTGATACCAGAATATCAAATTTCATATGTGAATTATCAGGAATATCCTGGACAATTCCGGTGATTTTGTAATTCTGAATCCCGTTACGCGTGATTGTTCTTCCAATCGGGTCATCATTCCCGAAATATTTTCGCGCTGCTGACTCGGTCAATACAACAGTATTTGGTTCATCTAAAGAAGCAGCAGGATCACCTTTTAACATTTCAAATGAAAATACACTCAGAATTGATGAGTTCGCATAAAAGACTCTGTCCTCTTTAAATTTATTCTCATTATAACTGTAAACTCCATTTGCAAAGATCGGATTGATCCTTACATATTCAAGAACTTCGGGAAATTGTTCTTTTGCTGCTGGACCGGCAGGTCCCTGGGACCCTGCCCAGTCGGCCATTCTTAGTCGGTAAATGTTATCAGCATTTTTATTAAAAGTATCATAACTGAACTCGTATGCTATATACTGTATCAATAGAAAACATACAGCAAGACCGATTGCCAGACCTGAAACGTTTATAAAAGTAATAATTTTCCGTCTTTTCATATTTACCAATGCGGTTTTCAAATAATTTTTTAACATGATAAAACTCCAGTAAAAAGTGTTAAATATAAATCCGGGCAGTGAAATAATGACCTGTGTAAAATACCATAGCTTCGCGAAAAAGATACCTTTCTTTCCGGCTAAAGTCATAAAGTTCTCTTCAAGGTCGCCAAGTATGTAAGGTTTGTTGGATGACCTTGCGATTAGACTCAGTAAAATATGAGCAAACCTTGGAGGTTTCTTAACCTTCAATCCCGTAATCTCCTTCAAAAGTATTTAGATCAATATCTTTCCAGAGTGTTTTCTGGACCAGAAACGATTTTTTTAATGCGGTAAATCCTGCCTGTGTTAAATTGTAAAATAATTTACGCCTGCCGCCTCTTTCGCTTGTCGGTTCTCCTTCTTTCTTAACTGCATATCCCCGGTGAACAAGCTGGTCGAGTATGGCATAAAGAGTCCCGTAAGTGTAAACCTTGCCTGTCAGTTCGGATATCTTATCTCTTATTGTCACACCATAAGCGTTTTCTTTTAAATGCCAGATAGAAATCAAATACATTTCTTCTGCTTTTGACAGTTCTCTCATATGCTCTCCAAAATTATTTATACGATTCAGTAGGACATATAATATATACGGGTCACTCGTACAAATGTTTCCGTATAAAATCACATGCTGAAAATATTATGTTTCAAAATCTTTGCTAAATGAGATATTAAAGATAATCCCTGCGTTATCGGGAATGAAATGAGCCAGGGATAACCTTGGTAAATCGTTCCGCCATAGGCGGATCTGCCTCCGGCAGAAAATCGTCATTCGTAAATCGTAAATGTTTCCTTCTGATAAGAGAATCTTTCCTGTATAATATTCGTATATGATTTCAGTTACCGTAAAGCTATAATTTAAGATCCCGGATAATTTCGTTAAGGAGTGAAAATATGTTCAAAAATCCTGAAAGACATGCGCGATTAATACTTCCTGCGGTCTTTTTCTGCTTCTGTGTTTTTTTTATTAACTCAACTCAACCTGAACTTAAACTGGTTGAAATAAATGCAGACCTTAACCAGTTCCAAAATATCCTGGAGGACCGGTTTGCATATTTAAAAGTAAATGATGCTGATTACAAGTCGGCCATTCGCCTTATTCGTGAAAAAGCAACAAGCGGGATGGAAATAAGGCGTTTCGGAATTGAACTTTCAAAAGTACTGGCGTTATTCGTTGACTGTCATGCCGGTGTCAGTGGATATACATTACCTGAAGGTTACCTTCCTTTCCTGATCGAACCTGTTGGCGACCGTTATTTAGCGGTCAAATCCGACAGGTCGGGTTTTGTGAACAATACTTTTCCCTATATAACTAAGATAGACGGAAAAAATATGGATTACTGGCTTGGTGTTTTAAAGCAGTTTATAGCAAAAGGCTCACCTCAACTCGTAAAAGCCCGTGGATTAAGGCTTTTAGGATACATACAATTTGCCCGAAGCGAGGCAGGATTTGAAAAGAGTAGTGAATTAACCCTTGAACTGGAATCAAAGGATAAAACAGAAATAAAAACGGTCGAACTAAATATTTCAGACAGAATGCTTGCTCATACTGCATGGCCGGAAACAGAGTCAGGCGTTATGGAAAATAACATCGGATATCTACGCATTACGCTAATGAACCAGAACGCATTTGACCTGATAAATACATGGATGCCGAAATTCCGCGAAACAGACGGGCTTATAATAGATGTTCGCGATAACATGGGCGGAACACGGCGTGTTCTTGACGACCTGTTCCCGTACTTTTGCAAAGCGTCGGATAAACCGGTTGTTGCCAATGTTTCGAAATATGTACTCTACAGCGGATTTACACCGGGCTACCTGGATAGCCGCCGTATGTTTACGTTGGACTGGAGCGGCTGGAACCCGGCTGAGAAAAAAGCCGTGGAAGATTTTATTCAGACTTTCAAACCCGAATGGAAAGTTCCTGAAACCGGGTTCAGTGACTGGCATTACTGGGTGCTTTCAAAAAAAACAAATCCTGATGCTTATGATTATTCCAAACCGGTTGTGTTTCTTATGAATCAGAATGGGTTCAGTGCAGCCGACGTTATATTGTCATCAGTTAAAGGATTCCGGAATATTACACTTGTGGGTCTTCCGAGCGGCGGCGGCAGCGGAGCGGCACGAAGCTGGAAACTGAATAATTCCAACCTCAGGGTCAGACTGTCATCCATGGCTTCTTTTCAAAGTGACGGCAGGCTTTTCGACAGCAGGGGCGTTGAGCCCGATATGTTTTTAGGACCTGTACCTGAATATTTTCTTAAGAACGGACCGGATAATATGCTGGATAGAGCCGTTCAAATTATCTTAGGCGGAAAATAGGCTATAAGTAAAATATCCGGAGTCTATTATAATTTAATTACCAAATTACATCGTCGGCAAAGGTGTTCTTCACCTTTGCCTCATGAAATCGGAAAGAATCTCGACACACTAATTTGTTTGATTTCGAAGAGAATTTGATACAAAAATTTAATTACCAAATCTCGGATTAACAACATTGTTAAAAATTGATCCGAATGTATAGCTGATTCCAAATGAAATATGATATGAGTACCGTGTCTCAAGCTCTTTCCGCCTGAGAAGAAGGTCCTCATATGAGGCGCCGCCTTTTTCGAGGTAAAGCTGGTCATGGATAGATTCCAGTACAGTTACAATACTGAATGAAAATCCCTGAAAAAGACGTATATCGATCACGTTTACCCATTCAAACCTGTTTTTTTTGAGATCTTTGAAATAAACGTTTCCTTCGAGAACTGAAATAACTTCACCCCATTTTTCTTTTACAACCAGTACAGCTTCAAGTGAGGAATTTGCCAGGCTTTCAGACATCTTATCATATATTGTTTCATTCCTGTATTTAATATTTTCATAACCGATACGGCAGGTTATTCTGAATTCCCGTCTGGCTGACATGGAATAGGGGAAAATATTATATTCCAGTGCAGGGGCGATCTTATTTGATAATTTTGTATTATCACTGGTCGATGAACGTATATTACCGAATAATCCTATCGACCAGTGGTCGCCAAGGCTCTTAACAAATGTTGATCTGATATCGGTATTTCTGTTAATACTTTTGAAACTTTCTTCATCTCCTTTAAAGATGCTTTCATTATATCTTGATGATAAAGAAAACCTGATCTTCCAGTCTTCGGTTATCCGGTCTGCAGAAAAGCTTCCGTTATAATTGTAATCCTTAAAAGATTTTTCTCCGCTTAAACTTGAATTCAGGCTTGTTCGCAAGACCCAGTAATTCCATTTGTCTTTTACTTCAGCAACTTCTTCCTGTGTTTTTGAATATGATACTCTCAAGTCTGCTGAAACAGGGGTTTTTGCTGCGTATCTGATCAGTCCCAATTTCATTTTCTGCACTACTCCTGCCCGTCTTGTCTCTTCTGTATCAGATTGTAAAGATACATATGTCAGAGTATCATTCATTGAAGAAAATTGTTTTTGTCCGCTAAAATATATCTTGTATTCAATCCCGCCTCCTCCTGTAGACTGAGTTGATATTAGTACATATACATCTGCAAGTTTGGGATCTCTAACATAATTTGCAAATTTAAGTTCCTGCCGCAGATAATCAAGCTCCCAGTAACCGTCAACAAATATTTTTATGGCATTTTCCTGCCCGTTAGTATTATTCTGAGTTTCCTGGGCATAAAGAGTTGACAGGAAAACACTGGTAACTGATAATAGAATGAAAAAAATAAAGAATAAAATTATTTGCTTTTTCATTGCGGTAACCTCGTTTTTAGGCAGTTGCGCGATATATTAGACTGGAAAATGCATTGAATACAAAACCTGAAGAAAATCAACAGGCAGAATAAAATGCTTTTCCAGACTTTTACTTTTGGGGTGTAAATGTTTTAAATATTAGACTTCTGTAATTCAAAATGGTTAGCAAAAAATTTTTTTATAATGTCTGAATTAATGCAGTACCTCTGATCAATAAAAAAATTCATTTATCCGACAGCATTAATAATAGATCATCTGCAAGGTCTCTTAGATCCGAGTTACCCTGAGATGTGTTTTTTAATGCAAGTATCGATACACTCTGTTTTTTTCGCGGTTTGATGATCAAAAATGATTTCGGAGTACCGTTTGAGCCGGAATGTGAAGCAGTTAATTCCTCCGAATCCTGGTTTCTTATGCCCCAGCCCAGACCATAATTGATATTCTCATCGTCAAAATGATCTTTCAGTACAGTATTGTATAGAATTTCAGAAGAAATGTAAATATTGTCCATTACTCCTATTGAAAAAAGTGCCATATCCTCAATTGTTGAATAAACAAATGCACCTGGTGTAATGAAACTGTCATATCCCCCAAATGATCCTGCACCTGCAGGTTCTCCAATATATTCTTTTAGTAAGTCATTGAATGATTTGCCGGTAACACGCTCAATAATATCACCGATCACACCATATCCCGGAGTCGAATACAAAAATTGTGATCCGGGTTCAAATTTCAGATTAAGTTTATCACCGTTCCATAAAGGTTCATTATTATGAGGAATACCACTTGAGTGGGTAAGCAGATGTTTGAATGTCAGAGATGAATTTTTGTACTTTTCCGGCATACAGTTCTTATATTTAACAGAATAATCCCAAATATTGTCCTCAATACTTTTGATTTTTCCATCCTCCACAAGCTGCATCAGAATCATAGACGTGACAGGCTTTGAAACGGAACAGTATACTCCATTATCTTCCAAACCGGAAGTCCCATAAGCTTTTGATAAGACTATTTTACTCTTACGGACAAGAGCAATTTTTATATAGCTATAATTTGATACTATCTGAGCAACCTGTTTATCTATCGTTTCAACAACTGAGGGTTTTAAAAGATTAATACCTGTTTTTTCTAACTTCTCCTGAGCGTTTACAAAAATGTTCCAGAACAGGATCAGGAATACAATAATAGGGAAGATTTTTATTTTTCTAATCATTTTTTTATATAACCTCTTTCTTTTTTTTTAAACTTACGAATTTTCAAAGACCCGGTTTCAAAACTTTCTATAATGTTTTTAAATTCAAATTAAAACTGATAAAGCAGCCTGGAAACCAAAATGGGATAAAATGCAGTTTTTAGGGATGAATGTTTTTTAAGTGTGTTAAAGCATAAAAAATGTAAGCAGTTTAATTTTTTGGTTCAAAGAAAATTTAGTCAGATACAAGTATAAAAAAGTTAAAGGGATTAAAAACTTCAAAATTTTAATTTAGCTAACATTTTAGATAAAAACAGAGACATAAAGTCCTTGAAAAAGATACACTAATATGTAAAAAAATCGAAGTGATACTTTCAAATGATTTTCTCTCTGTCATTCCAGCCTTTGTGTGTGTGGCTCAACTCATTCTTGTAAGAATACTAAATACGTAAGTGTCATCCCCGCTTTCGTGGGTGTGGCTCAACTCGTTTTTTAAATCGAATGAAGACCGGAATTGTCATTTCGCGTGTCCGCCTCTGGAGGGAACGTAGTGAGAAATCTAAATACGCCTTTTTAGACCCTGTCGCAAAGCGATCACTTCGTGAAAAACAAGTTCAGGGTGACAGTTTTTGAGTTGGGAAACACGCACTTTCGCGGAGATGACACTCTGGAGATAAACACTTTGGAACTATGGATTTTATTCTTAACCAGTTGAGAAACACACACCTGCTCTGGAATGACGTTATAGATCGTTTTGTATTAATTGCGATTTTGGCTGACAATACAAATTCCTGAAGCCCCAATTTTTTTAAAAAAAATACTTGACAATTTTAAAATTGCATATTATATTAACCATTGATATATCGAAGGTCGATATAATAACAATTAATATATAAAGGCAGGTATGAAAAAAATAAAATTTGATATTTCAAACCTCGCAAAAAACTGTCATGAGACCCTTATACTTGCAGCTTTATGCAAAAAGGAAAAACATGGTTATGAGATCGCTCTTGAGATAGAGGAGAGAAGTAAAGGAAATTTTAAGTTCAATTACGGCACGTTGTATCCGACTTTGCATAAGCTGGAAAAGAAGAAGTTCATAAAAGGCGAGTGGGAGGACAAATCTGTAAAACGGAAGCGGAAATTTTACTTGATCACAGAAAAAGGGCTGGAATACTTCGACCAGCAAAAAGATGCCTGGAAAGAATTTATAAATTCAATTGTATCCATAATGGGAGATTGTGAATAATGGACAGGTTCAGCAGTTATTTGGAAGAACTCCGGAATAACCCTGATATACCGGAGAATCTCAGGGGAAATATTATCAATGAAATATCTGGTGATATGAATGACATATTCGATCTATTTATTAACAGGGGATTATCTGAGAAAGAAGCTGAGAAAAAAGTACTGGAAAAATATTCGTTATCAGATGATCTGATAAATGAATTCGTTTCAATATACAGGTCACCGGTTAAAAAAATTGTAAGAGGAATCGCTGATCAGGTTAAATCTCTTTGGGGGAAATTACTGCTTTTTGTGATTATCTCTTTAATTCTTTTCTCGACAGGGATTGAATTACTGAACACTGAATTTTACTTAAACGCCAGCATTTTTATCTGGCCTGTGCTTTTCATTGCGTGTTTTGTATTTCTTATTTCTGGAATTGAATTCAATAATATTTTTATTAAAAAGAATCCCGATGTTGAAAGATCAAAAGCGCGTCTGGCAAACATTGTTTTACTTGGGGGACTGAGTTTTCTCACCGGGATAGCCGGATTTTGTATTGAATTATTATTTGCTTCAAAAAGGGGTATGATTTTCGATCCTGTTCTGTCCTTTCTTATGGCTTATACAGGCCCGGATTCCGGATCATTTATGTTTAATATTGATGAAACGATAATTAAATGTGCCGGATTAATGATGCTTAGTTTATTTATACTGATATTCTATTCATTTATCTGGCTGATAATGAATAATCAACTGGCAAAAATTGAATATTTGATTAAACACTTTGACAAAAATGAACACGTGTGAGTTTGATTGATTTGAGAAAATAAATGGAGGAACCATGATAGAATTCTATATTTCAGGCGGACCAATGAACTATATTCTTAGCTTCACAGGTTTGATCATAGTAATTCTTACTGTAAAAATCATCTTTATGCTTTTTAAGACTTCAAGTGAAGAGTTACTTAATCTTGAAGTAAAGATCAATTCAATTATTTTCTGGGGTGTTATCAGTGCAGTGCTCGGTTTTTATGCTCATTTTTATGGTTTATATCTTGCCCTGAGGGTTATATCAAAAGCCCAAGAAATTTCACCGTCAGTTATTGCTGGAGGCTATGCAGCATCACTTACAACGGTTATTTTCGGACTTTTTCTATTTCTTATTTCTCTTGTGTTCTGGTTTGTATTGAAGTGGAGATACAATAAGATAGCCTTCGGCAGTTAACACTATTACACAAATTTAAAAGAACACGAAAACACAATATTGAGGTGGAATATGAAAATTATTTCGCGTAAATCAATGCTGTACTTATTTCTGATTTTATTTATTCAGTTTCTTTATTCAGATATTAATGCGCAGCAGAAGATCGACGGTTTCTGGGTAGGACAGTTTGCCGGGGACCCAAATACTAAAATGGTGATGTTTTTTAATACAAATGATATGGGAACAATAGAAGCCGTATCATTTCTGGTGGGGCGGGATAAACTCATGAACAATGAAAATGTTCAGTTGACTATCACTGAAGAGAACAATGTTAAGGTTTATTTTCCGGGTTTCCGGGCTCAATTTGAAGGGATTGCCGATTTTGAAAAAGAAGAAATCGCCGGACAAGTTACTTTTCCCGGCTCAGCATCAAGGAAAGCGCCATTGACATTTAAAAAATTTGACGAAGAATCTGTACCTGCGATAGCTGAAATTAAAAAGAAACTGAAAACAGCCGGTTCAGGTGATATGTTCTCAGAAGAACAATTAATTGAAGATTTTAACTTCCTGGTTAAAGAATTAAAAGAAAACCATCCCCAACTGTACACTTTTCAGTCAAAAGAAGAATTTGAAGAACTTGTCGGAAAGTCTAAAGAAAAAATCTCCGGATCAATGAAACTGATTGACTTTACCAGGATTGTTATCCCTGTTGTTGTAAGTGCACACTGCTATCATACGAAGGTTTTAACAGCCGGCAGTTTTTTCAACAGGCTGTTTAAAGATACAAAGTTACTGCCATTGAATGTTTTTATGATTGGTAACAAAGCATATATTACGCAGAATTGTTCCGGGGATCCCGATCTTGAACCGGGGACGGAAATTGTCTCAATAAACGGCAATAGTATTCCGGAAATAAAGAAATGTCTTTTCGATTATGTATCTGCAGACGGGAATAATACCACGCTGAAACAGGGATTTATAAATAATTCGTTCCCTATCATGTACTATGTAATAGAATCGCCTGATAAATTCGATCTTAAAATCAAAAAATCGGGGAGTAAAGAGACACAAACCGTTTCAGTTAACGCTGCGGATATACAGGAATTAATGATAAAATTTTCCGGTAAAATTCCTGAACGCGGTGGATTTCCACTTAGATCCGAATATCTTGATAATGAAAAAACGGCAGTACTTACAGTAAGATCTTTTGAGGTACCGGATTTTAAAAAGTTTTCTGCATATCTGAAGGATTTTTTCCTGCAGTTATCCCAGAAAAGAATTAGGAACCTTATAATAGATGTCCGCGGTAATGCTGGCGGGCAGCCGGAGCTTTCATTTGACATGCTCAGGTATCTTGTCAAAAATCCATTTACTTATTTTGACCAGAGTAAAACCTCTTCCAGTAAAAATAAACTGCTGACCAGACCGGCAGATCCTCATGAGATAACGTTTAATGGAAATGTTTATGTTTTATGTGACGGCGGCAGTCTTTCCTCGACAGGTCATTTTCTGTCTCATATTAAATATCACAAGCTTGGGACAATTATTGGTGAAGAACCGGGCGGTTCATTCTGGTGCAACAGCGGTCCTAAAAGAATAAGCCTTCCTAATACGGGAATAAACGTCGAGATCGCCCGTTCAATCACATGTACTGCTGTTGAGGGATATAAGATCGGAGATCCGGTAATCCCTGATGTAACTGTAAACAGCAATATTGATGATGTTATTGCCGGTAAGGATTCAGTTATGGAATATGCTTTGAAAATGATTGAGAAAAAAGCGAAGTAAGGTAATAGGTGAGGTCATTATTGTGTTTTTAAGGGAAAAATATCTGGATTCCAGCCTGCGCTGGAATGACAGAGCAATAAATTACTTGAATTCGCCTATGCGATTTCATAATATAATACTGAACCTTTCATCCCCATCCGTGGTATGGAGTATTCTTGTTAACTTTAATAAAAAAAGTACTCTTCTGTCATTCCAGCGCAGGCTGGAATCCAGATTTATAATATTATGTTTATATGATTGTTTTTAAAATAAATGGGACTTTCTTAACGAAGCCATAGTAAGAATCTATAAAAAAAGGGCTTGAAGTATTTATCCAAGCCCTTTTATATAAAATATCCCTATAAGATAAATCGTTCGATCTCGTCAATAAGCCTTAGCATATCCTTCATTGAATCGGTAGTATACTTGAAACTGCGCTCTCCCGTTTTTTCCAGATTTTCCCGCAGTTTTGCAATCTGGTCAATAAACTGTCCAAAACCACGGGACACTGTAAATTCAATATTGTAAGGCTTTTTCATGGTGAAAGGTTTGAATTTTTCACCTGCTCTGAATCTTTCCACAGCCTTTTTCGCCTGTTCCTCCAGCATCCGCCTGACCTTCCCGGGATGCAGTACTATTGCCGCAGAACGGGATAATCCTTCTTTTGTAATAATTTTTTCAGCTTCGGGAAAACTTTGCGAGACCTGTCCGATCAGTTTATCATCTCCTGAGATCAATCCTATGGGGATACCGTATTCCCCGGCATAGAGGGCATTGATTTCAGCTTCATTAAGCCTTTGCCCATGTACTTTGAAATCGGAAAATGCATAACAGTGGGCAATTACAGCATTTCTGGTTCTTGCATTTGCATGGTAGGCAACCAAAAATGCCATATCATAAGTGTCATCCAGGGCAGCCATCATCATCTCATCCCTGGGCCAGCCGCGTACCAATCTGACCTCTTCGTCATCGATATTTTCAACAATTATATTTCTGAACAGTGAGCCGCCGTGCGCATCGCATATTAAAATATCCGATACTCCTGCCGCTCGCAGTCCTCTTACAACTGCATTGACTTCTTCAGTTAAAAGTAATCTGAATCTCTCATAATCATCGGAAAACCGCGGTTCACGGCCTCTTATCTCGTGTCCATTCACTGCTTCGGTATTTGAAGTCAGTCCGCCCATTCCTTCAATGTCTACCGAAACATAAACATTCAGACCTTTTTTGTCCTGG
>JBHPGK010000014.1:0-28380 GCA_042570605.1 Candidatus Zhuqueibacterota bacterium
GAATTTTCTAATTTATGGAATTGTTTTTTTAGTCTTGGCATTATCAATTGTTTTCTACTCATGTAAAGATAAACCACTAACATCTCAGGATATTGTAGACAAATGTGCTGAAGCAATGGGTGGTTACGATATTATAAATAATATAAAAACATTAAGGATTAAAACTGTCTATCCCGATCACGGGGAAATTCCAATGGAAGAAGAAATTAAACGACCTAATAAGAGTTACAATCCGAGAAGTTTTGTTGTTTTTGATGGTAAACGAATATGCTTACTGAAAGGAACGGACTATAAGTCGGATCCTGAATTGGCGGATGAGAGTGAATGGAAAGACGGTGAAGTTGTTATAGGTTATATTTTTCCGGCGTTTTTTGAATACCCGGCGGATTTACTGGGAATCGAAGAAATAGAAGGAAAAAAGTTTTATAAGTTAAAAATCGATCTGCCTCTTGGAGCAGAGATGACCTATTTAATTGATTCAGAAACCTTTTATCCGGCAAAGGCGATTGCGGATTTTACTATGAATGGAAAAAAGATACATGGCTGGCGGGATTTCAGCAATTATAAAGAAATAGATGGTTTCAAATACCCTCATAGTTTTACATACGCCTCTCGTAACGGGCGTCAAAATGGATGGATTAAATCCGTTGAGATAAATATACCTATGAGTGATGATAAGTTTAAAATTCCGGATGAGCTAAAAAAATAAAAACAATCTGATCTTGATAATTTTTTAGATCAAGGAATTGTATGAAAATCCCGGTAACGGATGGACGATATTTACTGGGTGAATGCCAAAATAATCGAAAATTTAAAACCTGATGAATTGAAATAACGGTGAAAATCTTATGAAAAATCAAATTATCGGTTTTGGAATATTGCTCTTTATTTTTCTTTTTAATGGAAATTGCTCAACTAAGGAGGATTTATCTGTTCTGAAAGGTCCCTATCTCGGGCAGAAACCACCCGGGATGATCCCAGAGATTTTTGCGCCAGGGATCGTATCTTCAGAACATCAGGAACACAGTTCTCTTTCCATATCACCTGATGGAAAAGAGATGTGGTGGAGCCGCTGGCGTTTGCCTCATGATCTTGACAAATTTCCTCAGGTTATCATGTTCATCAAGGTTGAGAACGGCAGGTGGAGCCAGCCGAGAGTCGCTCCCTTCTCCGGTAAATACAGAGACGGCGGTCCGGCGTTTTCTCCGAATGGCAATAAAATCTTTTTTTATTCACGCCGCCCGCTCGAAAAAAAGACGGATGAAATGCATGACAACGACATCTGGTTTGTAGAGAGAAACGAAGATAGCTGGAGTAAACCCATGAACCTCGGTTCTACTGTCAATTCACCCTTTGTGGATGCAACTCCATCTTTAGCTGCCAATGGAAATTTGTATTTCACTTCAAACCGGAATCAATACGATGATCCCATCGGAAATAATGATATCTTTGTATCAGAATATCGTAATGATAATTATACTGAACCAAAAGTATTGAATTCAGCAATAAATACGTCTTATGCAAGAGAAAGCTTTCCATTCATCGCGCCGGATGAAAGTTATATCATTTTCAGCAGGGACAGCCGTCGGTTCGATACCGAAGGGAATGTCATTGAAGGGGATAGAAAACTGATGATCAGCTTCAGGGACGAAAACGGCGAATGGCAGGATGCTATGGATATGGGCACTGATTTTGCCAAAACAAGATTCCCTTTTGTATCGCCCGACGGAAAATATCTGTTTTTCACCAAATACACACAAGGCGGCCACGAAGATTTTTATTGGATAGATGCTAAGATAATTTAAAATTTAAAACCTCATGGATTGAAATAAAGATGAGAATATTATGACAAATAAAATTGTCGGTTTTGGAATGTTGTTCTTTATTTTTCTTTTTATTGATAATTGTACAAAGAAAGAGGAAGGTTTTCCAGTTCTGAAAGGACCCTATTTTGGTCAAAAACCTCCGGGTCTTACCCCAGAGATTTTTGCTCCTTGTATTATATCGACGGATGGAGATGAGACATTACCTGTTTTTTCGCCGGAGGGAGACGAATTATTTTATTCATTAAAGTACGGAACGGAAAAAAGACTTACGATTTTAACTTCGAAACAGAAAAATGGAGTATGGACAGAACCGGAGATAGCCTCATTTTCAGGACAGTATTATGACGCTGCCTCGAGTATTTCACCTGACGGTCAGTCTTTATATTTTGTATCCATGCGCCCCTTGAGATCTGGTGATTCTCCATTTGAAGTTCAGAATATCTGGGTAATTGAAAAGTATGGTAACACCTGGCGTGATCCGGTTATGCTTCCTCCTCCTGTAAATTCAGATGCCCGTGAACTTGGCGGTACGCTGACAAAAGGCGGGTATTTTTATTTTTCAACAACGCGAAAAGAAATTAAAGGTGGAAAATGCCGCTTAAAATTCGTTGATGGAAAATATTCAGAACCGGAGAGTATTCATGAAATATATAATTTCGAAATACCCTTTTTTGAAATGGCAAGACATCCCGATGAAAAATTTGTTGTATTCGTTTCTTACGGTCAGGAGGATGGATTTGGCGAATTTGACCTGTACTTAAGTTTTAATATGGGTAAAGATATTTGGACAAAACCGGTTAATTTAGGTGAAAAGATTAATACTAAAGCAAATGAACATTTCCCGATCTTTTCACATGACGGCAGATACCTGTTTTTCGTCAGTGACAGAATATCGGAAGAATATAAAGCAAAGGAAAACAGACCGGGAAACGGCAGTTCAGATATATACTGGGTTTCTGCTGAGATATTAGATAATTTGAAACCCGGTGGTTTCTGAGAAGGATAGAAAAATTCAGTTGAAAGAATTGGGCTAATAAACACTTTTGGAGGTATAAAATATGTTTTTTAAAAAACATATTATTTTAATAATGGTTCTCAGTTTATGTTTCAGCAGTTTATTTTCTCAAAGCTTACAGGATGCTGCAAAGAATGGAAAATTAGATGAAGTTAAGAAACTTTTGATGAACGATCCTGATCTTTTGAACAATCGTGATCGAATGAATAAGACAGCATTGCACATCGCCTGTGAAAATGGTCATACTGAACTGGTTAAATTCCTTGTGGAAAAAGGTGCAAATGTTAATATAACCGATTATGATTTCAAAAAACCCTTACTATGGGCTGCTGAGAAAGGACACAGGGAAATATTGGATATTCTTCTTAATAATAATGCAGATAAATCAGCAACTGACATCAATGGTAAATCTGCAGTTCACCTTGCAGTTGAAAATGGTTTTACTGATTTAGTGGAATGGCTGCTTTCAAATGGTTTTGATTTAAATTCCAGGGCTTTACATGATGTTACATTATTGCATTCCGCAGCAATGTCGGGGCAGAATAATATGGTTCGCAGATTAATAGAAAAAGGTCTTAATGTTGATGTAAAAAATGTTTACGGGAAAACACCGCTTCATTATGCTGCAAGCTATGGGAAAAATGAAACCGTTGAGCTTCTTTTAAAACTTGGAGCAAATATCAATGTTAAAGCAGTAAATGGTAAGACTGCATATCATCTGGCTCTGGAAGGAAAACAGCAGGAGACAGCAGAAATTTTAAAAGAGAATGGAGCAGATACAACACCATGGGAGTTTTCCGGGCCTGAAGGAGATTATTTAGGACAGGATCCGCCCGGCACTGTTCCTGAGATTTTTGCTCCTGGCATTGTATCCACAGATGGATTTGAATTTGCAATTACTTTCACGCCGGATGGTAATGAATTTTATTTTACCCGGAGAAATGGAGAGAAACATCTTCCTACAAATACAATTATATATTCAAGAAGAAAAAACGGGAAATGGATTGAACCTGAAATTGCTCCTTTCTCGGGAAAATATTTTGATTTTGAACCCCATATATCCCCTGACGGCAAAAAGCTCTATTTTGGTACGATGCGCCCTGTAAAAGAAGGTGAACAGCCGCAGGGAATGCGCCAGTGGTGTTTTGAAAGAGCAGGTTCAGAGTGGACAAACTTAAAACCTCTTGGTCCTCCTTTTGATAATATACATGCAATGTATGTTACAACAGCTGATAATGGGAACATTTATTTTACGGGTCAGGGTATCACGGTGTCGAGATTTGAAAATGGGAAATACCAGGAACCTGAAAGACTTGGAAAAAGAATAAATTTTATCCAATATACCGCGCATCCTTTTATTGCTCCGGATGAAAGCTATATAATATATGATGGGCAGCCTGATTCACCCTTTGATTTCAAAGACTATTTTTATATTAGTTTTAAACAAAAAAACGGTTCATGGTCTGATGTGGTAAATCTCAGTGAAAAATGTAATCTTGGAACAGGCCTGATGTGTGCAAGCATATCCCCTGACGGTAAATATCTGTTTTATTCACAAGGGGGAAATATATACTGGGTATCAGCAAAAATCATCGATGAATTGAAACCGGAAGAATTGAAGTAAGAAAGGAGCAAGTTGTGAAAATGATGAGATTGTTTTTATCATGCCTCATAGTGATTGTTTTTACTAACTCTGCAGTGGCTCAACAGGTAGAGGATTTCCCTGTGAGAGTAAACAGGATAAGTGAGAAGGTCAGGGTGTTCAGGCTGGGTGATAATCCATTAAACTCAAATGTAACTGTTGTCGCGACAAAAAAAGGTCTTGTGGTGATTGACACTCACCTTTCAGACAGTATCGGTAAAATATTTAGAGCTGCAATTGAAAAAGAGTTCGGTCGGAACGATTTTGCTTATGTTATCAATACTCATCACCATTTTGACCATACAGGTGGTAACCAGGTTTTTCTGGAAGCAGCAGTCATCGGACATGACAATTGTTATACAGGGATGCGAAATTTTGAGGCAGATAAAGGCAACTTTATTGTTTCGAGAAATAATATTATTGGAAGGTGGGAAGAGCGAGTACGGAATCTGGGTCCTGATTCGCAGGAAGGTAAATGGTGGAATGAAGTGGTAATATTTAATAAGAGATTTGTTGAAGACCTCGGTAAAGGTTATATCGTTACTACTCCCGGAATTACCTTCAGTGACAGGATGACACTGGATATGGGGGATTTAACATTAAAATTGATCTATCTTGGTAGAGCTCACGTGGATAGCGATATCTTCATATATAGTCCGGAAGAAAAAATCATCTGGACGGGCGATACATTTTCAAGAGAGTCACTCTATCTGCCTCTTGATATAACAAGCCCGGATGTAAAGAGATGGATAGAGGTATTTGATATAGTTTTCAGTGAAATACCTGATGGAAACATTGTTATTGGTGGTCACAGTAATCTAGAATATGAGAATTTATCAGCCACAAAAAAATATATTAGTGATTTATGGCTTGAAATTGAAAAAGCCATAAATGATGGACTTGACCTTGAAACTATGCAAATAAACTTATCATTGAAGAAAAATTTTTCATATCTTGAAAAGTATTTTGATTTGAATTCAGATGAACAAGTCCGATCTCACGAGGGAAATATAAGGAAAATGTTCAGGCAGCACCAGCAGTCTACTGCGAACCTTTTAGAATCAATCATTTCGGAAAAAGGGATAGAAAAAGCGATTGAAAAGTTTAAGGATTTAAAATCTTCTAATAATAACCAATTTTATTTTGAGGAAAGAGAGTTCAATTCTCTCGGGTACCGTCTTTTAAGGAGGGCAATGATCAAAGAAGCTATTGAAATATTTAAAATAAATGTCGAATTGAACCCAGAATCATGGAATGTTTATGACAGCATAGCTGAAGTATATATGAATGATGGAAATAAGGAACTCGCCGTCACAAATTATAAAAAGTCATTGGAATTAAACCCGGAAAACAACAATGCTGCGTATATGTTAAATAGAATTGATGCGGAAATATATGACCTGACAAATGAGACCCGTGAATCTTTTAAATATGAACCCGGAGAAAATACAGGACTGCAGGGAAAGTATCTTGGACAGACGCCGCCGGGCATCGAGCCGAAAGTATTTGCCCCGGGAATTGTCTCTACAAGAGGTGGTTTCGAGTTCAGCTGCACTTTCGCTACTGATGGTAAAGAATTCTATTTTAACCGTGGACCTCATATTATGGTCTGCCGATGGGAAAAAGACGGCTGGACAGCCCCGGAATTTGCTCCGTTCAATACACAAAATCTTGACCATGAACCGCATATAACACCGGACGGCAAACGGTTGTTTTTTGGAAGCCGAAGACCTCGCCCGGGCGTAAAAGAGGGTGAAGAACCATACGGTATTCATGTTATGGAAAGGACGAAAAATGGTTGGAGTGAACCGAAATACCATGGTCCCGGAATGTATGTAACCACCGCAAAAAATGGTAACATATACCTTGAGGAAATGGATCCCCAAACTGAGCAGGATGGGATTATTGTTTCAAGGTTTATTAAAGGAAAATACGTGGAATTTGAATTACTCGGTGGTGGTGTAAACACTCCTGCTCCGGGAGGGCACCCTTGCATAGCACCTGATGAAAGCTTCATTATATTCGATTCTAGAAGACCGGGAGGACAGGGCGTAGGCGATTTTTACGTATGTTTCCGTAAGGAGGACGGTACCTGGAGTAAAGCAATCAACCTCGGCGACAGAATCAATACCCCGGGCGGAAATATGTGTGCTTCGCTTTCACCTGACGGAAAATATATATTTTACCATACCAGAAAAGATATCTACTGGGTAGATGCAAAAATTATTGAAAATTTAAAACCGGATGAATAAAAAGATAGTCATTTTAAATAGATCTAAAAGGTAAATAATTAATGAAAACAAATGATAAAAAAGAAATTGATATCATCAAAAGATCTGTTATGGATTATTATCATGAAGGACACGTAAAAAATGACCCTGAACTGTATGAACAAATACTGCATGATGAATGGAAATTATTCTGGTTGGATGATAATGGTAAACTGCAAATAGCTGATAAAAAGGAATATCTGTCATGGTATAAACCTGAGGAAGTTGATAAGACTTTACACTGGGAGACGGAGTTTTTTTATGTGGATGTAACGGAAAATATTGCTGCGGTTAAACTCAGACTAGAGTGTGAGAAGGTAATGTACATCGATTATTTTAACATGATGAAAATTAAGGGAACCTGGCAGATAATCCATAAAGTATCACATGCTCAGCATAAGTAAATTAATTCATATTGATACAATTATATGGGCTATTAAGAATAGAAAATTAAATGAAAACGCAGAGTATAAAAAATGAAAAAAGCGTCAATATTGGCGGTTACTATTTTAATATTTTTTCGGTTTGTTACTGTTTTAGCTCAGGAAGACAAACCGGATATACAAGTGACACAAATTAATGGTAACCTGTATAAGTTTAATATCGGATCTGTAAATCTTATTGCACTCGTTGGTGAAGAAGGTGTTTTGTTATCTGATGATGCTTTTGAGGATACCGCTGATTTAATTAAGAAAGAACTCAGGAAAATTGGATATGAAAATATTAAATATGTGATCAATACTCACTGGCACAGCGACCATGTTGGAGGCAACCTTGTTTTTGGCAGAGATGCTGTAATAATTGCTCAGGATAATGTTAGAAAGCTGCTCTCAAGAAAAGTTGTGCTTCCTTTCTGGGAAGAGGAACATGAAGCCCTTCCTGAGTATGCAAGACCTGACATTACTTTTTCAAAAAGTCTTACACTTTATTATAACGGAGAGGTGATAAAAATTACACATCTTTCTAACGGGCATACAGACGGTGATGCAGTAGTATATTTTAAAAATGCCAATGTACTTCATATGGGTGACCTGCTTTTTTCAGATAGTTTCCCGGCTGTAGATTTTGAGAACGGGGGTGATGTGGCAAAGTTTGCAGAAAATCTGCAGTGGGTAATAGATAACATTCCGGCGGATGTCAAAATTATTGCCGGACATGGCCCAGACTATACTGTTGAGCAATTGAAAGTATATAAAAACATGTTACTTTCAACACTAAAAATCGTCCGTAATGAAATGAAAAAAGGCAGTTCGCCTGAAGATATGAAAAAAAGAAAAATACTTAAAGACTGGGAAAAATGGGCTAACGATTTTTTTACATGTGAATTATGGATAGATATAATTTATAATAGTCTGGTTAAACAATAATATACAAATTTTTAAGGAGGAATTGAGATTTTGAAAAAGCTTGGAATTATATTATTTACAATTTTCCTGTTGTGCCCTTGTTTTTTGTTTGCTCAAAATGACGGTGAACCGCTTACTTTTGGAGAGCATAAAAAAGTATATTCCAGAATATTAAATGAAGAGAGGAGTATATTTATATCTTTACCTTTCGGTTATGAAAGAGGAAGAAAAGAATACCCCGTTCTGTATATTACCGATGGTGAGAGTTATAATTTTCTGAGGGCATCCGGGCTGGTTAGATACTTTGCAAGGGGTGGATTCCCGGCGATGATCACCGTTGGTATTCCAAACACAAAACGGTCCAGAGATCTTGCTCCCGCACCAATGGAGTTTTTAGAAGAAAGCGGCGGAGGCGGGGATTTTTTGAAATTCATTGGAGAAGAGCTTATTCCATTTATTGATAAGAACTATCGTACAACAGATTACAGAATTCTGTATGGAGCTTCTGCAGGCGGTGATTTTACTATATATTCACTTTTCACAAAACCTGAATACTTCAGTGCATATATTGCAAGCAGTCCGCCATTGGGTTTTGCGGACGGATTTACTTTAAAGCAGGCAGAAAAATTTTTGAAATCTAACAGAACATTGAATAAATATCTTTACATAATTTACGGAGCAAAAGACTTTTCTGCTGCAGTTTATTATATTCCAAAACTGATACAATTATTCGAGGCAGAAGCGCCCCGGGGATTCAAATGGAAACTTGAGGACATTGAGGAAGAGGGCCATGTGCCTTTTGAATCACTATACAAAGGACTTTTGTCGGTTTTTAATAACTGGAGTTCTATTTCAACTCCGGAGATTATACCTTCCGGCGGAGAGATCCGGCAGGGAAAATCGTTAAGTGTTTCGCTCAGCAGTAATAGCGGTGAAATACGCTATACGCAGGATGGGGAAGAGCCTACAAGAAGATCTGAACTGTTTAAAGAGGACATAAAAATCAGCAGTCCGGCAGTAATTAAGGCAAAAGTTTTTAGAGGAAATCTAGGCGAAAGCAACACAACTACTGCTGAATTTAAATCTGCTTCCATATTCCGTGCAGTGGATAATCCGGGAAATCTTAGACAGGGACTAAAATATAAATATTTTGAAAAACGATTATTTTATTTTAACGAGACGATAAACTTAGATTCGTTCAATCCTGGAAAAGCGGGCATTGCAGAAAATTTTGACCTTGATCTCAGTGACAGGGAAGACGGTTTTATTATTCAATTTGATGGATGTATAAGTATACCATCAGAAGGACAGTACACTTTTTATCTTTTCTCTAATGGATTAAGCCGTCTGTATTTAGATAACCGGTTGTTTATTCATAAACCGGGGATAACCGAAGCGAAGGAAAGAAGTTATTCTGCTTATCTTGAAGCAGGTATGCATTCAATTAAGGTAATATATACTAATCCATGGGCAGTTGGAAAATATTTAAAGGTAAAGTATGATGGTCCCGGTATAAAAAAACAGGAGATACCTTCAAGTATTTTATATTTTAGATAGTAAATATAAGAAATTGAATATAAAGTTTACATTTGGAGAAATTTCTATGTTTAAAAGGTATGTATGTTCTTTCTTACTTTTTCTTTCAATTCTTTTTTGCCTCTCATTTTCCCGGCAAAGTGATGAGATAGAGGTAATCCGTGTAACACCAAATTTATATAAGTTTCACAGGTTCCCCGTCTCATTTCTCGCTTATATGGGGGATGATGGTGTGCTGTTGTCCGATATGGCAGACATTATATCAAAAGAACAATTGCAGTTAGAGCTGAAAAAACTTGGTAATGATAATGTTAAATATATTATAAATACGCACTGGCATCATGACCATACCTTTGGGAATAAACTTTTCGGAAAAAGTTCAACTATTATTTCGCATGAGAGCGTTCTAAAATGGCTGTCGAAAGACCAGGAACTGATGGGGGACACCTACAAAGCATTTCCGGAATATGCTTTGCCTGACATTACATTTACAAATAATATGAAATTGTATTTTAATGCTGAAACGATTGAGCTGACACATCTGCCCAATTGTCATACCGATGGGGATATAATTGTTTTTTTTAAAGATTCAAACATACTTCATATTGGGGACATTATTATTTCTGATTTTATGTTCCCATCTGTCGATATTGAACGGGGAGGAAGCGTAAGGGGCTTAGCAAGAGGTCTTCAGGAAATAATAAAAATAATGCCTGAAAATGTAAGGATAATTACCGGTCATATTAAAAATGATTATTCCATTGAAGATTTAAAAAAGCACAGGGAAATGATACTGGCAACAATTGATATCGTCGATCAGAGTATAAAAAAAGGTTTGAGCCTTGAAGATATGAAAAGATTAGAAATATTGAAAAACTGGAAAAATTGGGAAACCCCGGTCACAAAATGTAATGACTGGCTGGAATATATCTATTACGATATTACTGTAAAAAAGTAAAGGATTAATGATGAAAAAAACAAAATCAATTCTGACAGCGCTTGTTATCATTTTCTCTGTATCAGCACTGTTTTCACAGGAAGATCACAAAGTAAAAGTAACCAGAGTTAAAGGTAATATCTATAAACTTTACATTAGCGATTTCGTAAACATATTTGCATTCATTGGTTCAGATGGGGTGTTACTGGTTGATTCAGGATTTCATGGAAATGCTGAAGAAGTTATTTCAAAGTTAAGCCAACTGGGAAACGGTAAAATAAGATATATTATTAATACTCATGCCGATTGGGATCACATTGCAGGAAATCATGCTCTGGGTAAAGATGCAGAGGTTATTTCTCATTCGAACTCAAGAAAACAAATTCTGGAATATATTGATTGGGAGGGATTCCCATTTGATAGAACGATATTGAAAAAATCTCTGCCAACAATGACTTTCGAAAAAAATTTGACACTGTATTTTAATGGTGAAAAAATTAAACTTATTTACATGTCCGGGGCTCATACTGATGATGATATCATTGTGTATTTTGAGACCGCCAATATTGTTTGTCTGGGAGATATGTTTTTACCCGGATCGTTCCCTGTTGTTAAACTGGACAATGGCGGAAGTGTTAAAGACCTTGTCAAAAATATTGATATAGTATTAGAAATGTTTCCGGAGGATGTTATTCTGGTATTTGGTCATGGAGAGAACTATACCTTAAATGACCTGAAAAAATACCGGAAAATGGTGGTTAATACTATAAATAAAGTTTCAACAGCAAAAAATGACGGGAAGATGCTTGAGGAAATAAAAAAAGAGAATATTTTAAAAGACTGGGCTTCATGGAGTGGGACCGTTTTTGAGGATGTAACTTCGGATAAATGGATTGAGACTATATATAACAGCGTTTCGAAATGACTTTTTAACGGATTGATATTGATCTGTTAAAAAACAAAAAAGGACAACTTGAAGTAACCAAAGGAGAGAGAACATGCCCAAATATAATAAATGGAATTTCGTTATTTTTTTCATTCTGTTCATCAATATTGTTTTTGTTCAGGCGCAGACAAGATCCGAAAAAATTGATGAATTGATAAAATCTTACTATGATCTAAACAGTTTTAACGGTACTGTCCTTGTAGCAGATGACGGTAAAGTGATCTTTAAAAAAGCATATGGTTATATGGATTTTGAATCAGACATGCCGGCTGCTGTAAATACCAGATTCCCGATTTATTCAATTTCCAAACAGTTTACTTCTTTACTCATTATGCAGCTTGTGGAAAAAGGAAAAATTTCACTTCAGGGGAAACTGTCTGAATACTATCCTGAATACCGTAAGGATACGGGCAGCAGGATAACCGTGCACCATTTGCTTACACATACTCACGGCATTACACCGCCGGACTGGAAAAAAATCCCACCCGAAAAGATCTTTTCCTTTAAACAGCTTATTCTTGATAAATTCAGCAATGACCTTGAATTTGAACCCGGGACTGATTTTCATTATGGTATCGGCCATATTATTTTAGCAGGAATAGTAGAAGAGATCACGGGTAAATCTTTTAAAACGGTAATGAAGGAAAATATTCTTGATCCGGTTGGTATGAGTAATACCGGATTTATTGAGGACGAAACACATATAGCAAATCTGGCTGCATCCTATAAAAAAGAAGACGGCAAAATATTGCAAAGACCCGGCAGAGACCTTTCTCAAACAATAGGTGCTTCAGGTATGTATTCAACCGTTGAAGATCTGTACAAATGGGATCAGGCTTTATACGGTAATAAAATACTCACTCAAAAATATATAGAAAAAATGTTTATTCCACACAATCCTCAATGGAATAGGCCCTACGGTTACGGCTGGGATATTCGAGAGTTATCTTTTGGTGAAAAAACGAAGAAAATTGTTATGCACGACGGTGGTACCGTTACTCGAATTATACGTGCAATAGACGATAAACATCTGATTATCCTGCTTGGAAATATTCTGTTTGGAAATAATAATTCTGAAATTGCACTTAAAATATTGAATGAATTTTATGATCTGCCCAAATAGACAGGAAATAGTTATGAAACTTGACAAGATATCGTGTTTAATAATTTTTTCGATCTTCTTATGTTCACAGGCTTTTCCGCAGGAACTTGATCTTCCTGTTATTGTAAACAGATTAAGTGAACGTACCGCAATATTCAGACTCGGTACAAATCCTTACAGTTCAAATGTTACAGTTGTTGCTTCAAAAAAAGGTTTGATCGTTATCGATACGCATCTTTCAAATACAATTACCGGGAAAATAAAAGATGCCGTTATTAAGGAATTCGGCAGGGATGATTTTGCCTATATAATAAATACGCACCATCATTTTGACCACAGCGGCGGGAACCAGTTATTCAGTGAAGCAAAAATAATTGGACATGTAAATAGTATTCAGGCAATGAAGGAATTTGAAGCCGGGTTAAGTGAATTCAGTGTTCAAAGGGAACAGCTTCTTAAGAGTTGGGAACAGCGGATAGAAAATCTCGGACCTGATTCGGAAGAAGGGAAATGGTGGCAGGAGGTTGTGGACTATAACAGGATATTCTTACAAGATATAAAAAAAGGTTACAAGGTCACGCCGCCGCAAGTCACGTTCGGTGATAAAATGACTCTTCATCTCGATGATATAACGGTAAAACTGGTCTGGTATGGAAATGGTCATACCAATACCGGAATATTGGCAGCAATCCCGGAAGAAGGGTTGATCTTTACCGGCGACCAGTTCTACGGGGAAGCACTTGGTCTTTCGGTTTTTACCAATGAACAATTCGATATTTCCCGGTGGATAGAAGCAATTAATTTTGTCAAGGATAATTCAGGTGAATTGAAACATGTCATCGGCGGACACCAGGAAATGCCCGTAGAATATTATTTAGCACTCGGAAAATATTTAAATGTTTTGTTTTCGGGAATTTCCACTGCCAAAAAGAACGGATACGACTTTGAGACCATTAAAGAACATCTTTCGATGGCAAACAGGTTTAACGGATTTTTGAATGTGAATATTGACGATCCGGCTGTTATAAGGTCGCATAATATCAACTTTGATCTATTCTGGAAACAGATAAAAGTATCTGCTGTAAAAGTTATAAAAGAAGCCTATGAAAATTCCGGGATATCAGCAGCAAAAGAAAAATTTGAAAAAATAAGAGCTGAAAAGGAACAATTTCTTATAGAAGAATCTGAATTTTTAGAATTTGGAAATGGACTGATTAAAAAAGGTAAATTATTTGATGCAATAGAAGTCTTAAAAATTTCGTCAGAGCTGTTCCCGGAATCATGGAGAGCCTGGGAAAGCCTCGGTGAAGTTTATCACACGGCGGGAAATTATTTTAATGAGGCATTTCAGAGTTTCAGAAAAGCCCTGCAGTTCTGTACAGAAAGCACCGATGGTTTGACCGCAAAAAAGAGAATGGGCGGACTGTCCGGAAGCATGCAAAATCAGACTTCAGAACCTTCCAAATATTCACCTGGAAAAAATACCGGATTAAAAGGTGATTATCTTGGTCAGGACCTACCGGGAAAAACTCCGGAGGTCTTTGCACCTGGGATTGTATCTGTAAAGAACAATTTCGAGTTGGGATGTTCATTCTCACCTGATGGAAAAGAGTTCTATTTTGCATGCGGAGGCAAGATCAAGGTTTGCAGACTGGAGAAAGATGGCTGGACTGCACCTGAACCGGTTAATATCGAAGGAGGTGAGCCTCATGTTTCCTCCGAAGGTAAAAGACTTTTTGTTTCAAGACAGGGAACGATATGGGTGTCGGAAAGGTCCGGTAACAAATGGACGGAACCCTCAAAATTCCGGGATGGGATATATGCATCAACAACAAAAGATGGAAGTATATTTTACTCAAAATTGATTCCGGAATCCGACAGGGGGATTATCGTTAAAGAAACTTTTGAAAACGGGACATATAATAATGAAGAAATTCTTGAAGGCGGCGTAAATACAGTTTATGCTGATTCACACCCTACTATTGCTCCCGATGAGAATTATATTGTTTTTGATTCTTCACGCCCGGGAGGATTCGGGTGGAGTGATTTTTATGTTTCATTCAAAAAGAATGACGGTTCATGGAGTGAAGCTGTCAATCTTGGTGAAGATTTCAGTACCGCTGGGAACGATCTATGCCCTTATATATCGCCAGACGGGAAATACCTGTTTTTCACAAAAAACATGGACATTTACTGGGTGAGTACAAAAGTCATTGAAGAATTAAAACCTGCTGATTTGAAATAAAAGGGAGTAATCTATGAAAAGGCAAAAGACTTTGATAATTCTATTAA
The DNA here is from genome assembly GCA_042570605.1 of Candidatus Zhuqueibacterota bacterium. Lineage (GTDB taxonomy): Bacteria > SM23-31 > SM23-31 > JBHPGK01 > JBHPGK01 > JBHPGK01. The sequence continues at coordinate 14,913 of JBHPGK010000014.1, forward strand.
TATTATCGTTGTTTTCTATACTTGTATATTCACAGGAGCCCAACTTACCGGTAAAAGTTATAAGGATAAGTGACCGGGTAGCTGTATTCAGATTCGGAATAGGTAATTTAGGTCCTAATGTTTGTGTCGTGGCAACCGATAAAGGTTTGATTGTCATCGATACTCATCTTTCAAACACAATTGCCGAGAAATTCAAAAAAGAGATTGTGAAGGAATTTGGGAGGGATGATTTTATTTATGTTATTAATACGCACCATCATTTCGACCATGCCGGGGGAAATCAGGTATTTAAAAATACAAAAATAATCGGGCATAGTAATGCGATCCCTGCAATGCAGCGTTTCGAAGCAGGACTCGAAAATTTTTACGAGGAGAGAGTATCAGCTGTTAATACCTGGAAACAACGTGCTGAAAATTTTGGACTTGATACGGAAGAAGGAAAAGCATGGCAGGAGGTCGTAGATTATAATAATATATTTCTTAAAGATATTAAAAAGGATTATAAAGTCACACAGCCTCAGATAACTTTTAATGACAGGATGTCACTGAACATAGGGGAAATGACACTAAAAATGATCTATCTGGGTCAGGCACATACGGAAAGTGATATATTTATATATATACCGGAAGAAAGTATCATTTTTATAGGGGATACATTTATCAGTGGCTCTCTTTCTCTACCGGTTTATTCCGGTGATCCTGGCATAAAAAGATGGATAGCTGCTTTTGAAACGGTTTTTAATGAAATGCCTGAGATAAAAACTGTCGTCTGCGGTCACAGTCAGATGACCGGTGATGAATTGAAAGTGGTTTATAAGTACTTAAAAACCTTATGGAATAAAGTTGAAATTGAATTTAAAGCAGGGTCAAAAACAGAAGCAGTGCTTGAAAAGTTGTCACTGGATAAAGAATTTAACTGGATTACCGGCATCGATCTGAGTTCTGAAGGTACTAAACGGGTTCATGATAACAATATCAGAACGTTTTTGAATAAATTCAAAGAATCTGCTTCGGGAAAACTGGAATCTCTGATCAATGAGAAAGGACTGCAAGAGGCTTTATCTCAATTTGATAAGGATATAAGAAATAGTAACAATTATTATATAGATGAAAATGAGTTCAATGCACTCGGTTATAAATTTCTTGGTGAACGCAGGATGAATGAAGCTGTTGCAGTTTTTAAGATCAATACTGAAAATTTCCCTGATTCATGGAATGTATGGGACAGTCTTGGCGAGGCATATGGTTATATTGGAGAGTCCGAACTATCCATGGAATGCTACCGGAAATCGTTAGACCTGAATCCTGAAAATGAACATGCTAAAGGAGAAATAAGTCGAATGAATGGTACGCTTTTGGATTTAGAAAATGAAACCCGGGAAACATCAAAATATAAAGAAGGGCAGTTGACAGATTTATCCGGAAATTACCTGGGTCAAAATCCTCCCGGAATTAAAGGGAAAATTTTCGCGCCCGGGATCGTATCGACTAATGGTCATTTTGAATTCGGTATTACTTTTTCGCCGGACGGTAAGGAAATGTATTTTACCCGGAGGAAAGATAATGGCGGAAGAAATACCATTATGGTCAGCCGTTTGACAGAAAACGGCTGGACTGCACCTGAGATTGCTCCGTTTTCCGGAGAATATTTCGATTTTGAACCTCATATAACTCCGGATGGCAAAAAACTGTTTTATGGCACTTCAAAACCACTGCCGGGTACAACTGAGCAGAACAGGCAGGCAGAGATCTGGGTTATGGAAAGGTCTGGTGATAATTGGGTAAATCATCAGCATTTGGGAAAAGGGATGTACATTACTTCTTCTAATGATCGTAATGTATTCATGTTCGTTTTCGGTGATAATGGCATGGGATTGGGAAAAACAGAAATTATAAACGGTGAGTTTGGAAAAATTGAGATAATTGACGGCGAGATAAATTCTCCTGCCGCCGGGATACACGCCACAGTTGACCCGGACGAAAAATTCATCATATTTGATTCAACCAGGCCCGGAGGACAGGGAGGTGAAGGTGATTTTTATATCTGTTTTCGTCAAGCAGACGGCACCTGGGGTAAAGCTGTCAATCTCGGGGATACCGTTAATACACCCGGCGTTAATATCTGTCCTTCACTCTCACCGGACGGTAAATATCTGTTTTATACTGCAAACAGGGATATTTACTGGGTAAGCACTAAAGTTTTTGAAAACTTGAAAAAGGAGTAATAATATGAAAATGAAAATTTCACTTTTATACATTGTGTGTGTCTTCTTTTCACTAATCTTTATTTCAGCTTCAAAAAACATCAATGCAAATTCTGATGAATTAGGACAGGTAAAACCAAAGGTTGAATCAGGTTTTATTGATGTAAAAGATGGAAGAATTTATTATGAAACCGCCGGTAAGGGAGATGTAATTGTCCTGGTTCATGACGGCAGTCTGCATAATGCAACCTGGGACGGACAGTTTCTGGCTTTTGCTGAAAATTATAAGGTTATCAGGTATGATAGAAGGGGTTACGGTAAGTCAACCTGGCCGGAAACACCTTTTTCCAACGTAGAGGATTTGAACTCGGTTTTTAAATTTTTTAACGTCGAAAAAGCTGCCGTTATGGGTATGTCAGCCGGTGGAGGGTTGTCAATAGATTTTACTCTTGAATACCCAAATAAAGTAACAGCTCTTGTGCTTGTGGGAGCTGTTGTAAGCGGTTATGGGTATACGCCGCATTTTTTGTCAAGAGGCGGAAGAATAGATGCAACATATTTTCCCAACCCTGAAAAACTCATAAACTATATGTTTAAAGAGGACCCTTACACAATATATTTCAAAAACAAGGAAGCAAAGGAAAAAGCTTTGAAATTAATGCTGAAAAATCCCCACAATTATGATTTCAGAAAAAACCGGTTTAGCAGAGGCCCAAAACGCCTAGCACTCGGTGCTCTTGGCGAAATAAAGGTTCCAACTTTGATAGTTGTGGGTGAATATGATATCCCTGATGTACATGCACATGCCGGGGCGATAGAAGCAGGAATAAAAAATTCGGAAAGAGTGGTAGTTAAAAACTCCGCTCATCTTGTCCCTTTGGAAAAACCGGAAGTATTTAACAGGCTTGCCTTAAGTTTTCTGAAATCATCAGATTTTCTTAATATACTTTATAACAAAGGGACAATTGAGGCATTGCAGTATTTTGAGAAGCTTGTAAAAGATGGTATAAATGAAATACCTTTTAATGAAGCTAAGATCAACGTTATGGGATATAATTACCTTCAGAAGGGAAAAACCGATGATGCTGTAAACTTGTTTAAGTTAAATGTTCTGGCTTACCCCGGTTCATGGAATGCTTACGACAGCCTGGCTGAAGCTTATATGACAAAAGGGGATAACGAAAATGCCATAAAATATTACAAAAAAGCTATTGAATTGAATCCGGATAATGATAATGCAAAAAGCAGGTTAAAAACACTGGAAAGGGAAAATTGATGTTTTTACAACTTAATGTTATGAAATTTTGCAGCATTTTATCTGCAATTGTCAATTTAGTTGTTTTAAATTTCTCAGCTTTTAGTCAGGTTAATTCAGAATTTCCATTTGAGATGAGGAAATTAAGCGACAGAACAATTGTTTTTAATGAGACTCTAACTAATACTAATATTACTGCTGTTCTATCTAACAAAGGAATTATAGTTATTGACACTTATAGGTCTTTCAGTTATATGGATCAACTTAGGGAACTGATTGAGAAAGAATTCAAGCGGAGTGATTTTTTTTGCATAATAAATACTCACGGTCACTGGGATCATACAAGCGGTAATCAGGTTTTTAATAATTGCCTGATTGTAGGGCATGAGAACTGTGTTGATGGTATGCACCAGTATATGAATTTCTTACCGGCTATAATTGCTCAAGGAAAAGAGGAAATAGCAGGAATGAAAAAGAGACTTGAAAATATTGCTCCGGATTCAAATGATGCTGAAAACCTTATAACAGAGATTAATTTATGGAATAAAATATATGAAAATTATGAGAAAGGATTTGTTTTTACTCCTCCGAATATGACTTTTAATGATTGTCTGAACATAAACCTTGATGACATTAATTTGAAGCTGACTTACTTTGGTTCTGCTCATTCAGCACATGATATTTTAATTCACATACCTGAAGAAAAAATATTGATAGTCGGAGATGTTTTTTATCACAAAAAATTTCTTACCTATTTTCACATTGAAGAAAAAATTGATGTTCCCAGATGGATAAGAACACTAAGTGAAGCTCTTAATAATAACAATGTTGAACAAATTGTCCCCGGTCACGGTCCTTTGCTTACCCGCGCAGAAATGTCAATCTGGTATGATTACATTGTTGAATTGTGGGAAGGTATTTCAAAAATTCAAACAAAAAACATTGGTTTTGAGGATGTAAAAAAGCAATTTGCCCTTAAAAATAAATTTTCATATCTGGAAAAATTAGGATTTAATGAAGCAGAACTCGAAATCCATCATCAAATAATAATGCAAGCCTTCTGGAGGCAGTTCCGTGAATCTTCTACTGGTGTAATTGAGAAGGTTCTGAGAAAATCAGGCATAAAAGCTGCAGAAATAAAATTTCAGGAAATGAGAAACTCCCCCAATAACAATTACAGTTTTTTTGAACCTGAATATCAAAAACTGGGTTACCTGTTTTTATACGAAAAAAAAGTCGATGAAGCTGTTTTTATATTTGAATGCAGTGTAAATATTTTTCCGGAATCTGCTGCCGCCTTTGAAAACCTCGCTGAGGCATATATGACCAAAGGTGATAAAGAAAATGCCATAAAATACTATAAAAAAGCTGTTGAACTGAATCCTAACAATGCAAATGCAAAAGCGAGGATAGCTGAATTAGAAAAAAGATGATGTTTTTTAATGAGGGAGACATCGATGAATTATTCAAAAATATGTACTTTTATTATCTGTATCTGTTCACTTCTTATTTCAAATAATGTGTCTGGCCAGGAGTTTAATTTTTCAGGTAATCTGAAAAAAGGTACTTATAATGTCGGGTTAAGGATCGTTGAACAGGTCGATAATTCCCGGGCATTCTATCAGAACGACAGGAACAAAAATGACAAGTTTTCAGGTAACCGTAATATTCGTATATACGTCTGGTATCCTGCTGAAAAAAGCCCTGATAACAGGAATATGTTTTTTGAAGAATATGTAAAACTCATGATGATCGATTACAGTTTGATTACCGATGAAAAAGGGAAACTCGATATGGAAAAAGTGAAAGCCTTGAACCTTTTCAGGGGAGTTAATGAGGATAATCATACAACAATATTGAGATCGGAAACTTCATCGGTTAGAAATGCCGAACCCGCTGCAAATAAATTTCCCCTGATTGTATTTGGGCAGGGTCTTTATTACGAGTCCCCCGTTTCACATTTTATAATTTGTGAATATCTGGCAAGTCATGGATATGTTGTAGCAACATGCCCTCTTTATGGGACGGATTCCCGGTTTGTCAACTATGATGTAAGAGGTATTCATACACAGATAAGGGACATGGAATTTGTCATCTCTTACTGCATGTCATTGCCATATGTGGAAGATAAAACCCTTGGAGTTATGGGTTTTGACCTCGGTGCCCAGTCGGGACTTCTGCTGGCTATGAAAAATGAGAACGTGGATGTGCTTGTTACCATTGACGGCGGAATGATGATCGCTACACCTGCTGATGCTTTGAGACAGTCCTCACATTATAATGTAGATAATATGAGGGTTCCGCTGATGCATTTGACAAGAACTGAAAGGGGGCTGTTCGAAGCTTATATCCGGCATGAACAATCGCTTTTTAACACCTCAAAATTTTCAGATATATACATTGTTGGGATAGATGGATCACAGCATGTAAATTTCAATTCTTACAGCATGTTCGGGCTTGAAAACCAGGTGCCGATGTACTGGGGACCGATGGATGTGGACGGCAGGGCTGCTCATGAAACTGTATGCATGTATGCTTTGAATTTTCTTGATGCGCATCTTAAAAAAAGTCAGAAAGCGGCTGATTTTATAAATGACGATCCTGAAAAACATTTTTCCGGTATCTCGATCAAAAAAGAGAAAAAATCCGGTATTGAACCTCCCCCAAAAGAAACAGTTTTTCTTAATTTGATTTATAACGGCAGATCCTCTGACGCTGTTAGACTTTATCAGAAGGTTAAGGGAAAATTTCCAGGTACTACTATCCTGAACCAGGCAGTTATTAACAGGCTTGGTTATGAGTATATGTATAAATTAGGTGCTTTTGAAACCGCGGTTGATATTTTTAAATTAAACGTCCTGGCTTTTCCGGAATCAGCAAATGCTTATGACAGTCTTGCCGAAAGTTACCTTAATGCCGGAAAAATCGAGCAGGCAGTTAAAAATTATAAAAAATCACTTGAACTGAATCCCGAAAACACTAATGCTCAGGAAATTTTGAAAAGATTTAATATTAAATAAACTTTGAGGAATTTTAAAATGAACAGTAGGGCAAAAAATATTTTTGTATTCATTCTAATAACCGGGTTTTTCATTGTTCCGTTTCCATACAAAGATCTGCCCGCACAGATAAAAGGTGAAGATATTGTAGTCGGAAAAAAGATAAAAATGTATTCAAAAATATATGGGCAGGATATCAGGCTTTCTGTTTATCTGCCGAAAAATTATGAAAATTCCGAAAATAAATACCCTGTCCTTTTTGGAATAGATGTATACGACCTGCATACTCTTGGAACACTGGACCATCTATCCAGAGGTCAGATCCCTAAAATAATCTATGTGCATATTGTTGATTATAAAGCCGGTGACCTTTCTCCTACAAAACTGGAAAACCGTCCGGAAACCGGGAATGCAGACAGGTTCCTGGCTTTTTTCAAGGAAGAGCTGATCCCTTTTATTGAATCGAATTATCGTACAGAGCCATTCAGAATACTCCGGTGTCATTATATGGGAGGACTGTTTTCTCTCTACGCTTTATTAACTCAACCGGATATTTTCAATGCCTGTATAGCCTCAACGCCATGGTTCATTTATGATAAGGAAGAGAAATTTATTTTAAAGAATGCCGGAATTTTTTTGGCTGAAAAGAGATTCAAAAACAACTTTCTGGTTATGGGAATAGGGAATGACCCTGATCCGGGATTGAGAGAAAGTTATATTGAGTTTACGAAAATTTTAGATGAAAATCCTCAAGAAGGCTTGAGGGTCTTTCATAGAATTCTGGATGAAGAAGACCATTATTCAATTGGTCACAGGACACTTTATGACGGATTGAAATGGATCTTCAAAGAATGGCGGGAAATTCCTCAAAGTGTATTGGATGCAGGATTCGATGGACTAAAATCATATAAAGAAACCTTAGCTGAAATCTATGGTTATGATATTGGGATAAACCAGGCTCCCTTGGGTGGTTATGCATATAGAATGCTGAGTGAAAAACAGTATGACAAAGCAATTAATGTTTTTCGATATATTATCCAAAACATGGAGGCACGGTATTTTCACTATGAGTGGATCGCCCGGGCTTATGAAAATACAGGGCAGCTGGAGCTTGCTTTGAAGAACTTTCAAACTGCTCATGATATGGCAAAGGAAGTTTCTACACGGAGCCTTGACAGGATTCAGACCAGCGTGGAACGTGTAAAGAAGAAAATTTCGGAAAAATAAGCGTATACGAGGATAAAATAATGAAAAAATATCTGATAACAGTTTTGATAACGATTTTGTTTTCCGTTGCTTTTGCTCAGAATAATAATAACGAAATTGAATCCGTTATATCGACTGCAGTCGAACAAATAGTGAAATCGCAGCAGGAAGACGGGTCCTGGCCCTATGAGGGTGTTTACCGCGTTGGCGGAGAAATACCGATCGGATATAAAGTTGGCGGTACCGCAATTGTATGCCAGATGCTGCTCTTTGTCAATAATGACAGTGATAAAGAAGCTGCAGGAGCTTTTTCAAAAGGGATCGATTTTATTCTTGAAGGACTGGAGCATCCTCTCATGAAACCGAGCACTGTTAACACATATGATGTGCGGCTATGGGGTCATTCCTATGCCCTGCAGCTGTTCTGCTATCTAAAGAATGCCGGTTTTAGCTATGTGTCCTCAAAACAAAGAGCTTCAATTGAGAAATGGATACCGGATCTCGTCAAAATACTACTCGAAGAAGAACTGCCGCAGGGGGGCTGGAATTATGCCACACGGAGCCAGCAGGCAACTTTTGTTACCGGTCCGGTTGCACAGACTTTGATATGGGCAAAAGCTCTGGGAGTGAATGTGCCTCCTCAGGTTTTGCGGAAAACTAAAGATGTACTGCTTGCGGCAAGGTATTCATCGGGTGCATTTGAATATTCCGGCAAAAAAGGAATGTATGATAAACCTGAAAGATCTGCAATTCAAGGCTCAATTGCCCGCTCCGCTTTAGCTGAAACAACATTATATCTGCTTGGGGAAAGCTCCATTGAAAATATTCAAAATGCGGTTGAAGCATTTCATAAATACTGGGACGAGTTGGAAAAGAGACGTAAAAAGCCCGGAACACACGAACCGCCTTATGGAATAGCTCCATATTATTTTTATTTCGGGCATTATTATGCCGCGCAGGCAGTCGAAATGTTACCCGAAAATGTCCGTGTGAACGAACGAACACGCCTGAAAAACCTGATCATGAAAACCATAGACTCAGACGGAACATGGAATGACAGGATATTTGAAAGATCAAAAGCATATGGGACTGCAATGGCGGTTATGACTTTGATCTCCGACAGAATTCCTCTGGCGGAAAAGGTTGGATTAAAATAACTATATTTATAAATGGAGAAAAATATTTTGAAAGCCAAACATACATTTCTTTTGGGAATTTTGATTTTTATAATGTCAATTTATGTTTTGATTCCTTCTGGTGTGATAGCACAGGAGCAAGAAAATATAATTGCAGGAAAATCGATTAAATTTTATTCAAACATTTATCAAAAGGACATAAAACTTTCTGTTTATCTGCCGTCTGACTATTCAACATCGAACAGCAAATATCCTGTGTTTTATACTGTACAGTCGTATTTTCTCCATAACGCCGGTATTGTAGACCTGCTTTCCCCTTATCAGATCCCGGAAATGATCTATGTACATCTTGAAACCTACAATTCCGGCGACCTTATTCCTACAAAAATTGAAAGCAGGCCCGGAAGCGGGAATGCAGACAGGTTCATCTCTTTTTTTAAGGAGGAGTTGATCCCTTTCATTGACGCCAAATACCGCACTCATCCTTTCCGGATTCTGCATTCTAATTCATGGGGGGGCGTTTTCTGTATTTATTCACTTCTGACCCAGCCGGAGGTTTTTAGTGCCTATATTGCGACCGTACCCTGGTTTATTTATGACGGGGAAGATAATTTCATGCTGAAAAATGCTGAAAGATTCATAAAAGAAATGAAGTTTGAAAATAATTTTCTTTTTACGGTCAACGATAATGAACAGATTCCGGAATTGCAAAAAAGGTTTAAAGCTTTTACTGAACTATTGGATAACAACCCGAAAAAAGGGTTGAAATATTTATACTTTTTCTGGGACAATGAGGACCATTATTCAGCTCCGTTCAAGGCGGTTTATGATGCTTTAAAATGGATATTCACCGACTGGAGAGATATCCCTGAAGAAATATTGGATGGGGGAGTAGAAGAAATTAAAAAGTATGGAGATACATTAAAGAATATATACGGATATGAAATAGGTATTAATCAAAGTGCGGTAAGAATTTTTGCTTCGGCTCTTATGAGGCAGGAAAAATTTAATGAAGCTATTGCATTATTTAAATTTAATGCGCAGAATAATCCTGATGATCCCTTCGTTATTGAGTCGCTTGGATGGGTTTATGAGAACAGCGGACAGCTTGATCTGGCAAAAACCACCTTTGAAACAGCACTGTCCAAAGCGAAAAAGATATCTTTTCGGGATATTACAAGATTTTCAGATCATATTGAACGTGTTAAAAGGAAATTAAAAAAATAGAATTGGAAATATTTTTATTAGGGAAAAAATGATGAGATATTGTTTAAGTATAAAGAATCTGAAGATAAAAATTGTCAGCATTTTACTTCTTTTATTTTTTTCAACGGGATTTTCGCAACCCCTTAATGTTAAGATAAACAGCACTGCTGTGAATTCTCCGAACGAGCCGTCAATTTCAATAAATCATATGGATACAAAAGATATTGTTGCAGGATCGAATTTGAATTATTTTTATCGTTCGAAAGACGGCGGCAGAACGTGGACAAGCAGTATCTTAAGATCGTCTTTATCGGTACATGGAGACCCTTGTGTGATTTCCGATTATTCCGGAAATTTCTATTATTTCCATCTGTCCAGTCCCCCCAGAAGTTCAATAGGATCCAAAATAGTATGCCAGAAATTGAAACAGGGTGATTCAACGTGGACAGACGGGTCTTTTATGGGATTGAATCAGCCTAAATTCCAGGATAAAGAATGGGGGATTGTCGACCCGTTAACAGACAATATTTATGTAACATGGACACAATTTGACAAATATGGAAGCCCTGACAGCAATCATTTCAGTAACATAATGTTTTCAAGCTCGAATGACGGTGGTGAAACATGGTCTAAGGCAAAAAGCATTAACCGGATACCCGGGGACTGTCTGGATGGTGACAATACCACTGAAGGAGCCGTTCCGGCTGTTGGTCCGAATGGTGAGATTTATGTTTCCTGGGCTGGACCGGCAGGATTGGTTTTTGACAGGTCAAAAGACCGTGGAAAAACATGGCTGAAAGAGGATATTTTCGTATCAGATTTCCCCGCAGGATGGGACCTTGATATTCCGGGCATCAACAGGTGTAACGGTATGCCCGTTACAATTTGCGATATAAGTAACAGCCCTTACCGTGGAACCATATATATAAACTGGTCAGACCAGCGCAATGGTACTGATGATACGGATATCTGGATGGCTAAATCCATCGATGGCGGAAACACATGGAGCAGTCCAAAACGTGTAAATGATGACCCTCCCGGCAGGCATCAGTTTTTTACCTGGATGGCAATTGACCAGACCACCGGTTACCTGTACATTGTTTTTTACGACCGGAGAAATTATGATGACCTTCAAACGGATGTCTATCTTGCCGTATCAAAAAACGGCGGTGAGACTTTTAAGAACCATAAAATAAGCTGGTCGCCTTTTACACCAAACAGTGGTGTTTTTTTTGGTGATTATACGAATATATCCGCACATGATAAAATAGTACGTCCGATCTGGACACGGCTTAACGGGGGCAGGCTCAGTTTATGGACCGCGATTATCGACCACAATGTTAATATAGATGAATATTATGCTGAAGATGTTTACCTGTTGAACGATATCGAAATTATTTCGGTCGGTCCGAATCCAATGAGATATTCTGCCTTAATTAAATACAGATTACCTGAAACCGGCAAATTTGCTGTTAACGTTTATGATGTTAACTTCAACAAAGTAGTAACGCTTTATACCGGGATAAAAGAAGCCGGGACTTATGATATACTGTGGAGACCAAAAGAATTACCGGGGGGTGTTTACATTGTATGCTTTGAGTCTGGTGATATCAGGATTGCAAGAAAAATTCTATATATGAAATAGTGTCTATAGATATTAAAAACATCAAAAAAAGAGACTGTAAATTATGTTTAAAAGTGGAAAATCCGGAAAATTTATGAGTAAAATTTTACTCGGAATTTTAATTTTTACCTTAGTATTTTCTTTCTCTCATGTTAACGCACAGCATACAAACATTCTTGTAAGTTCTCAAATTATTAATACCTGGGATCCAAATGAACCGTCTATAGTAATAAATCCGGTCAATACTGATCAGATTCTGATCGGTACAAATATGAATCATTATTTTTATTCAAGTGACGGCGGCTATTCATGGACAAACGGCGGCGTTATGACATCTTCACATGGAGTTCATGGGGATCCTTGTGTAATAGCAGACAAATACGGAAGTTTTTATTTTTTTCATCTGTCAAATCCACCCGGTCCGGCTTTTGCAGACCGGATCGTCTGTCAAAAACTGACGGACCTTGATTCTCTATGGTCGGACGGTTCATACACGGGATTGAACGGTAAAATGCAGGACAAAGAATGGGCGGTAGCTGACTTCCGGTTCAATAATATTTACGTTACATGGACACAATTTGATGTCTATGGAAGCACTGACCCGGAACATAGGAGCAATATTATGTTTTCCCGGTCTGTTGACAATGGTGAGACATGGAGTGACGCCGTAAATATTAACAAAATTTCAGGTGACTGTTTGGATGACGATAATACTGTCGAAGGCGCAGTACCTGCCGTGGGACATGATGGAGAGGTTTATGTTTCTTGGAGCGGACCGGCAGGACTCGTTTTTGACCGGTCATTTGATGAGGGCGAGACATGGCTTGATAATGATGTTTTTGTTTCACATATACCGGGAGGATGGGTAATAAACATCCCGGGTATTTACCGGTGCAACGGTATGCCGGTTACTGCATGTGATTTAAGTGATGGACCCTATAAAGGCACTATCTATATTAACTGGGCTGACCAGAAAAAAGGGGTAAATGACACTGATATTTGGATAAGCAAATCGACAGATAATGGTGCGACATGGAGTGTACGAAAAAGGGTCAATGATGATCCTCCGGGGAAACATCAGTTTTTCACATGGATGACTGTCGACAAGGTAACCGGATATATTTATATAGTATTTTATGACAGGCGGAATTATGATGACCTCAGAACGGACGTTTACCTTGCCGTCTCAAGAGATGGCGGAGAAACATTCTCTAACCACAGAATCAGTGAAACACCATTCATCCCGAATAAAAAAGTGTTTTTAGGCGATTATAATAATATTTCTGCTCATAATAATGTTATCAGACCTGTTTGGATTCGGTTGGATGATATGGAGTTGAGCCTGTGGACCGCAATTATTGATCCGGATTTCTTACCTGACAAGCCGGCTGGAGGGATTCCTGACAATTTTGAGATAATAGCTGTTTATCCGAATCCGTTTAATTCATCTACAATAATAAAATACTATTTACCGGGTTCCGGATATGTCGATTTGAAGGCGTATAATATTCTTGGCAAAGAAGTGGATTATATTTTGACCGGAAATCAAACTGAAGGAATTAATCATATAGAATGGCAGCCAAGAAACATCTCAAGCGGAATATACTTTATCAGGATGAAATTCAAAAATAATGTGAAAATAAAAAAAACAATTTATTTGAAATAAAATAATATTACTCCCACAAAAAATCGGAGGTAAAATTGTGAAAAAGTATTATGTTTTGGTTTTTGCACTGTTTTTATTTAATCAGGCATTCAGCCAGCAGACAAAAAAAGAATTTAATTATCCTGATTATGCAGCCATGCGAAAAGATTTAGGTATGTTTTTTCAGCAGCAA